>CAYORO010000201.1:0-7113 GCA_964406355.1 uncultured Limibaculum sp.
AGCTCCTTCGGCTACAACACGCTGGTGGTCGATATGCGCGGCCTGCCGCAGATGGCCGCGACGGGCTACCCGGTGGTCTTCGACGCGACCCATTCGGTGCAGGCCCCGGGCGGCCTCGGCGGCGCCTCGGGGGGCAACCGGGCGCATGCGCCGGTGCTCGCGCGCGCGGCCGTGGCGGTGGGTGTCGCGGGGCTCTTCATCGAGACCCATCCAGATCCGGACAGGGCGCCGTCCGACGGGCCCAACATGATCCCGCTTGCCGAGATGGGGCGGCTCCTCGAAGGGCTCGCCGAGCTCGACCGCCTCACGAAAGCCACGCTCCTGGCATAGGGGGCGCGCGAAGTTTCACAGCGACACCATCACCCTGGAGCGTGCCCATGTTGACCGACCCGCCGCTGACCACTGTCGAGACCAACACCGTCGCCGAGCTCACCCGGCCGATGGTCACGCCCACCGGCTTCCGGGAGTATGACGCGCGCTGGCGCTTCCCCGAGCAGGTCAACCTGATGGGGCTCCAGGCGCTCGGGCTCGGCCTCGCGACGCAGCTCCACGAGATGGGGCTGCCGGCGCGGGTCGTGGTGGGCAACGACTACCGCGCCTATTCGCTCCCGGTGAAGCAGGCGGTGGTCACCGGCCTGATGGCGGGCGGCGCCGAGGTGCTCGACATCGGGGTCGCGCTCTCGCCGATGGCCTATTTCGCCCAGTTCGATCTCGAGGCGCAGGCGGTGGCGATGATCACGGCGAGCCACAACCCGAACGGCTGGACGGGCGTCAAGATCGGCTGCGACCGGCCGCTGACCCACGGTCCGGCCGAGATGGCGCGGCTCCGCCAGATCGTGCTCGAGGGGCTCGGCCAGCTGCGCGACGGCGGGCGGCTCCGGCCGGTGCCCGGCATCCGCGAGCGCTACATCGAGGATCTCGTCGGCGATGTCCGGCTCTCCCGGCCGCTCAGGGTGGTCTGCGCCTGCGGCAACGGCACCGCGGGCTGGGTCGCGCCCGAGGTGCTCGAGCGGATCGGCGCCGAGGTGGTGCCGCTCCATGTCGAGCCCGACTACAGCTTTCCGCACTACAACCCGAACCCCGAGGCGATGGAGATGCTGCACGACATGGCGCGCGCGGTGCGCGAGAGCGGCGCCGACCTCGCGCTCGGCTTCGACGGCGACGGCGACCGCTGCGGCGTGGTCGACGACACGGGCGAGGAAATCTTCGCCGACAAGATGGGCGTCATCCTCGCGCGCGACCTCGTGAAGCGGCACCCCGGCGCGCGCTTCGTGGCCGACGTCAAGTCGACGGGCCTCTTCGCCTCGGATCCCGAGCTGGTCGCGGCCGGCGCGGTGGCGGACTACTGGAAGACCGGCCACAGCCACATGAAGCGGCGGGTGAAGGAGACCGGCGCGCTCGCGGGCTTCGAGAAGTCGGGCCACTACTTCCTCGCGCCGCCGATCGGGCGGGGCTACGACTGCGGCCTGCGGGTGGCCGTCGAGATGTGCCGGCTGCTCGACAACAATCCCGGACGCTCGCTGTCGGATCTGCGTCGGGCGCTGCCGGTGACCTATTCGACGCCGACGATGTCGCCCGCCTGTGCCGATGAGGAGAAATACGCCGTGATCGAGCGGCTCCAGTCCAAGCTCGTCGGCATGGGCGAGGCGGGAGAGAGCCTCGGGCCGCTCAAGATCGAGAAGGTCGTGACGGTCAACGGTGCCCGTGTGATGCTCGAGGGCGGCGCCTGGGCGCTGGTGCGGGCCTCGTCCAACACGCCGAACCTCGTGGTCGTGTGCGAGAGCCCGCGCTCCGAGGAGGAGCTGCGCGCCATTTTCGAGGCGCTCGACGGGGTGATCCGCACCGAAGCCTCGGTCGGCGCCTACGACCAGACCTTCTGAGCCGCCCTTCGATGGTCGCTTCAGGGGCCGCCGCGTCGAGCGGCCCGCCAGTGCCGAGGTCTCGCGCGCGGCGGGCGGCCACCCTGTGCGCCGGTGGCCACCGGGCCCCGGTCCAGCCGCCGCGCCACCGGCCGCGCGCCGCGCGGGACGGGGCCAGTCTTGATCGGCCCGACGCGGCGCCCGGAAAACACGGGCCGCGTCAGGAGCGTCACTCGGCGGGGAGACGCGTCTCCACCGTCTCGGCGAGGAACGCCGCGAACTCGGCATTGAGGTCCGGTCGCTGGAGCGCAAACGCCACCGTCGCGCGCAGATAGCCGGGCTTGGAGCCGCAGTCGAAGCGCTCGCCCTCGAACCGATAGCCATGCACCGGCCGGCCTGCGCTCACCTGCTCGGCGATGGCGTCGGTCAGCTGGATCTCGCCGCCCGCGCCACGCTTCATGGCCTCGAGGCTCTCGAGCACTTGCGGCGTCAGGATGTAGCGCCCGATCACCGCGGTGCGCGACGGCGCGACCTCGGGCTTCGGCTTCTCGACCAGTCCGGCGGCGCGCACGAGGCGCCCCTGGTCCTCGGCGATGTCGAGCACGCCGTAGCTCGACGTCTTCTCGAGCGGCACCTCCATCGCGGCGACCATGCAGCCGGTCATCCCCCGGCTCTCATAGACATCGACCATCTGGCGCAGGCAGAGCACCGGCGCCGCGATCACATCGTCGGGCAGGATGACGGCGAAGGGCTCATCGCCGATCAGCCGGCGCGCGCACCAGACCGCGTGGCCGAGGCCGAGCGCCTCCTGCTGGCGCACATAGGCGATCGCGCCCGAGGGCATCGTGGCGTTCTCGACCTCGGAGAGGAGCGCCGTCTTGCCCTTCTCGCGCAGCTCGCGCTCGAGCGTGGGGGCGGCGTCGAAATAGTCCTCGAGCGCGCTCTTGCCCTTGGCCGTCACGAAGATGCACTCCTCGATGCCGGCCGCCCGCGCCTCGTCGATCGCGTACTGGATGAGCGGCCGATCGACGAGCGTCAGCATTTCCTTCGGCATCGCCTTGGTCGCCGGCAGGAACCGGGTCCCGAGACCCGCCACCGGAAAGACCGCCTTCGTCACTCTCTGTCCCATGGGACCTGCTCCACACCAGTTCGCACCTGCACCCAAACATCGCGAAGTTTCGGGTGACATCAAGGCGGGATTGCGGCGAGCCTCCGGATGTGTGCGCCTGCGTGACGAAGCCGCATCGGATCGCTCAGGGGATCCCGCGCGTGGCAAGGGCGGCCTCTATGACCGACACGTCGCCCGGGTTGTTGAGCTCCCAGAACTCCGCGCCGTGGGCCTCGGCCTCGACACAGCCGACGATGACCCCGGCCTCGAGGAATCGGAGCTGTTCGAGCCCTTCGAGCGTCTCGAGCCGCCCCGGAGCCCGCGCCACGTAGGCCCGGAGCGCCGCCGGGCGATAGGCATAGACACCCACATGGTGGAACACCGGTGGCGGCTCGGGGGCGGGATCGGGCAGGAACGGGATCACTTCCTTGGAGAAATAGAGCGCACGTCCATCTGCGCCGAAGACCGCCGTGGTCGCGCCCACGCGCCCGGCCGCCCGGTCGGCCCGCAGCCGCGCGAGTGTCGCTGTGTCGCAGCGCAGCACGGGCGTCGCGACGCCAAGCGCCGGGTCCGCCGCCATCGCCGCGACCAGCGCCTCGACAAACCAGGGCGGCGTGAGCGGGGCATCGCCCTGAAGGTTGACGACGATCTCGGGCTCGGGCGAGAGGGCGGCGAGCGCCTCGGCACAGCGCTCGGTGCCGTTGCGACAGTCGGGCGAGGTCATCAGCACCGGCGCGCCGAAACTCCGCGCCGCCTCGGCGATCCGCGAATCGTCCGTCGCCACCGCCCGGAGATCGATGCCGCGGACTGCGCACGCGGCCTCCCAGCTTCGCTCGATCAGGGTCTTCGCCCGGCCCCCGGCCCCTCTGAGCGGCGCGAGCGGCTTGCCGGGATAGCGGCTCGAGGCGTAGCGCGCCGGGATGACAAGCGCGACGCTCACGCCACCACCGGCACGACACCCGGCACATGGGCGAGGAAGGCGCCGTTGGCCCAGCCCGGCTTGCCATAGGCGAAGGGCGCGAGATCGGGGAGCGACAGAACCGTCCCGCCCGCCGCCGCGAGGACCGCATGGCCGGCCGCGGTGTCCCACTCCATGGTGCGCCCGAGGCGGGGATAGAGATCGGCCTCGCCCGCCGCGAGCAGGCAGAATTTGAGCGAGGAGCCCGCGGCGACGAAGCTCGCGACCGTGTAGCGCGCGATATAGGCGTCGGTCTCGGCGTCGCGGTGGGACTTCGACGCCACCACCCGGAGCGCCCCCGAGTCGGCGGTGGCGACGCGAATCGGCTGTGCGGCGCCGTTGCCGTCGCGCTCCTCCGTCGCCTGCCCCGCGATCCCGAGGAAGAGCCGCCCCACCGCGGGCGCATAGACGACCCCTGCCACGGGCTGCCCCGCCTCCACGAGCGCGATGTTGACCGTGAACTCGCCGCGGCGGGCGACGAAGTCTTTCGTGCCGTCGAGCGGATCGACCAGGAAGTAGCGCGGCGCGGCACCGAGCGCGTGGCTCTCGGCGCGCTCCTCGGTCACCACCGGGATCTCGGGGAAAGCGGCCGCGAGCCCGTCGCAGATCACCCGGTCGGCCGCCAGATCCGCCTCGGTCACCGGGCTCTGATCCGCCTTGGCCACGGCCTCGACCTCACCACGGGCATAGACCTCCATGATCTGTCGGCCCGCCTCGAGCGCGAGCTCGCGGAAACAGGCGGCGAGGGCATCCGGGGCGGGGGTCTCGGCGGGCATCGGCGGCACTCCTTTCGGCACTCGCGCCCTCTTAGGCGAGGCGCCCAGCCTTGGCGAGGGGCCGAGCCTTGGAGAGACGCTTGGGCGAGAGCCCGGGTTGCCCCACCCGCGCCCGGGCGCTAGGCACTTCGGCACCGCAACGGAGGCCCCCGATGCAGATGCTCGACCACGCCGCGCCCGATTTCGACACGCGCCTTGCAGCACTCCTCTCCGAGGAGCGGGCTGCCGGCGAGGATGTCCATGCGCGCGTCGCCGAGATCGTCGCGGATGTGCGCGCGCGCGGGATCGACGCGGTGATCGAGCGCACCCGCGTCTTCGACCGATGGGAGGCGACCGAGGCGACCCTTGCGGTGACAGAGGCCGAGATCGACGCGGCGGTCGCAGGCCTCGGCGCAGCGGAGCGGCGCGCGCTCGAACTCGCGGCCGAGCGGATCCGCGCCTTCCATGCGCGCCAGTTGCCCGAGGACGCGGCCTGGACCGACGAGACCGGCGCGACGCTCGGCTGGCGGTGGACGGCGGTCGCGGCGGCCGGGCTCTATGTGCCGGGGGGGCTCGCGGCCTATCCCTCGAGCCTCCTGATGAATGCGGTGCCGGCGCGGGTCGCCGGTGTCGGACGGCTCGCAATCTGCGCGCCGACGCCCGACGGGGTGCTCAACCCGACGGTCCTGGCCGCGGCCCGGATCGCCGGCGTCGACACTGTCTGGCGCGTCGGCGGGGCCCAGGCGATCGCAGCACTCGCCTATGGCGCGGGGCCGATTGAGCCGGTCGACGTGATCACCGGCCCGGGCAACGCCTATGTCGCCGAGGCCAAGCGCCAGGTTTTCGGGCGCGTCGGCATCGACATGATCGCGGGGCCCTCGGAGGTGCTGGTGATCGCCGATGCCGGCACCGATCCGGACTGGGCGGCGGCCGATCTCCTCGCCCAGGCCGAACACGACACCCAGGCCCAGGCGATCCTGATCACCGACAGCCCCGAGCTTGCCGAGGCGGTGGCCCGCGCGGTCGAGCGCCAGCTCCAGGCGCTCCCGCGGGCCGAGATCGCCGGCGCGAGCTGGCGGACCCATGGCGCGATCATCACGGTGCCCGACCTCGCCGTCGCCGCCGAGCTCGCCGACCGGATCGCGCCCGAGCATCTCGAGCTGCAGGTGGCGGACCCCGAGGCGCTGTTCGCCCGGATCCGCAATGCGGGCGCGGTCTTCCTCGGCCGTCACACGCCCGAGGCGGTGGGCGATTATGTGGGCGGACCCAACCATGTGCTGCCGACGGCGGGCTCGGCGCGGTTCTCCTCGGGCCTCTCGGTGCTCGATTTCCTGAAGCGCACGACCGTGGCGCGGCTCTCGCCCGAGGCCCTTGCGGCAATCGGACCCGCCGCCGAGACGCTGGCCGAGGCCGAGGGGCTCTCGGCCCATGCCCGCTCGGTCGCGATCCGCCGGGACACGCCGTGACAGCGCCCATGGCCGATCGCGACACCTTTGGCGACACCGACCGGATCCAGAGCGTCGCGCTGCGCGGGGCCGGCCCGGCGCGAACGCCCGAGCTACAGCAGGAGACCGACCTGGCGCTCTACGATCTCGCCGAGGACAACCGGTTTCGCCTGACCGACCCGCCGGTCGCCGGGCCATACAGCCTCGCGGTCGGGCTCGAGGGCGGGCGGCTCGTCCTCGAAGTCACGCCCGGGGCGCGGCCGCCTGTCCGCCTCGAGATCCCGCTCTCCGTGCTCCGCGACATGGTCGAGGACTACGCCGCGGTCTGCGAGCGCTATTTCGGGGCGGTCCGGCACCTCCCGCGCTCCGAGATCGAAGCGATCGACACCGACCGTCGCGCGATCCACGAGGAGGGCGCCCACCTGCTGTCGGATGCCCTCATCGGCCGGGCCGACACCGATCACGCCACGGCACGGCGCCTCTTCACCCTGCTCTGCGCCCTCTCGGCCCGCTGAGCGGCGCCCTGTCCCACCACGGCACGGCGGTCTCGCATCGATCCGCCCGGGTCCCGCATCGGTCCACCGGCGCCTGCGCAGCGCGCGGTATCACCATGGCCAAGCGACCGACACCGGGAGAGCCACCATGGACATCGCCACGATCCTCGACGGAGTACGCACCCTCGCCCCCGCCCTCGCCGCGATCGGCGGGGTCGCCGCCGGCACCGGGCCGCTGGTCTTTCTCGTCCTCGCAGGCGCGACCCTTGCGGCGGCGGCCATCGGCGCCCGTCGCCCCCGCGCCTGCCCCCGCACCTGCCCCCGGGCCTGAGCGATCTGCGCACCCGGCGCGCGGCTTGGCACCGGGGCCACTTGCTTTCGGCGGGCGAAGGGACCATGTTCCGCGCCGTCCCCCACCGCCGGAGAACCAATGGCCAAAGAAGAGACGCTTGAATTTCCCGGGGTCGTGACCGAGCTGCTGCCGAACGCCACCT
>CAYORO010000202.1:0-7112 GCA_964406355.1 uncultured Limibaculum sp.
GCGTGGGCGGCCACACCGGCAATCCGGGCCAGGGCAACTATGCCGCCGCCAAGGGCGGGCTCGCGGGCATGTCGAAATCGCTGGCGGCCGAGGTCGCGAGCCGGGGGATCACCGTCAACTGCCTGGCGCCCGGCTTCATCGAAACCGCGATGACCGACAAGCTGACCGACGACCAGAAGGGCCGGATCCTCGGCGCGATCCCGGCCGGCCGCATGGGGCGCGCCGAGGAGATCGCAACGGCCGCCGTCTACCTGGCCTCGGAGGAGGCCGCCTATGTCACCGGCCAGACGCTGCACGTGAATGGCGGGATGGCGATGATCTGAACCGCACCGACCGGCGGGGTCGGGCGCCGAAGACGGATTGCGCCCCCCGGGAACTGTTGATAAGGGACCGGCGACCGAGGTGCCGCATGACCGACCGAGGCATCGCGCGCCGCCTTCCCAGGACCATCGGAGACATCAGTCCTGGCGGCATTGCGCCCCAGAGCAGAGACCGTTACACGGCCGCCACCGGCCGATCGACCGAGGAGAGAACATGAGCGACATCGCCGAGCGCATCAAGAAGATCGTGGTGGAGCACCTCGACGTGGAGGAGGACAAGATCACGGAGCAGGCGAGCTTCATCGACGACCTCGGCGCAGACAGCCTCGACACGGTCGAGCTGGTGATGGCCTTCGAGGAGGAGTTCGGCATCGAGATCCCGGACGACGCGGCCGAGAGCATCCAGACCTTCGGCGACGCGGTGAAGTTCATCAGCGAAAAGGCCGAGGCCTGAGGTCGGTCGCGACCGCAGGGACCTGAGCCGATGCTGAACCGGGACATGCGACGGGTCGTGGTGACCGGGCTCGGTCTCCTCTCGCCGCTCGCCTGCGGTGTCGAGGAGAGCTGGCGACGGCTCTTGGCCGGGCGCTCGGGCGCCGGGCGGATCGCGCATTTCGATGCGACCCACCTGCCCGCGCAGATCGCCTGCGAGATCCCGCTCGGCGACGGCACGGACGGGACCTTCAAGGCCAGTGACTGGGTCGCGCCGAAAGATCAGCGCAAGATCGACCGCTTCATCACCTATGCGCTCTGTGCCGCCGAGCAGGCGGTGGAGGACAGCGGGTGGCGGCCGGAAGACCCCGACGCTCGGGCGCGGACGGGGGTGCTGATCGGCTCGGGCATCGGCGGGATCGAGTCGATCGCCGAAACCGCCGTCACGCTCAAGGAGAAGGGGCCGCGGCGCGTCTCGCCCTTTTTCATCCCGGGCGCGCTGATCAATCTCTGCTCGGGGCAGGTCTCGATCCGCTACGGCTTTGGCGGCCCCAATCACGCGGTGGTGACCGCCTGCTCGACCGGCGCCCATGCCGTCGGCGACGCGGCGCGGCTGATCGCCTATGGCGATGCCGATGTGATGCTGGCGGGCGGGGCCGAGAGCCCGGTCTGCGAGATCTCGGTCGCCGGGTTCTGCGCCTGCAAGGCCCTCTCGACCGGGTTCAACGACCGCCCCGAGGCCGCCTCGCGCCCCTATGACCGGCAGCGCGATGGCTTCGTGATGGGCGAGGGCGCAGGCGTGCTGGTGCTCGAGGCGCTCGAGCATGCCGAGGCGCGCGGCGCGAGGATCTATGCCGAGGTGCTCGGCTACGGCCTCTCGGGCGACGCCTATCACATCACCGCGCCCGCGCCGGATGGCGACGGGGGCTATCGCTCGATGTCGGCGGCGCTCCGCTCCGCGGGGCTTGAGCCCGAGGCGGTCGATTATGTCAACGCCCACGGCACCTCGACCCCGATGGGCGACGAGATCGAGCTTGCAGCCGTCGCCCGGCTCCTTGGCCAGCACGCGCCCAGGGTAACGATGAGCTCGACCAAATCGGCCACCGGGCACCTCCTCGGCGCAGCCGGCGCGATCGAGGCGATCTTCTCGATCCTCGCGATCCGCGACCAGGTGGCTCCGCCCACCCTCAATCTCGAGGATCCGTCCGTCGACACCCCGATCGACCTCGCGCCTCTCGAGAAGCGCGAGCGCGAGATCCGGGTCGCGCTCTCCAACAGCTTCGGCTTCGGCGGCACCAATGCGAGCGTGATCTTCGGCAGGCTCTGACGGCGGAGGAGGACCCATGCGCCACATCGCGGCAAACGTCCTCTCGCTCCTTGTCGTCGCGCTCGTGGCCGTGATCGCCGCCGTCCATCAGGGCAAGCGGGATTTCGTCGCGCCTGGGCCCACGGGCTCCGAGACGATCGTGGCGATCGAGGCGGGCGACACCGCCTCCGAGGCCGTGGACGCGCTCGAGGCCGCAGGCGTGCTGCCGGAGCGGACGGTCTTCGGCCTCTTCGACGGCGCGGCCCTCCTCAACATGCATCTCCGCAGCACGGGCCGCGTGGTGAAGCAGGGCGAGTATGCGATCCCGGCAGACGCCTCGCTCGCGGAGATCGAGGAGCTGATCACCACCGGCCGCTCGATCCAGTATGCCGTGACCGTGCCCGAGGGACTGACGAGCTGGGAGGTGGTGGAGCTGCTCCGCGCGACCGACACGCTCACCGGCGAGATCGCGGCAGTCCCGGCCGAGGGGAGCCTCGCGCCCGAGACCTATTTCGTCGACCGCGGCACCGCGCGCGAGGTGCTGATCGGCCGGATGCAGGCGGCGCAGCGGGCGATCCTTGCCGAGGCCTGGGCGGCGCGCGCCGAGGGCCTGCCGCTCGCGAGCCCCGAGGAGGCGCTGATCCTCGCCTCGATCGTCGAGAAGGAGGCGGCCCTGCCCGAGGAGCGCGGCCGCGTCGCCTCGGTCTTCGTCAACCGCCTGCGCCGCGGCATGCGGCTCCAGACCGACCCGACCGTCGTCTATGGGGCGATCGAGGGGGTCGGCGCACTCGACCGCCCGCCGACGGGTCCGGAGCTGCGCCAGCCGACACCGTGGAACACCTACCAGATCGACGGTCTGCCGCCGACGCCCATCGCCAACCCGGGGCGCGCAGCGATCGAGGCGACGCTCGACCCCGAGGACACCCCGTTCTTCTTCTTCGTCGCCGACGGCACGGGCGGGCACGTCTTTGCCGAGACGCTGGCCGAGCACAACGCCAATGTCCGCGTCTGGCGGCGCATCCAGGCGCGCCGGCGTGCGGCCCAGCGGAGCGGCAAGGCGACCGAGTGAGCTGCGCATGACGAGCCGCGCCCGATGAGCCGTGCCCGATGAGCCGTGCCCGATGAGCCGCATCCGATGACGGGGATCCGGGCGTTCCTCGAAGGGCGCTGGATCACCGAGGGGCGCGTCACCGCCGGCGCGGTCCTCTTCGCGCTGATGAGCGGGCTGACGACCGCGCTGATCGCCTGGGGCGTGATCGCGCCGATCCTCGCGGGCGGTGTGGTGGCCGAGGCGCCCGACTTCGTCACCTTCTGGGCTACCAGTGCGCTCGCACGGGCCGGCGATGCCGCGAGCGCCTATGACGCGGCTGCCCAACATGCCGCCCAGGAGGCGGCGATGGGCGCATCGATGCCCGGCTTCGCGCTGCCATGGTGGTACCCTCCCCATGCGGTCCTGGTAGTGTGGCCGTTGTCGGCCCTGCCGCTCTGGTGGGCGATGGCGGCCTTCGACCTCGCGAGCCTCGTGCTTTTCGCCGGTGTCGCCTGGGCGATCCTGCCGCGGGCCGCCGCGCCGATCCTGGCCTTCGCGGCGAGCGCGACGAGCTACAGCCTCGCCGGGGGTCAATTGAGCCTCCTGGTGGCGTCCCTCCTCGGAGTGGCGCTTTTGGCGCTCGAGCGGCGACCGATGCTGTCCGGCGCGGCGCTCGCGGTCGCCAGCATCAAGCCGCCCATGCTGCTCGCGGTGCCTATGGTTTTCGCCGCGACCGGGCGATGGCGCGCGCTGGCAGCGGCGGTCCTGACCGGGTTGGGGCTCCTCGGCCTCGCGACCCTTGCCGCGGGCGTCGAGGTGTGGCCGGCCTTCCTCGAGGCCTCGGGTTCGGCCGGCGCCGTCTTTCGCGGCGCCGAGGGGTGGGACCATCTCTGGCCCCTCTATCTCAGCGCCTATGGCACGCTCCGCCATCTGGGGCTCTCCTATGAGACGGCGATCCTGCTGCACGCGCTGGTGGCGCTGCCGACGCTCGCCGCCTGCGTTCTGGCCTGGCGGTCGCCGATGCTCTCCGGGGCAGCGAAAGCGGCGCTGCTGCTCTTCGCGGCCGCGGTGGTGACGCCTCGGCTCTATGTTTATGACGGCGCGATCGTGGTGCTGGGGGCCGTCTTCCTCCTGCGCGACGGGCTCGCGCGGGGCGTCCCAATGGGCGAGCGGCTGCTCCTGGTCGCTGTCGCCCTGGCGGATCATTGGGTGCGCTACGGCCTGCCGGGGCCCGGCCCGCTGATCGCGCCCCTGCTCTTCTGGTGGTGTCTCGCGACCCGCTGGCTCCGCGACCGACCCGTCGCAAGTATTACCAAATCGTAAACACCAAATTTACTCTCTGTTTACTAAAAACTTCTTGACTTTCCGCACGCTGAGGCGTACACCTTCAGCCATGCTCCGATAAGTGGCTCGGGGGCGGGCCGCTGCGGGGCGCCAGCAAGACCTTCCGCATGGGGCGGAGGCGGGCCGGGGGGCTCGCTTTTTTGTCTTGCGCAGTCCGAAAGGCACGCTCGTGAGAACGACGATCGACAAGCTGGTCGGTCGGCGAGGTGAGGCGTGCGAGGGCCAGGGTCTCGAAGAGACGCTCGCCCATGCACAACGCGTCTTCGCCGATGTCAGGGACTTTCTGGAGCACGAGATCGATCGGCTCTGGAGGACCGAAATCGACCCCGAGGAGGAGGACCGGCTGCGCACGGTCCGCGACCTCGTCACCAAGAACCAGGCCGCCCTGCGCACGGTGCTGGAGATCGAAACCAAGCTGGGCCTGCGCAAGGCCGAGCGGCAGGCGCAGGCCATCGACCTGGAGGAGGCCCGTGCCGAGATCGACCGCCGCCTGGCTCGCCTCGCGGCCTGAGGCCGAGCGACGCGCCTTCCTCAAGGGGCTCTCGCCCAACGCGCTCGGGGCGCTGCGCTGGCTCTGGCCGTTCTGGGCGCATCCGGGCCACCAGCTGGCGCCCGAGGGCGACTGGCGGGTCTGGGTGATCCTGGGCGGGCGCGGCGCCGGCAAGACGCGCGCGGGCGCCGAATGGGTCCGCGCGCAGGTCGAGGGCCCGGGGCCGTCCGACCCCGGGCGCTGCCGGCGCGTGTGCCTGCTCGGCGAGACGATCGAGCAGGTGCGCGGCGTGATGGTCGAGGGGGAGAGCGGCATTCTCGCCTGCTCCCCCCCGGATCGGGTGCCGGAGTTCCGCCCGAGCCTCAACCGGCTGATCTGGCCGAACGGTGCGGAGGCGGCGCTCGTCTCCGCGGCCAACCCCGAGGCGCTGCGCGGACCGCAATTCGACTGCGCCTGGTCGGACGAGTTGGCGAAATGGCGGCGCGGGCGCGAGGCCTGGGACATGCTCCAGTTCGGCCTCCGCCTCGCCGATGCCGAGGGCGCCGATCCGCGCCAGATCGTGACGACGACGCCGCGGGACTGCGGGCTTCTGAAGGAGCTGCTGGCCGATCCGCTGACCGTCAGCACCCATGCGGGCACCGAGGCGAACCGGGCCAATCTCGCGCCCGGCTTCCTCGCGCAGCTCGACCGCCGCTATGGCGGCACGGCACTCGGCCGGCAGGAGATCGAGGGCCTCCTCGTCACCGAGGCCGAGGGCGCGCTCTGGACGCGCAGGATGATCGAGCGGGCGCGGGTGGCAGATGCCCCTGCGCTCGACCGCGTGGTGGTGGCGGTCGACCCGCCGGTCACCGCGCATTCCGGCTCCGACGAATGCGGGATCGTCGTCGCGGGCCTCGTGATGGGAAGGACACCCGATGCTGAAGAGATTTATGTCCTGGCTGATCGCTCAGCTCAGGGAAAAAGCCCGCATGATTGGGCAAGAGGCGTTGCGGCGGCATACCGGGAGTTCGACGCCGACCGGGTCGTCGCCGAAGTGAACCAGGGCGGCGATCTGGTGGAGGAGATGCTCCGCCAGGTGGCGCCCGCGGTGAGCTACCGGGCGGTGCGCGCGACGCGCGGCAAGCGCCTGCGCGCCGAGCCCGTCGCCGCCCTCTACGAGCGGGGGCTGGTGCGCCATGTCGGCGCCTTCCCCAAGCTCGAGGACCAGATGTGCCGCTTCACCGGCGGCCCGAGGGGCACGGACGGGATCAAGAGCCCCGACCGGCTCGATGCGCTCGTCTGGGCGCTCACCGATCTCGCGATCGACCGCCAGGAGCCCCGGCCGGCCCGGATCCGCGGGCTCTGAGGGCCCAACCCGGCCAAGCAGGAGAGAACCATGTCGCTTCGACTGTTCGGCGCGGCGGCGACCCCGCCGCGCGAGCAAAAGGCGTCGGCCGCGGGGCCCGCGCTCGCCTTCCACGGTCTCGGTCGCGCGGTCTGGAGCCCGCGGGACCAGGTCTCGCTGATCCGGACCGGCTATGAGGAGAACGTGATCGGCTTCCGTGCCGTGCGGATGGTGGCCGAGGCGGCCGCGGCGATCCCGCTGATGCTCGACGAGGACGGCGCGCGCCAGAGCGAGCACCCGGTGCTGCGGCTCCTGGCCCAGCCCAATCCGGGCC
Organism: uncultured Limibaculum sp.; assembly: GCA_964406355.1. Taxonomy (GTDB): domain Bacteria; phylum Pseudomonadota; class Alphaproteobacteria; order Rhodobacterales; family Rhodobacteraceae; genus Thermohalobaculum. The sequence goes on from CAYORO010000202.1 coordinate 6,581, forward strand.
AGGACGGGCGCGGCTTTCTCGAGAGCGTCTACGGCCATCTCCAGCTTGCGGGGAACGCCTATCTCGAGGCTGCAGCACCCGACAGCCTCGGCCTGCCGCGCGAGCTCCATGCGCTGCGGCCCGACCGGATGCGGGTGATCCCGGGCGAGGATGGCTGGCCCGAGGGGTTCGAGTATCGCTGCGGGCAGGCGATGCATCGCTGGCGGGTGACGGCCGAGAGTCGGCCGATCCTGCACCTCAAGGCCTTCGCCCCGCTCGACGACCATTACGGCATGTCGCCGCTCGCCGCCGCTGCCTCGGCGCTCGACGTCCACAACGCGGCGCTCAAATGGACCAAGGCGTTGCTCGACAACGCCGCGCGCCCCTCGGGCGCCATCGTCTTCGGCTCGAAGAACGGCGATGCGATGAGCGAGGAGCAATACCAGCGCCTCGTGCGCGAGATCGAGGAGAACCATGTGGGCGCGCGCAATGCGGGGCGGCCGATGCTCCTCGAGGGCGGGCTCGACTGGCGACCGATGGGCTATTCGCCGGC
>CAYORO010000203.1:0-7037 GCA_964406355.1 uncultured Limibaculum sp.
CGAGCTGTACCAGGACATGCTGGAGGAGGCGATCGCCAAGATCCGCTCGGGCGAGGCGGGGGTCGTCGAGGAGGGCGAGACCTGGGCGCCGGTGATCAATCTCGGCGTGCCGGTGCTGATCCCCGAGGATTACGTGACCGATCTCGATGTCCGGCTCGGGCTCTACCGGCGGCTCTCGGATCTCCACAGCCGGGAGGAGCTCGAGGGCTTCGCGGCCGAGCTGCACGACCGGTTCGGCAAGCCGCCGAAGGAGGTCGACACGCTCCTCAAGGTGGTGCGGGTCAAGACCATGTGCCGGCGCGCCGGCATCGCGCGGCTCGACGCGGGGCCGAAAGGCGCGACGCTCCAGTTCCGCAACGACCAGTTCGACAATCCGGGCGGGCTCGCCGCCTATCTCACCGATCCGAGCCAGCATGCCCGGCTCAAGGACAACAAGCTGATCGTCCGGCGCGACTGGCAGAGCGAGGTCGACACGCTCAAGGGCGCCTTCGCCATCGCCCGGGATCTCGCCCGACTGGCGACTCGGCGCGAGGCCGCCTGAGGCCGGGCCCTGCGATCGGGCCTCTTGTGTGCCCATCGCGGCAGCGCGTCCTTCTCATTTTGCAAGTTCTCGCCCATGGTCGACGCGATCTTGATTAAGACGGCGGCAGTCCAAGAAAGAGATTCCCGTTTTGCAACTCTGAAACATCTAGATATCGCACCAAATTTGGGACATGTTGTCGGCCGGGAGAACATAGCGTTTCCGTAGACAGAGGTGGGATATGTCGATCCAGTTCAAGATGCTCGCTGCGGCGGGCACGATTGCCCTGTTGCCGCTCTCGGCGCAGGCCTTCACTGAGACCTTTGACAATGGCGGCTTCAACGTTGGCGATGCTGTCGACTCGCTGGTCTTTGACGGTTTCTCGGCCACGGTCACGACCGACAGCAATCGCTCTATTGCCAATGGCGGAACCAACCAGGCCGGCATTTTCGATACCGATAACCCGACCGGGAATGACAACGACCTCGGGCCGTTCTTCAATCCGGAACAGGGCAACGCGCTGATCATTTTTGGTCCGCAAGAGGTCAACAACAACCCGAACGGTAACCTGCCCGACGACGATCGGCGGGGTGGCACGATTAACTTCACCTTCGACAATAACGAGGCGTTCACGCTCAACAGCCTCACGTATATCGACTTCGAGAGCAGCAACAACGAGCTGAACATCACCGGCGTCGACATCAATGACAATGTCGTGGATATTGCGCTCTCGCTGAGCGTCGGGAACGGGCAGCGGGCCGCGTTCAACACCCAGTCGACCCTGCTGAAGTCGGTGAGCTTCGAGTTCGAGGGCTCCGGGGCGATCGACGACATCTCGATCTCGGTGATCCCGCTGCCGGCGCCCTTCGCGCTGCTGCTGGCCGCGCTCGGCGGCTTCGGCTTCCTCGGCTGGCGCCGGACCCGCGCCGCGGCCTGAGCGGACCCAACCGATCGACCATCGAGCGCCGGCGGGGGCCCCTCCGCCGGCGCATTCTGTTCGGCCCCCGACGCAATCGGCGTTGCGGCATCGCAGCAGAGCCGCACGGCCTCCGCGGCTGACGTTGAAAGCGCCGCCTCCGTGGTTATCTGCGCATCGCGATTGTGCATCTGCGACCTGCGCAACTGCCGATCGTCCATGACAGTTCTGTGAAACGGAGGCCCCCATGGCCGACACGAGCATCCTCTTCCGCCCGCTCCGCATCGGCGCCACCGAGGTGCCGAACCGCGTGCTGATGGCGCCGCTCACCCGCAACCGCGCGCATCCCGACGGCACCCCGCACGAGATGGCGATCGAGTACTACCGCCAGCGTGCCTCAGCGGGCCTGATCCTCACCGAGGCGACGCAGATCTCGGCCGAGGGCAAGGGCTATATCAACACGCCGGGCATCCATTCGGACGCCCATGTCGAGGGCTGGCGGCGCATCACCGAGGCGGTGCATGCCGCGGGCGGGCGCATCTGGCTCCAGCTCTGGCATGTCGGACGGATCAGCCATGTCTCGCTCCTGCCCAACGGACAGGCCCCGGTCGCGCCCTCGGCGATCCGGGCGAATGCGCAGACCTTCGTCGACGGGATGATCGATGTGTCCGAGCCCCGCGCGCTGGCGGTCGAGGAGCTGCCGCGCCTGGTCGAGGACTATGTGATCGCCGCGGAGCGCGCCAAGGAGGCGGGGTTTGACGGGGTCGAGGTGCACGCCGCCAACGGCTATCTGCTCGACCAGTTCCTGCAGGACCGCACCAACCACCGGACCGACGCCTATGGCGGCTCGGTCGAGGGCCGCCTGCGCCTGCCGCTCGAGGCGACCGAGGCGGTGGCGGGCGTCTGGGGCGCCGACCGCGTAGGGCTCCGGCTCTCCCCTTTTGGCACCTTCAACGATATGGGCGACAGTCACCCGGCCACGAATTTCGCCGAGATCTACCGCGCCTTCGACAAGCTCGGGCTCGCCTATCTCCATGTGGTCGAGAAGTTCCCGAGCATCGATGCCAGCCCCGAGCAGGCGGCCGCGCTCGACACGCTGCGCGCGATCTGGTCGGGCACCTACATCGCCAACGGGGACTTCGACGCCGCCCGCGCCGTCGACTGGATCGCGCGGGGCCGCGCCGATGCGGTGACCTTCGGTCGGCCCTTCATCGCAAACCCCGACCTGCCGGAGCGCTTCCGTCTCGGGGCAGCGCTGACCGAGCCGGACGGCAGCACCTTCTATGGCGGGGACCAGCACGGCTACACCGACTACCCGGCCCTCGCCCGCGCGGCCGCCTGACGCTCCGCCGGGGATGGGCCGCCCGATCATGGGCGGCCCGTACCGGATCAGGCGCCCGGCTGCTTGGTCACGCGCATATAGGGGAGCTTCTTCTCGAAGCTGCCAAACTTCTCGGTTGCCTCGTCATCCGAGACCGCCGGCGTGATGATCACGTCGCCACCCTGCTGCCAGTTGGCGGGCGTTGCCACCTTGTGCTTGGCGGTCAGCTGGATCGAGTCGATCGCGCGCAGGATCTCGTCGAAGTTGCGGCCCGTGGTCATCGGGTAGGTGAGGGTGAGCTTCACCTTCTTGTCCGGCCCGATGACGAAGACGCTGCGCACGGTCGCGTTGTCGGCGGGGGTGCGGCCCTCCGAGGTGCCGGCGGTCTCCGCGGGCAGCATGTCGTAGAGCTTGGCCACCTTGAGCTCCGGATCGCCGATCAGCGGATAGTCGACCGCGTTGCCGGTGACCGACTGGATGTCGGCCTTCCATTTCAGGTGGCTCTCCACCGGATCGACCGAGATGCCCAGGATCTTGGTGTTCCGCGCGGCGAATGCGTCCTTCATGCCCGCCATTGTGCCGAGCTCGGTGGTGCAGACCGGGGTGAAGTCCTTCGGGTGCGAGAACAGGATCGCATAGCCGTCGCCGATCCAGTCATGGAACGAGATCTCGCCATCGGTGGTCTCGGCGGTGAAGTCGGGGGCCGTGTCGTTGATGCGCAGGCTCATATTTGTGGTCCTTTGTTGCCGTAAGTACAAGTTCCAGATGTTGTTTCAAATGTCCAACACTGGCATGGCGGAGATACCACAGGGCGCGCGCCGGCGCGACCCGGGAGTCGCGGGCATCGCGGTCGGCCGCTGGGGGCGGATCACTCGGCGGCGGCTGCGGGGGCGGCGAGGTCGAGCACGGTCTCGTTGCCCTCCAGGCGCACCGATTGCACCGCGATGTGGGACTCCTGATCGCGCTGGAACAGCAGCCGCGCCATCGGGTTGATGAAATGCGTCTCGATCTTGTTGCCGATGCCGCGGCCGCCATCGCCGAGCTCGGCGATGCAGAGATCCATCAGCTCGGCCTTGGCCTCGTCGACCAGCGTGACGACGACGCCGTGCTCCTCGAAGATCGCGGTCAGCACGCGCTTCAGCACCGCGTCGAAGATGATCCGCGCCGATTTGATCTGGATGAACTCGAAGGCGACGATGTTCTGCCCCATGCGGTTCATCAGCTCGGGCCGGCGGAGCTCGTAGCGGAAATAGTCCGACACCGCCTTGGAGAGCTTCTCCTGCAGCACGTCATGGGCGTCCGACGGCAGGATGTTCTGGCCCATATTGGTCGAGCGGTCGCCGCCGACGATGCCGACATTCGAGGTGAAGATGATCAGCGCCTCGGAGAAGAAGCCGGTCTCGCCGCGCGTGTCGGTCAGCCGCCCGTCGTCGAGGATCTGAAGGAACGCGTCGAGGATCCGAGGATGGCCCTTCTCGATCTCGTCGAAGAGGAACACGCTGAAGGGCCGCGCGCGCACCGTGTTGATCAGCTCGCCGCCATTCTCGTGGCCGGGCGCGCCGGGGGGCGGGCCGATCAGCCGGCCGATCGATTCCTCGTTGACGAATTCCGACATGTCGAAGCGCTGCATGAGGGTCTCGTCGCCGAAGAGCACCTCGGTGACCGCCTTGGCGAGCTCGGTCTTGCCGACGCCGGTCGGGCCCACGAAGAACAGCACGCCGCGCGGGCGGTTGCCGCGCGAGGAGGTCTGCGCCCCCGACAGCCCCATGATCGAGCGCACGAGGATGTCGTAGGTCTTCTCGACGGCGCGGGTCTGTCCCTTCACCCGCTTCTCGAGCACCCCCATCGCGTTCTTCACCCGCGAGCGCATGACGCGTGAGGTCCAGGGGTTGCGCGTGGTGCCGATGCGGTAGCTGCGCAGCGCATCGCCGATGCGGTTGAGCCCCATCCCCTCGGCGCGGGCGAGATCCCCGATGCCGCGCATATCCGTCAGGCTCATGCCGTCGCAGCGCAACGCGAACTGCTCGATCTTCTGCTGGCGGTTCTCGGAGCGGAAGGCGCTGCCGGTGTCAAGGCTGTCGGCGAGGCGCGCGGCATAGGCATAGCGGTCGCCGAGATCGGGCAGTCCGACCGAGATGTCGCGGACCGCCGCGTTGCGGGTGGCGAACCATTCCGGCAGGTCGCCCGGCCGGTCGACGATCCAGAGCACGGGGTTCCTCGGCGGGAAATCGAACTCCGCGCCGGGGCGCTCGGGCGCCGGGCCGCGGGCGAGCTTGTCGACGCCGATGAAGAGCTGCTCCATCGCCGGGTCGCCGCTCGCGAAGAGGCGGGAGGCGTAGTCGATCACCAGCGCGATCGGCACCCGCCCCTCGCGGGTGACGGCGGTGACGAGCTCGGCCAGCCGGTCGGGGTGCGAGGCCACCTCGCCGAGGCGGATCCCGCAATCGTCGAGCACATCGGCGAGGCGCGGGTCGCAGCCCTCGTGGAGCCTCAGCCCGCCGACCACGTCGTGGACGAGGAGCCCGAGATAGCCCCGCTCCGCCAGCACCCGCCAGAGCGCGGTCTCGAAGGAGACGAATTCGAGGCCGGCCTGCGTCGGCACGGGGAAGAGGTCCCGCACATTGCCGGAGACGACGAATTGCGAGCGGATCGCGAGGCCGGAGGAGAGCTCCTCGAGCCAGGTCGGGGGATTGTAATCGGTGGTCTCCGCCGCCGTCTCGGCACTTGCCCTGTCCGTCACGCCCGCCCCCGATCGTGGTCGCCGCACCGGGACACCTTGATGCCCAGTCTCAGAATGCACAGTGAATGCCCGAGGGGCGAGGCGAAATTTGGGCGCCGCATCTGCGCGCCGGGGCCGCGGTCGGGCCGAACCAAGGCGGGTCCGGCCCGTCGCTGTCCTGTCGTGGAGGCTCAGCCCTCGAGCCAGGCGCGCTCGAAATGCATCTCCCGGGCCTGGTGGCGCTCATAGCCGTGCAGCTCCGGCGCGTGGTGGAGATACATCTTGCGCCAGAAGGGCTGGATGATCACGCCCTCGTCGCGCAGGATCGTCTGCAGGCGCTCCATCACCTCGCGACGCTGGTCGGGGTCGTAGATGGCGAGCGCCTCGTCGAGGGCCGCGTCGAACTCCGCGCTCGCGAGCCCCGTCTCGTTCCACGCCGCCCCCGAGCGGTAGGCGAGCGCGAGCACCTGGACGCCGAGCGGCCGCCCACCCCAGTCGGTGACCGAGAAGGGATACTTCGTCCAGTTGTTCCAGAAGGTCGCGCCCGGGATCACGGTGCGCTTGGCCGTCACGCCCGCCTGGGTGAGGAGGCCCGCGACCGCATCCATGGTGGTCCGCTGCCACTCGCCGTCGATCGAGATCAGCTCGAACTCGGTCTCCGCCTGGCCCGCCTCGGCGAGCAACGCGAGTGCCGCCTCGCTGTCCTGCGCCGGCGCGCCGATATCGGCGTATTCCGGGTGCATCGGGCCGACGTGGTGGTTCTCGCCCACGACACCGCGCCCCTCGATCCCGAGCTGCATCACCACCGCGTTGTTGACCGCCATCTGCATCGCGCGGCGCACGCGGACATCGGTGTAGGGCTCGGCGCTCACATTCATGCGCGCCACGATGGTCTGTGCGGTCTCCTTCTCCCGCTCGACGAGCCCGAGCGCCTGGAGGCCCGCGAGCTGGTCGGCCGGGCTCTCGTCATTCACGTGGATGTCGCCGGCCTCGAGCGCCGCCAGGATCGCGCTCTGATCGGTGCCGTAATCGGTGAACTCGACGCCATCGAGGAACACCTCGCCGCCCCACCAGGTGCCAGACTCCCGCCGCTTGACGATCGCGCGGTTGGCGATCGCGAACTCGGCGAGCTCGAACGGCCCGGTGCCGACCGGCGCCGCCGAGAGCTTGCCGGCCGCGTCGAAGTCGCGATGCACGATCAGCGCGGGATAGTCCGCCATCGCCGCGATCAGCGAGATGTCCGGGCTCGGCAGCACGAGGCGGAGGGTGTGGTCGTCGACCCGGTCGATCACGCCCTCGGCGAGCTTGCCGGTGTCGGGGTCGATCAGCGTCGACAAGGCGTTGGCCATCGAGTTGCCCTCGACGCTCTTGTCGCACCAGCGGGTGATGTTGAAGATCACATCCTCGACCGTGAAGGCGTCGCCGTTGTTCCAGGTCACGCCCTGGCGCAGGCTCAGCCGGTACTCGCGCGCGTCGTCGCTGACCTCCCACTCCTCGAGCAGCAGCCCCGAGAAGGTGAAGTCCGGCTCCCAGCGCACCAGCGTCTCGCAGAACTGGCGGC
>CAYORO010000204.1:0-6989 GCA_964406355.1 uncultured Limibaculum sp.
TCGCTGATCATCAGCGCGTTCCTGCCCATATGCGGCACCTTGTGCTCGGGGGCTTTGGGCTCGAGCCTGACCACGTCGCCATGGATCCAGTCGAAGCCCGGCCACTCCCCATGCTCGAGCCCGCGCGTCGCCATCAGCTGCATGCCGACGCAGATCCCGAGGAACGGGTGCCCCGCCTCGGTGCGCTCGACGACCGCCTGCCAGAGCCCGTCGACCGCCATCAGCCCTGCGCGGCAATCGCCGAACGCCCCGACGCCCGGCAGCACGACCCGCTCGGCCCGCGCCACCGCCTCCGGATCGCCCGTGACGGTGATCGGCCCGCCGGCGCCGCGCTCCTCGGCCATCCGCTCGAACGCCTTCTCGGCCGAGCGCAGATTGCCGGACCCATAGTCGACGATAACCGTGCTCATGCCGGTGCCTCCGCATCCGCGACCTCGGGGCGGCGCGCCACGCCGCCGCGTCCCACCCCCTCGCCCGCGCGCCAGGCTTCCTCCGCGCCCTCGGGCGAGTTCGCCTCGACCCAGCCGATCCGCCGCCAGCCGCGCAGCCGCATCTCGAGCCGCTTCAGGAGATTGCCCTCGAGAAACCCGAGCACCGCGAGCCCGAACAGCATCGGCGACAGGGCGAAGGGGGAGTAGAGCGTCGCGCCGATCAGCGCCGCGAGCTGGAGTGCGAGCAGGATCCAGAGCCCCTCATAGAGCGGCCAGAGCAGCGGGATCCCGGCAAAGGAGGTCGGCTCGCCCACCACGTCGAGCTCGCCCGTCCGCCGGTACTCGTGCACGGTGTAGAGCTGGTGCTCCATCACAGCGTCCCCTTGGTGGAGGGCACCGCGTCGCCCCGGCGCGGGTCCGGCTCGACCGCCGCGCGCAGCGCCTGCGCCACGGCCTTGAACGTCGCCTCGGCGATGTGGTGGGAGTTCTGGCCTGCGAGCCGCTCGACATGCAGCGTCATGCCGGCATGGGTGCTCAGCGCCTGGAAGAACTCGCGCACCAGCTCGCTGTCGAACTGCCCGATCTTGGGCGTCGGCATCGGCACGGTCCACACGAGGAACGGCCGGCCCGAGAGATCGAGTGCTGCGCGGATCAGCGCCTCGTCCATCGGCAGCAGCGCCGAGCCGTAACGCCGGATGCCCGCCTTGCGGCCCAGCGCCTCGGCGATCGCCTGGCCGAGCGCGATGCCGGTGTCCTCGACGGTGTGGTGGTCGTCGATATGCAGATCGCCTTCGGCCGCGATGGTGATGTCGATGAGCGAGTGCCGCGCGAGCTGGGCGAGCATGTGGTCGAAGAACCCGACGCCGGTGGCGATCTCGTGCTCGCCCGTGCCGTCGAGCGCGACCTCGATGGCGATCCGGGTCTCGGTGGTCAGGCGCTCGAGCCGCGCGGTGCGGCGGAGCGCGGGGACGACGGGCAGGCTCATCGGTCTCCTCTCGCGTTCCGGACGATACCGTCCCGTGTCGCGCATTCCGGCGCGGCGATCAATCATGCGGCCGTGGCGAGGCGGACGCGTTGTTCGCTGACGGGCAGATGGACGATCGCCGAGAGGATCCCGAGCGCGATCGCGGCCCACCACATCAGGTCATAGTTGCCCCAGAGATCGTAGACGCGGCCGCCCATCCAGACGCCGAGAAAGCTGCCGATCTGGTGGGACAGGAAGACGAAGCCGTAGAGCATCCCGAGATTGCGCGCCCCGAAGATCGAGGCGACCAGCGCCGAGGTGAGCGGCACCGTCGGCAGCCAGAGGATGCCCATCACCAGCGAGAACAGGATCACCGTCACCGGGCTCGGCGGGATCGCGAGGAAGGCGAGGAGCACCACCGCCCGGCCCGCATAGATCCCCGAGAGCACATAGGGTTTCGGCACGATGCCGCCGAGCCGCCCGAAGAGGAAGGTGCCTGCGATGTTGGCCGCCCCGATGATCGAGAGCGTGGCGGCGCCGAGGGTCACCGAGCCGCAGACCTCGGCGACATAGGGCGGCAGATGCGCGGTCAGAAACCCGATATGGAACCCGCAGACGAAGAAGCCCATCACCAGCAGCACATAGGAGGGCTGTGCGAAGGCCCCGCGCAGCAGCGCGCCGAGCGGGATCTCGGGCTCGGCCGGGCCGCTGTTGTCGGGCTGCGGCTTGAGGAGCGGGATCGCCAGCGCCATCGGCAGCAGCAGCCCGGCGATCACGAGCAGCGTGACCTGCCAGCCGAACGCTTCGGTGAGCGTCCCGGCCAGCAGCGGCATCAGCATCTGCCCGAGCGAGCCGAGTGCGGCCGCCGTGCCCATCACCGCCGAGCGGCGCTCCTCGGGCGCGGCGCGACCCACCATAGAGAGCACGATGCCGAAGCCGGTGCCGGCAACCCCGAGCCCGACCAGCACGCCCGCGCCCATATGCTGGGCGAAGGGCGTCGCGCCATGGGCCGAGACCAGCATACCGACGAGATAGAGCGCGAAGCCGAGCCAGAGCGCCGCCCGGTCGCCGAGCCGGTCGGCGATGCGGCCGAAGACCGGCTGCGCGACGCCCCAGACGATGTTCTGCAGCGCGATCGAGAACGAGAACACCTCGCGGGGCCAGCCGTTCTCGGCCGAGATCGGCTCGAGCACGATGCCGAAGACCGAGCGCGCTCCGAAGCTGAGCGCGAGCACGAGGCTGCCCGCCGCGATCACCGTCGCGGCCGGCGAGAGGCGGATCACGCAGGCACCCCGGCCGGCGGCTCGCGCCGCTCGGCGATGGGCAGATGCACGATGGCCGAGAGCGCGCCGACGCCGACGCCGACCCACCAGACGGTGTCGTAGGAGCCGAAGCGATCGTAGAGCTCGCCCCCCATCCAGACGCCGAGGAAGCTGCCGAGCTGGTGGCTGAAGAACACGATCCCGTAGAGCGTGCCCATATAGCGCAGCCCGTAGATATGCGCGATGAGCCCCGAGGTGAGCGGTACGGTGGCGAGCCAGAGCGTGCCCATGGCAAGCGAGAAGACGATGACGGTGGTGGGCGTCATCGGCACCAGGATGAACCAGGCCGCCAGGATCGTGCGCCCGGTGTAGATGCCCGCGAGCAGGTACTTTTTGGAGAACGTCGCGCCGAGATGCCCCGCGAGCAGGGTGCCCGCGATGTTGGCGAGCCCGATCAGCGCGATCGCCCAGGCCCCCAGTGCCGAGGTGTCGCCGATGCCGATGCTGGCGAGGATCCCGCCGGGGTCGATCGGGCCGCAGACCTCGGCGACGAAGGCCGGGAAATGCGCGGTCACGAAGGCGAGCTGGTAGCCGCAGGAGAAGAAGCCGACGAAGATCAGCAGGAATGACGGGTCGCGAAAGGCGCGGCCCAGCACCTCGCCCATGCTCTCCTCGAGCTCGGCCCTCGTCGCGGGCTCGGGCGCGCGGATCAGCGGCAGCAGCAGGAGCGAGGCGAGCACGACGCCGGCAAAGATCAGGAACACGCCCGACCAGTCGGTCACGCCGAGGAGCGCCTCGGCCGCCGGCGGCCCGATGATCTGCCCCGCCGAGCCCGCCGCGGTCGCGATGCCGAGCGCCATCGAGCGATGCTCGGGCGCCGCCGCGCGGCCGACCACCGCGAGGATGACGCCGAAGCCGGTGCCGGCGATGCCGAAGCCGATCAACACGTTCAGGAGCTGGTGCCCCTCCGGCGTCACCGCATAGGCCGACCAGACGAGCCCCACCGCGTAGACGATCGCGCCGAGGATGATCGCGCGGCGATCGCCGAAGCGCTCGCCGAAGGCAGCGAAGAGCGGCTGGCCGATCCCCCAGGCGAGGTTCTGGATCGCGATCGCCAGCGAGAACTCGGCGCGCGGCCAGCCGAACTCTTCGGCCACCGGGATCTGAAAGACGCCGAAGCTCGCGCGGATCGCGAAGCTCAGCATCAGGATCAGGGCGCCTCCGACGAGCACCGGGGTGAGAAGGCGGGCATGCGTGGACATCTGCGATCCTCCCCCGTCTTGCTGCCCAAGCCTCCGCCTGCGGTCAAAGCAAAGCTTGTGATGGCGTTCATCACTTCGCTAGGTGTCCTTCGGGAAGGGGCGGCGGCAAGTCGGAGGACAGGCGCATGCCAGACGGGCCGATGACGCGCTATCGCCGGATGGTCTCCGCGGGCGAGCTGCGCCCCGATTCGGCGCAGGCCTTCGCCGTCGAGAAGCTGCAGCTCCTGCATGCACGCCTGCGCGACTACGATCCGCAGAAGGGCAAGCGCGTGGCGCGCGGCTGGTTCGGCTTCGGCCGCAGTTCGCCGCACAAGCAGATCAAGCTGACGGGGCTCTACCTCTACGGCGGCGTCGGGCGGGGCAAGTCGATGCTGATGGACCTCTTCCACGAGGTCGCGCCGGTCGAGCCCAAGCGGCGGGTGCATTTCCACGCCTTCATGGCCGAGATCCATGTCGGCGTGCACATCGCCCGCGAGAGCAATGTCGAGGACCCGATCCGCGTGGTCGCCGAGGAGGTGGCCGAGGATGCGACGCTGCTCTGCTTCGACGAGATGCAGGTGACCGACATCACCGATGCGATGATCCTCGGCCGGCTCTTCGAAGCGCTGTTCGACCGGGGCGTGGTGATGGTCGCGACCTCAAACCGCCCGCCCGACGATCTTTACGAGGACGGGCTCAACCGGGCGCTCTTCCTGCCCTTCATCGACATGCTGAAGGAGCGGCTCGACGTCCTCGAGCTCGCCTCGCCGACCGACTATCGCGAGGGGCGGGCGATGGCGGAGCGCCGCTATGCCTCGCCGCTCGGCGCCGAGGCGCGGATGACGATGGACGCGGCCTGGGACCGCGAGACCGGCGGCGGGTCGGGCTGGCCCGAGACGGTGATGCTCGGCAGCCGCGAGCTCCGGCTGCCGAGCGTTGCGCGCGACGTGGCGCGGGCGGATTTCGCGACGCTCTGCGAGGCGCCGCTCGGGCCGTCGGACTATCTCGAGATCGCGCGGCGGTTCCGGGTGGTGATCCTCGAGGACGTGCCCGCGATGGGCCCCGAGCGGCAGAACGCGGCCAAGCGCTTCGTCACGCTGGTGGATGCGCTCTACGAGGCGCGGCGCCGGCTCTATGTCTCCGCCGCCGTGGGGCCCGAGCAGCTCTACACCGAGGGCAAGGGGGCCTTCGAGTTCGCCCGCACCGTCTCGCGCCTCGCGGAGATGGGCGCGGCGGACTATGCCGCCGCACCCGTCGATTAGTCTGGCTGACGGGCGCTGGCTTGCGGGTCCGGCGCTCCGGTCCACAGGAGGTGGAAGGCCATCAGGTGCGCGGCACCCGAGAGGCCGACGCCGAAGAGCGGGATCAGCACGGGCGGCATCTCGGCGATCGTCCGCATCGCCTGGTCGCCCATCAGCGACAGCGTGAGCCCCGTGCCGACCGCCAGCAGGAAATCGGCGAAGCCGAAGCCGTGGAAGGCCCAGTAGCGCCACCGTCCGCCCCAGGTCGTGGCGATCACCGGGATCACCAGGAGCCCGGCCAGGAGATCGCCCCAGGCGGCGTTGCGCACGAAGGCCTCGGGCAAGAGCCCTTCGGCGCCATAGGCGAAGAACGCCGCCGCGGCGCCGATCCGCCAGAGATGGAACCGCGTCAGCCCGTCTAGCCCCCATCCGCGCACGACGGCGCGCAGGCCCGGCGCCGCGGCATAGAGCGCGACCGGCGCGAGGATGCCGAGCACCGCGAGGGTGGCGATCGCATTGATCGACATGGCGGAGAACACGCCGGCCGCGCCGAGCACGGCCACCGTTGTTCCCCAGATCCCGACGATCCATGGGATGCGGCGGCGCCAGCGCGCCGTGTCGTCGGGATTGGTTTCTTGCATATGCACGAAATATTCCATAGTTTCTCCTTTGGAGGCTGCGGGGCTGCAGCCCTATGGGGTGGTGGTGAGAGTTCGGAGACGGCGTGCGGTCTCGGCCGGATCGGCTCCCAGCGCGGCCGCCGTTGCGTCCTGCACCGCCGCCCAGGCAGGGATCGCCGCCTCGAGCTTGGCGCGCCCCGTCTCGGTCAGATGGACATGGCGCGCGCGGTGCCGCGTCTCGGGCCCGAGGCGGATAAGCCCGTCGCGCTCCAGCGGATCGAGCGACCGGCTGAGCGTCGAGCGGTCGAGCCCCAGTGCGGCGGCGATCTCGGTGATCGTGGCGCGGCCCTCCGTGACGCTGGCGGCAACCAGCACCGAGAACTGGGTGATGCGAAGGCCGTGCGGGCGCAGGGCGCCGTCATAGGCCCGCGTCAACGCGCGCGCCGCGATCCGCGCATTGGTCGCGAGGCAGAGCGAGGGGATCTCGGCGATGTCCACGGGACCAGACATGACAGTTCCTTTCGTGCATATACATAAGACTATCGCTCGGCGGTGCAACCTTCCGAACGCGAAGCGGCAGGTCTGTCTGGGTCCCAGAGGGTCGTTTTCGGTTGGCCATTCCGCTTTATGACGCCTAGGCTCACGGGCCAACCCAACGCCGGACCCACCGGCGGAGTCGAGGAGCGCCATGGTGGATCCAGCCGCAAATGCCCAAGGGCCGGAGTTCGGCGACCGGGCCGAAGCGTCGCCCGAGGAGGCCCTGCCGGCCGACCGTGTCTTCCTCGCGGACTATGTGGCGGCGGTCGAGATCGGCGCGTATCCGGCGGAGTATGGGGCCCGGCAGCAGCTCCGGTTCAACATCTCGCTCGAGGTGGTGCGCAACACGGCCCATCTCGACGACCGGATCGGGCGGGTGATCAACTACGACACCCTGGTGTCCTCGATCCACGAGTTGGCCGAGGGGCCGCGGATGCAGCTCCTCGAGACCTTCGCCGAGCGGCTGGCGCAGATGCTGCTGGTGGATCCTCGGGCGCGGCGAGTGCGGATCCGGATCGAGAAGCTCGACCGTCTGCCGGCTCAGGCGAGCCTCGGCTGCGAGATCACGCGGGCCCGCAGCCCCGAGGCCAATGAGCGGGTCTGGGCACTCGCGCCTGAGATCAAACCGGCCCCCTAGGACTGCTGCGCCAAAGGGCGGCGAGGTCTGCCGGCTCGCGGGGGTGGGGGGTCACG
>CAYORO010000205.1:0-6984 GCA_964406355.1 uncultured Limibaculum sp.
GTCTGCGCACATCAGAACGGGCCGCTCGGCGGGGCGGATCATCGACGGCTGCATCACCTGTCCGTGGCACGGCTTCCAGTACCGGCCGGAGGACGGCTGCGCGCCGCCGCCTTTCACCGAGAAGATCGCCACCCACCGCGTGCGTATCGACGACGCCGGGCGGGTGCTGGTCGATCCCGAGCCGCTGCCGCCGGGCACGCCGGTCGAGCCGGCGCCGCTGCCACGCCCCGCCACCCCGGAGTCGGCGGCCTGAGAGGGAAGACGCCGCCGTTCTTAGTCGGCAGGGCCCCGGTGCCCGCGCCGCAGCGCCGGTTGACGTTCATCGCGGGGGCAGTGTCGGGGATGCCGGCCTCGATCGCCGCGACGCGGGAGAGATACATGTCCCGCGGCTCGGTGTTGATCACATGGCCGAAGACGACATGGCCGATCGCGGGGCCCTCGACCCCCGATCGGGCGAGGGCGGCGCGCGCCACATGGGCGGCGGTCTGGGTCGGCGGCGTGCCGGCGAGGGCGCCGCCGAATGTGCCGATGGCGGTGCGGGCTCCGTCGAGGATGACGACGTCACGGGTCATGCGGGCTCTCCTTGTCCTCCAGCGGCCCGGTCTCGCGCCGGGGCGGCTGGAGCATGGCTCAGCGGCGGTCAAACGAAAAGCCCCGCGGGCGACGCACCCGCGGGGCTCTGAAGGGTCGCGCGGTCGGCGGGATCAGCGGATCCACACCTCGACGCGGCGGTTGGCGACGCGGCCGGCGAAGGTGGTGTTGCAGCCCACAGGCGTCAGCTCGCCATAGCCGAGCACGGTGATGTTGGCGCCCTGGAAGTCCTGCGCGCCGGGGAGGTCGATAACCGACTCGTTCATCGTGAAGAGCACGCCCTGGGCGCGGCGCGTGGCGAGCGCCCGGTTGAGCTCGAACTGGCCGATCGAGTCGGTGAAGCCGACCAGAAGGATCTCCTTGCCGTCATACTTGCCGTCGACGATGTCGCGGGCGAACTGCTCGGCATCGCGCTGCGACTTCGCCGTCAGCTGCGACGAGCCCGGCGTGAAGCGGAAGGTGGTCGAGAGCCGCTCGGCGTCGCGGAACTCGGTCAGCATCTCGCGCATCAGCTCCACCGAGAACTCGTCCTCGCCGATGATGCTGTGGGCGATGCGCAGGCCCTGCTCGCGCAGCCCCTGACCCTCCGCTGCGAGGCTGATGAAACCCGCCTCGTCGACGAAGGGCGATGCGTCGGTCGACAGCGCGAAGCGCACGAGGTTGCGCGCGTGGATCGAGTCCTCGCGCTCCGAGCTGTAGAGATAGAGCCGGCGGGCCAGCGGGTACTCCTCGGCCTTGATCGCGAAGGTCGTCGGATGGGAGAGGAGCCCGCATTCCTGACGGATCGGCAGCACGCGGCTGGCGCGCGCATAGGCAAAGCCCGTGAAGCCGATGCCGTCGATATCCGAGGCCACGCCGTCCGACAGCTCGGCATTCGATTCGAACCGGCTGGCGGCCTCGCTGATCTCGACACCGTTGGGGGTCAGCACGAGCGACTTGAAGGTGTCGAAGGTGCCCGAGCGGTCATCCCGCGCGTAGACGTTGATCTCGCGGTTCGGCCCGCCGAGCGACGACCAGTTGGTGATCTGGCCGGAGAAGATCTGCGCGATCTCGTTGATGGTGATCGAGCGGATCGGATTGTCCGGGTGGACGATCAGGATCAGCCCGTCGAGCGCCACAATGTGCTCGAGATCAGACTCGCGCGGGTCGCGCAGGCCGGCATTGCCGAGCAGCACCACCTCGTCCTCGTTGATCGGGCGCGAGGACATGCCGATCGAGGCGCGGCCGTCGGCCAGCGAGGCGTAGGAGGTGCCCGAGCCATGGGCCTGCAGGTCGATCGCTGCCATCTCCTCGCCGTTTGAGTGGACGATGCGGAAGATGCGCTCGTTCTCGGTCTCGGTGATCTCGCGCACGATGGAGGCCTCCATCGTCTCGGCATAGCCCTCGATCAGCGACGGCATCAGCGACGCGCCGATGGTGTTGGAGCCGTGGATGCCGAATTCGGCGCCGAAGAGCGTGTTGGCCGGGCAGGCATCGCCTTCGCAGGTGACGAGAAAGACGTCGATCTGCAGCGTGCCCAGCCGCGTGAGGATCGTGTATTGCTCGCCATCGAAATCGACGAGCTCGCCGCGGATCTGGGTGAAGCCGTCGAACGACTTGAGTGTGATCATCTGTTCACCGTCCTGGGCCGCGGCCCCGCCGGCGATCAGCATTCCAACAGCGCCAGCAAAGCCCAGCGCGAAACGCCTAGTCAGCATTTTCTTCCCTCGTCCCTTCGTCTATTGGCTCCCCCGGTCACCGCCCACCCCCAGGTCGGTCGACGCCGTACGACTTGTTCATATCATCTTTTTTTGCTGACCACAGCTTCTACTTGCGCATCGATCAGGCCATTGTCGCTTTGCGCGATTTCGCTGCAGTCAATCGCCGTGAGGCGCCGATCGACCGCGGCGCTCATCTGGCCGCGGTCGGAGCGGATGATGCGGAAGGCGGGCGAGGAATAGGCGCCGTCACCGCAGGTCTCGGGCGCACGCGCGACCGTCCGGGTCGGGTAGTCGACGCGGAGGCGCACGACATCGTGCTGTCCGGAGCGCGGCGGGAAATAGGTGAAGATCCACGCTCGGTCACCGCCGCCGCCGGCCGGCTCGATCTTCGAGAGATAGCCGCCGCCGCGGCGCGCCTCGGCAAGGCTTCCCTGGTTGTCCGGGCGGATATGGCCGGCGGAGCCTTCTTCGGCCCGGAGCGGCAGGGCATGGAGGCCGAGCGTCACCGGATCGTCCCAGACCATCGCCACGCGGTGGATCCGCTCGGTGCCCTGGAAGCGCAGGTCGAGGTTGAGATCCGACCCGTCGGGGAAGATCACCGTGGCGGGCGTGCGGGGCTCGAAGCCGAGCACCGCGAACTCGACCTGGCCGGAGGCATCGGCCTGCTTGGCCATCGTCAGCCCGTGATAGGTCAGGCGCAGGATCTCGCCCGGGAAGCAGGGCGCGAGCACGAGCACATCGTTGACCGCGCCGGGCCCCGGCCGCGGGATCGAGCGATGCGACGGCGGCTCGACACAGGCGGCGCTCGCGGGACTGCGGATGGCGACCGGCCCGGGCATGTCGCCCTCGGCATCGGCATCCGCGGCGAGGTCGGTCTCGGCGGCCGCGTCGGTCTCGGTGGCCGCGTCGGTCTCCTCGCCCGCACTGCCCAACAGACGGCGGCGCTCCGCGGCATCCTGAGGCATCTCGACGGCCGGCGCGTCGGGGTCGAAATCGAGGATCGTCGTCGGCCGGCGGATCCCGATGGCGCTGTCATCCGCGGACGGGGCGACGAGACCGCCCGGCGCCGAGGTTCGCTCGACCGGCACGATGTTGAGAGCGCGGCCGAGCTCGCGCACCTCGCCGAGGCCGTCACTTGGCGGCGCAAAGGCGAGAGACCCGGGAAGGTCGCCGCCGATGCTCGAGGGCACAGGGCGGGCCACCGACGCGTCCAGCGCCGAGCCACCGGCGAGAGCCGCAGGGCCCGCCCCCACGGTCGGGGCCGACGGGCTCTCATAGGCACTCACGCGGCGATCGACGCGGGCGAGCCCGATCGTCGGCAGCGACCCGGGTGCGCTCAGCGGCGAGGCGCTGTCGGGCGAGGGAGCGTCGCTCAGCGTCGAGATCCGTCCGCGGTCGCTGCCTGGCAGGGCGGTGCGCAGGACACCGGGCGTGAAGGCACCGGGCTCATCGGGCTCGCGCACGAGAGACGCGATCTGATCGCCGTCCTCGGTCTCGCCCGTGGCGCCGAGGGAGGGCGGCTCGGTGCTGCGCGGGGTGGCTTGCAGCCCGTCCGTCGGCACCTCGAGGGCGGTCGCATCCGGTGTGGCGAGTGCCAGGGTGCCCGGCTGCCAGCCGATCGCAGGCCCACCGATGGTGGGCGGTGTCTCGCTCTCCTGCGCGGCGACAATCGCGCTCTCGATCACGCTTGGATCCGGCACTGCGCCGGTGGAGGCGCGCACCGGGCGCGACAACAGCCCGCCGCGGCTGCTCGCCGTGACGAAATCGTTGTTCCGCGCGTCCCAAGCGCCGGTGTTCAGCTCGGCCGGCGGCCGGATCGCGGCTCGGGCGGGCTGTGCCGCCGGCTGGGACACCTCGACCGCCGCGAGCGCTTCGCTGCCAGGCAGCGCCGGTGCAAGGCTCGACGGTGCAGCGGTGGCGCGCTGCGGGGCCGGCTGGGTGGGCGGCGTGACCAGCGCCAGCGTCGGCGCGTCCTCGCTCTCGGGAACGCGGGGCGCAGAGGGCATATGCGGCACGGCGATACGGCGCGGATCGGCCGGCCCGGCGGGGGGCTCGGCGGCTGCCGGGGACTCCGCAACCGGTCGCTCGGTGCGGAGCGGCTCCGACGTCGGCTGCGCGGGCGCGGTTGACGCAGGGGCCGTCCGAGCCTCGGCCAGGTCGGCGGGCGTGCCGGCCGTCTCGCCGTTTTCCGCCGTGCCCGTCTCCGACACGCCCGTCCCCGACACGCCCGTCCCCGACGCGCCCGTCTCCGACGCGCCGGCCTCTGCCGTGCCCGTCTCTGCCTTGCCGGCGGGCTCCTCGACGAAAACCCGCACCTCGCCGGTGATCCCGGATTGGCCGATGCCGTAGACGATGGTGATCTCGCCGGCGCAGTCGCTGCCCGGCACGTAGTTGAGCGTGGTGTCCTGCACGAATGCGACGCCGCAGGCCGGCGCCGTAACGATCGCCAGCCGCCCGCGATCTGCCCGCGAGACGTTGAGGTCGTTCTCCAGCACATCGATCTGCGACAGCTGCGCAGGCGGGATCGACACCCGGTCGCGCACCAGCACCGGGGCTTGGTCATCCCCCTTGAAATACTCAACAAGAGGACCGCCGCGCTGCACGACCGTCCCGATTGCGATCATCAGCACGACCCCGCTGAGGATCGAGATGAAGCGGTCGTCCTTAAACACCCAGGCCCACTCCTGATTCGCGTCGATTAAATACTTCGAACGACCGACTGCGTCCGCGCACTGACCGCCGCGATGATTCTGAACCCATGCGCCGTATCGTCACGACAGAGGCCGTGCGCTTGACGCCAACCCACCACACCGTAGCTTTGCTAGCACAGGTGTGGAGAGTTGTCATGAAATTTGGCTTGGGCCAGCCCGTGATGCGGCAAGAAGATGGCCGCTTGTTGCGGGGCGCTGGGCGCTATGTCGGCGACATCGCGATCGAGGGGCAAGTCGCCTCGGCAGTTCTGCGCAGTCCCGTGGCGCATGGCCGCATCACGACGCTCAATGTCGACGGGGCGCGGGCGCTGCCCGGCGTGCACGCGGTCTATACCGGAGCCGAGATCGAGGGTCGGCTTGCGCCGCTCGTCAACGAGTTCCCGTTCGAGACACCGCTCGCCCCTGTTGCAGTTCCGCATCTCTCCGACGGGCGGGTGCGCTTTGTCGGACAGCCGGTCGCGTTCATCGTTGCCGATACCAGGGTGCTGGCCGAGGAGGCCGCGGCGGCGATCGAGCTCGAGATCGAGGAGATGCCGGTCGTCGTCGATCCGGTGGCGGCCCTTGCCCCCGGCGCGCCGGAGCTCCATGAGACGGCGCCGGAAAATCTCGCCTATGACTGGCAGCATGGCGACGCCGAGGCGGTCGACCGGGCCTTCGCCGCGGCAGCGCACCGGGTGCGCACCACGGTGGTCAACCAGCGGGTGGTGGTGGCCTCGATGGAGCCGCGCGCGATCGCGATCCGCTACGATGCGGATACGGGGCGGTGGGACGGCTGGGTCGGCTGCCAGGGCGCACATGGCATGCGCGGGCGCATCGCGCGGGCCCTCAAGGTCGAGCCCGGGCGCATCCGCATCCGGGTGCCCGATGTGGGCGGCGCCTTCGGCATGAAGCTCATGACCCATCCAGAATACGCGCTGGCCGCGCTGGCCGCCAAGGATCTCGGCCGGCCTGTGGTCTGGCTTGGCGACCGGACCGAGAGCTTCCTCTCCGATGCCCAGGGGCGCGACATGCGCGCGACCGTCGAGGGTGCGTTCGATGCCGAGGGCGGGTTGCTCGCGCTGCGCATGGAGGCGGTCTCTGGCATCGGGGCGCATTACTCGAGCGTCGGTGCGGCGGTGCACACGGTCTTCTCCGCGCCGATCCTCGGCGGCATGTACCGCGTCGGCGCTGTCCACAGCCGCGTGCGCGGGGCCTTCATCAACACGCCGCCCACCGATGCCTATCGCGGCGCCGGCCGGCCCGAGGTGATCCACGCCACCGAGCGGCTGATGGAGGCGGCGGCCCGGCAGTTGGGCATCGACCGGGTCGAGCTTCGCCGCAAGAACCTCGTCACGCCCGATATGCTGCCGCATCCGACACCGGGCGGCTTCAGTTTCGACAGCCTCGACACCCATGCGGTGCTCGATCGGGCGCTCATCGAGGCCGACTACACCGGCTTCGCGGAGCGGGCGCGGGCGGCCGAGGCGGCGGGCCGGATCGCGGGGCTCGGCCTCGCCTATTACATGGAGCGGACCGGGGGCGGCCCGGTCGAGCGGGCGCGGGTCGAGGCGACGGCCGAGGGGGGCGCGCGCATCTGGGTTGGCACCCAGTCGACCGGCCAGGGTCACGCGACCGCCTGGGCGCAGATCCTGCACGAGGAGCTCGGCCTCCCCTTCGAGCGGATCGAGCTGATGGAGGGGGACTCCGACGCGCTCGCCGCGGGGGGCGGCACCGGCGGCTCGCGCTCGGCCAAGATGGCGAGCCGGGTGATCCTCCAGGCGGCCGACGGCATCCGCGAGGCCGGGCGCCTGCTCGCCGCCGAGCGGCTCGAGGCGGCCGAGGGCGATATCGAGTTCGACGCCGCGCTCGCCGAGTTCCGCATCGCGGGCACCGACCGGCGCGTCGGCCTTGCCGAGCTCGCGGCCGAGGCCGGCGGGATCGAGGGCACCGGTGCGGTGGACGACCGGGAGAGCACCTTCCCCAATGGCTGCCACATCGCCGAG
>CAYORO010000206.1:0-6929 GCA_964406355.1 uncultured Limibaculum sp.
CAGTTCGCCCGGCTGATCGGCGCGACGCCGCTGCAGATTGAGCTGACGCTCGTCAAAATGACCGAGCATGTGAGCAAGAACACCGCACCCGAGCATCTCGAGGCGTTCTACATGCCCTTCGCCGAGGCGCGGGAGCGGCAGTTCGACGGCTTCATCGTCACCGGCGCGCCGATCGAGCATCTGCCCTTCGAGGCGGTCACCTATTGGCGCGAGCTGACCGAGGTCTTCGACTGGACGCAGACCCATGTGCACGCGACATTCGCGATCTGCTGGGGGGCGCAGGCGATGCTCCACCACTTCCACGGGGTGGCCAAGCACATGCTGCAGGAGAAGGCGTTCGGCTGTTTCCGCCACCGCAATCTCGCGCCCGCCTCGCCCTATCTGCGCGGCTTCTCCGACGATTTCACGATCCCGGTCAGCCGCTGGACCGAGGTGCGCGAGGCCGAGCTGCCTGGCGGTCGCGGTCTCGACGTGCTGATGAGCGGGCCGGAGACCGGGCTCTGCCTGCTCGACGATCCCGCGCACCGCGCGCTCTATATGTTCAACCATATCGAGTACGACACCACCTCGCTCGACGAGGAATACCGGCGCGACGTCGCCCGGGGCGACGCGATCCTGTTGCCGGCAAACTACTATCCGGCCGACGATCCGAGCCGCCCGCCCGAGAACCGCTGGCGCAGCCACGCGCATCTCCTCTTCGGCAACTGGATCAACCAAGTCTACCAGTCGACGCCCTTCGATCTCGGGCGGATCGGGCGCTGACACTAAACCTTGCCGGAGGGGCATTTCGGCACCATCTCCGGGGCGTCAGTGACACGGAGGCGGGTATGGGTCGGCGAGGGTTCTTGCTGGGCGGGGCGGCGTTTCTCGGCGCGTGCAGCACGCCCGTGCCATTCGACGAGGCGGAGATCCGCTCGTCCTATCCCCCGATCGGGCGGTTCTCCGAAGCCTACGGACTGCGCGTGCACTATTGGGAGCGCGGCGAGGGGCCGACCGTCGTCCTGATCCACGGCGCGAGCGGCAATCTGCGGGACTGGACCTTTCGCGTGGCGCCGATGCTCGCCGAGCACTTCCATGTAATCGCGGTCGACCGGCCGGGCTTCGGCTATTCGGATCGCCCCGACATCGATGGCTGGGATCCGGCGGTCCAGGCCCGCGTGCTGCAGAAGGCGATGGCCGGGATCGGGGTCGAGCGCCCCGTCGTCGTCGGCCACAGCTGGGGCGGCGCCGTCGCCATGGCCTGGGCGCTCGACTTCCCGCGCGAGACTGCCGGCGTCGTCCCGGTCTCGGGCGTCACCATCCCCTTCGGCGGGGTCGCGACGATCGTGCGGGCCGTCGGTCTCGATGGCGTGATCGTCCAGGCCTACATGGACAGCCTGCTCAGCCGGGCGCGCAGCGGCGGGATCGACGAGTTCATCGCCCGCGTTTTCAGGCCCCAGCGGGTGCCGAACGGCTATGTGAACTACATCGGTGCGGAGCTGGCGCTGCGCGAGAGCACGCTGCGCGCGAATGCCGAGGACCTCCAGAACATCAACGTGGCGCTCCGCCGGATGGAGCCGCGCTACCCGTCGGTCTCGGTGCCGGTCGAGATCCTCCACGGCGCGGACGACTTCATCGACTGGGACAACCAGGCGGCCGAGCTCGCCGCCCGCGTGCCCCATGCCCGGATGACGATCCTGCCGGGCGTCGGCCACATGGCGCACCAGGCGGCGCCGATCGAGCTGCGCAAGGCGGTCGCGCGGGTGCTGCGCCAGGCCGCCTGAGCCGCGCAGGCGCGGCCGCGGCGCCCCACTGCCGCCACAACGGTAACCAACTCCGTGCAAGCCTCGTTGGTGGGGCGGGCCTCTCAACGGATCGCCCGCGCCCGTGGATGCCCGTCCTCGCCGGGTGACAAGCCCGCGCGGTTTGCTATCGTGAGGGGGTAACGGAGAAAGGCGCCCATGAGTCACCACGAAACCGCGCTGAAGGCTCAGTTCTACCTGACCGCCCCGCAGCCCTGTCCCTATCTCGAGGGGCGCGAGGAGCGAAAGGTGTTCACGACGCTTCAGGGCGCCAGCGCGGTGAGCGTCAACAACGCCCTCTCGGCGCGCGGGTTTCGTCGGTCGCAATCGGTGATCTACCGCCCGGCCTGCGTCGGTTGCTCGGCCTGCATGTCGATCCGCATCCCCGTCGGCAGCTTCCAGCCCTCGCGCACCCAGCGCCGGATCCTCGCGCGCAACGCCGATCTCCAGCGCCTCCCCTGCGAGGCCTGGGCGACCGAGACGCAGTTCTCCCTCTTCCGCCGCTACCTCGACCACCGCCACGCCGATGGTGGCATGGCGGATATGGACGCGTTCGACTACGCCTCGATGGTCGACGAGACCCCGGTCAACTCCTCGGTGATCGAGTATGCCAAGCCCGATGCTGAGACCGGCGAGCGCGCGCTCTACGCTGCGTGCCTCTCGGACATCCTCGGCGACGGGCTCTCGATGGTCTACTCGTTCTTCGACCCTGCGGAGGCGAGGCGGAGCCTCGGCGCCTATATGATCCTCGACCATGTGCGGCTCGCGCGCGAGATGGGTCTCGCCTATGTCTATCTCGGCTACTGGGTCGCCGGCAGCCCGAAGATGGCCTACAAGACCGACTATCGCCCGTTCGAGCTCTGCGACGGGGCGAAATGGCGGAGCTTCGAAAGCGTCGCCGATTTCGAGCACTGGCGCCGCAGCCGGCCCGGCGTCGCTGCAGCCGGATAGCCGCCCCGTTCGAGCCCATTTCGACGCGTTGATCCCTCGCGCATCGTAACCTAGCGGTTTGCGCTGCGCCGCGGCATGGCATTGTGTCAGGTGATGGACGGCTATCTCTCACTTGATTCGCTCTCGGTGTCGCTCGCGATCGCCTTCGCCTTCGGCATGGTCGCGCGCCTCATTCATATGCCGCCGATGCTCGGCTTCCTCGTCGCGGGCTTCGTCCTGAGCGAGCTCGGCGTCGAGCCGAGCGAGGAGGGCCGCCGGATCGCCGACTTCGGGGTGCTGCTGCTCCTCTTCACCATCGGCCTCAAGATCTCGCCGCGAAGCCTCGCTCAGCCGCAGACGATGGCTGCGATGCTCGGGCATATGGGCATCACGGTGGTGGTGGTGGCCGGCATCCTGCTTGGCCTCGGCGCCATCGGGATCGGCATCATGGCGGGGATCGGGCTGGAGGAGGCCCTCATCGTCGGCTTCGCGCTCAGCTTCTCGAGCACGGTCTTCACGGTGAAGATCTTCGAGGAGAAGGGCGAGCTCGGCTCGGTCCATGGCAAGATCGCGCTCGGCATCCTGATCCTCCAGGACATCGCGGCGGTCGTCTTCCTCACCGCCTCGACCGGGGCTCTGCCCTCGCCCTGGGCCATCGCGCTCGTCGGCCTGCTGGTGCTGCCGCTCCTCTTCGGCAAGCTGCTCGACCGGATCGGGCATGACGAGCTTCTGCCGCTCTTCGGGCTCTTCACGGTGCTGTTTTTGGGGGCGGCGAGCTTCAAGGCGGTGGGGCTCAAGCCTGATCTCGGCGCGCTCGTGATGGGCATGCTGATGGCGCGCCAGCGCCGCGCCGGCGAAGTGGGTGACGCGCTGCTCGGCTTCAAGGACATCTTCCTCGTCGGCTTTTTCCTCAATATCGGGCTCGGCGGGATCCCCTCGCTCGGGATCATCCTCACGGCGCTCGGACTGCTGGCGCTGCTGGTGCTCAAGGGCGTGCTGTTCTTCCTGCTGTTCGTCGCGCTGAAGCTGCGGGCGCGCACCGCGCTTCTCGGCGCGCTCGGGCTCGCGACCTTCTCGGAGTTCGGCCTGATCGTCGGCGCCGTTGCGGTCGATCAGGGTCTCCTCGCCGAGGACTGGCTGCTGGTCATCGCGCTGACGCTGGCCTTCTCCTTCCTGCTGCTCACCCCCATCAATGCGGTCAGCCACCAGATCTATGCTCAATACGCCCCGTGGCTCCGGCGGATCGAGGCGCGGCGCGGGGCGCTCGCCGATGAGCGACCGGCCATCGGCCATGCCGAGGTGGTGATCTTCGGGATGGGGCGGCTGGGCGTCGCGGTCTATCGCGGTCTCGCGGCACGGCTGCCGGAGGGGCGGCTCCTTGGGATCGAGACCGATCGTGACAAGGTCGAGCGGCTCCAGGCCGACGGGATCGATGTGCTCCACGGCGATGCGACCGACAGCGACTTCTGGCGCCGCGCGGTGCGTCCTGCCGCCTCGCTCAGGGCCGTGCTGCTCGCGATGCCCGATCACGATGCGAACCTCTACGCGCTCGAGCAGATCCGGACCGCGGGGTTCTCCGGCTACGTCGCCGCGCTCGCCCGCTATCCCGACGAGGTCCCGGCGCTCCGGGAAGCGGGCGCGCATTTCGCCTTCGACGTCTATGGAGAGGCCGGCGAGGGGTTCGCCGCCGAGATCGCCGCGCGGTTCGGCACCGACCAGGAGGCGCCCAAGCCCGCCTCCTCCGCGGGCGCCGGCGCGGCATTCGGTTGAGCGCGGGTACTGCCGCGGGGCGGGCGCCGTGGCGAGCCGCTTGCGGCCCTCGCCCCCGAGTGCGATAGTGCCGAGCGCGCAGCGAGCCGATGCCAGGCGGATGGACCGCGATGCCGACCCGGAAGTTTCCATCCTCCCAGAGCGCAGGCCGTGGAGCTCGGACGCGGCACCACCGTCGGGCCGAGCCGCTCCTCTCGCGCGGGGACATCGGCGGCGCATGACAGGCTATTTCGACAGGCCGAGGCGAGAGGTGCTTCCGCATCTGCCGGATCGATGTCGGCGTGTCCTGGATCTCGGCTGCGGCGCAGGTGCCACGCTTGCCTTGCTGCGAGAGGGGCGCGAGATCGATTGGGCCGGCGGGCTCGAGCGCGACCCCGGCGCGGCGGCGCGCGCCCGGATGGTGGCAGACCGGGTATGGGAGGGCGATCTCGAGCGCTTCGATCCCGTGGAGATCCCCGCTGCGAGCCTCGATCTCGTGCTCTGCCTCGATGTGCTTGAGCATCTCGTCGAGCCCTGGGCTGTGGTTGCCCGGGTCTCGCCGCTGCTCGGACCCGGGGGGCGTCTCGTCGTCTCGGTGCCCAATGTGCGCAACTGGAAGTTTCTGTGGCGCCTCGCGGTGCTGGGAGATTTCCGCTACCGCGATGCGGGGCTGCTCGACCGGACGCATCTGCGCTTCTTCACCCATCAGACGGCGGCCGAGCTCGCGGCGACCGGAGGCCTGCACCAGCTCCATCTCGGCAGCGCCACGCGCTACGGCCCGGCCGAGTTGCGCCGCTGGCTGATCGCGCTCACGGGTGGCCGGCTCGAGCACCTGATCGCCAAGCAGATCCTCGTGGTCGTCGAGCGGCCGATCGCCGTGGGGGTCGCCGCATGACCGGCGAGATCACACGGATGCCCGCCGTTGCCAGCGACATCACGCGTGTCGTCGTCGGGTTCAATTCCGCGGACATGCTGCGCTGGCAGGCGGAGGGCAGCCTCGCGTTGCCGAGCCTTGTCGTCGACAATGCCAGCCGAGACGATACCGAGGCGGTGGCACGCGGGCTCGGCTACCGGGTGCTGCGTCTCGGCGAGAACCAGGGGTTCGGTCGTGCGGTGATGGAGGGGCTGCGGGCCGTCGACACCGAGCTCGCCCTCGTGATCAACCCCGATGCCCGGATCGACCGCAAGGGCGTGATGGCGCTTATCGCGGCGGCCCGGACCTATCCTGACTGCGACCTGTTCGTGCCCCGCATCGTCGACGAACAGGGCGCTGTGTTCTTCCGCCACGAATCGAGCCTCGAGCCGCGTCTCGCGCGTCGCGACGTGCCAAAGGGCACCGCCTGCATCCCGATGATCTCGGGGGCCGCGATGCTGATCCGGGTGCGCCCGTTCCTCGCCTTCGGCGGCTTCGATCCCGAGATTTTCCTCTATTTCGAGGACGACGATCTGGCGCTTCGCTATCGCGCGGCGCGGCGGCCGATCATCTATGTGCCCGAGGCGGTGTCGCTCCATCTCGGCGACCGCTCCTCGACCGTCGACCGCCAGGCCAACCGGGTCAAGGATGTCTCCTTCGGCTGGAGCCGGGCCTATGTGATGCGCAAGCACGGGCGGGGCAATCGAGCGGTGTGCCTTGCGGCCATGCTCGGCAAACTGCCCGTGTATGTGGTGTCCCTCCGGACCCAAAGATTGCGCCGCCAGATCGGGCGGATTCGCGGCTTCATCAGCGCCATGGCGGGGCGACGCGCGCCGTTTTTGCCTGACAAATCAGAGGTCTACCCCGCTTTCGAACCGGTGGAATCGCGCTCGCGCCAAGCCTGAAAAATGGGGGTTGCGCGCCATGCGCGATCCCCCTATACCCCCCGCTCACCGGCGAGGCAGAGATGCAGTCGCCAGCCGGACCGGGGGTCCGGGCGCTCTTTGAGAATTTAGATGCGAAGGGATATGCGGGCGGTTTGGCTGTCGAGACCGACGGTTAAGCTGTTGCATATCGGCGTCCTAGGTGGTTTGGGTTTCGGCTTTCGGGCTGGGGTTCGATCATCCGATGATGGGCGTGTCAGCTTCGGCCGGCGCGGTGTGCGGGCTGGGTGGTTTTGGCGGTGTGCGGCGTTGGTGTCGCGTGCTGTTTTGGCTGTCTGGTTTGTTCATGTGCGTCGGTTGACGATGTGCGATGGTTCTTTCTCGTCGAGGGGAAGGGCGCCAGGTTTTCGGACCGATTGCCCTTTTCAACTTGAGAGTTTGATCCTGGCTCAGAACGAACGCTGGCGGCAGGCCTAACACATGCAAGTCGAGCGCTCTCTTCGGAGGGAGCGGCGGACGGGTGAGTAACGCGTGGGAACGTGCCCTTGGGTAAGGAACAACCACTGGAAACGGTGGCTAATACCTTATGATGTCTTCGGACCAAAGATTTATCGCCCAGGGATCGGCCCGCGTTGGATTAGGTAGTTGGTGGGGTAACGGCCTACCAAGCCG
>CAYORO010000207.1:0-6926 GCA_964406355.1 uncultured Limibaculum sp.
CCGGTTATGCCATGCCCGCCAACCTGAAACATACCCTTGGTGAATAATCCGGGTACTCACGCCTTCGACGATGCTTACCCGGTCGGCCCTTACCCGGTCGGCCCATACCGGGTCGGCGCTGCCGGCTGGCGTCCGGGTCCACCGATCGCCGGGCTTACCTTTGCCAAGCGGAAACAGCATGACTCGAACTGGACGTGAGCCGCCTCCTGCGACGGCTGCACCGGGACCAAGCGCGGCGGCGCGGTTCAGCCGGGCACGCTCAGCCGGGCGGCCACGCCGACCCCGACGCGCGCGGCCAGCGCGCTGACCGAGCTCCGCTCGAGGATCATCGGTCCCTCGAGGCTCGCGGGCGGGAACAGGATCCAGGTGTGATCGAGCGCGTTGGTCAGCACGCTAAACGCCTCGACATCCTCGACGACGTTGTTCGCACAATAGAGCACGCTCAACACGCCCGCCGCACTCGGCCGCGCGAGCGCCAGCACCGCCGATTTCGCATCGGTCTCCCGGGCGCCCAGTTTCACGAGCGCGGCGATCACCTTGTCGGCCTGGCCGGCATCGGACAGCTCGCGCAGCTTCTCCAGCACCTGGTGATTGGCCTCGACCCGGGCCTCGGTTTCGAGCGGCGCGAGCGACGCACCGACAAAGCTTGCACAGGCCGCGGCCGCGGCGGTGAGCTCGGCATAGCGCGTCAGTTCGAAGGCCCCGTCCGTCCGACGCGTGAGCCCGGTAAAGGCGTCGCCCGCCGCATGCACCGTGAGCGTGCTGAGGCCGCCCTCGGCCTTGCGCTGGGCCAGCAACACGAGCCCGGGGTTCACGAGCGCGAGCAGTGCAGAGGTCATCTCTTCGGTGAAGTTGAGGCCCGTCTCGGGCCTGCCGACGAGCCGGCCGGCGGCCAGCAGCCGCTCCTCGCCCTCGCTGTACCAGCCGGCCGGGTCACCGGCGCCGTTGCCCGCGGGCAGGAAGGGCTCGCGCCCCCATCCGATCACCTCGGCGGTCTTGGTGTAGGAGAACGCGTAGGCGAGCTCGGAGGGGTGGATCTCGATCGCGGCCATGGATCAGGTCCAGACGAAGTTCCAGGCCGCCGCGAGCTTATGCTTGGCCTTGTCGCGCACCTTGCCGATGGTCTTGGCGGCGGTCTCGAAGGGCTGGACCACGGCGTCCTTCACCTTGTCGCGCGCCTCCTCGATCGCATCCGCGACCTCGGTCACCACATCCTCGATGTCGTCCTTGATGTCCTCGATCTTGTCGGCGGTCTGCTTCGCCTTCTTCTTGGCCTTGGCGATCGTCGCCTCGATCTTCGCGGTGACCTCGTCGCGAGTCGATTTGAGCTTTCTCTCGAGCATGGCGACCGCGGCATCGACACGGCGAATGATGAACTCGTCGCCAATCTCGCCGACCCAATAGGCGATGCCGCTGATATGGCCGGTCAGCAGGTGCTCGGGCCCGAGGATCTCGATCGGGCTCTCGCGGTAGTCATAGCCCGGCCCCTCGTCGTGGAAGGCCAGCAGATAGCCGCCCGCGTCATGCACCACGCCGTGCATGGCGAGCGGGTTGTCGGGCGCCAGATGCCCGGCCTTGACGATGCCCGGGATCAGCCAGTTGCCGGGGCCAACCAGCCCGCCGGTCGGGCTCAAGAGCGCGGCGAACACCTCGTGGATGCCGAACGCGTCGCCGAGGACCTTGCCGAACATCAGCTGCCCGCGCGAGGCCATGAACTCCGGGTGCTTGTCCTCGTCGAGCGGGATCGCCTTGTCGTCCTTCCTGTTGCCGATGGCCACCTGCTGCTTGCGCACCACGAGGAAGCGGCCGTAGTCGGTGTCGAGCCGCTCGGCCGTCGGCGGGATGCCGACGATCCGCGCGAGCGCCGCCATGGCCTCGGTCCGACGGGCGCCGGAGACGCCCTTCTCGATCTCGCGCATCAGGACGCGGAGCTTCGGGTCGCCCACGCCCTTGATCGGCACCTCCATCAAGCCGGTCATGTAGTCTTCGCTGAAGAGATCCTTCGGGTCGCCGCGGATGAGGTCGGTCCGGGCGAGCTCGTCCGCGCTGAGCGCCGCGAGCCGGGCGTTCTCGGCGGGTGTAACCGGCGGCGCCCCGTTGGCAAAGCCGAGCAGGCTGTCGAGGGCGGCGAGCGCGCGCTTCCAGTCGCCCTCGCGCTCGGCCGCGGCCATGGTCTTTGCCAGCGCTTTCAGCTCGGCGAGGTCGGGGCGGTCGGATTTCAGGAGCGCCTGCACCTGCTGGGCGGTCTGCGCCTTGCGCGCCTTCCACCGTTGCTCGAGCGGGTCGACCGGGCCCGCGCCGTCGACCCCGCCGGCACCCGGCAGGATCTCGAAGCCGAGCTTCAGCTTGCGAAACAGCCGCTCGGCCCCCATCGCGTGCTTGGGGGCAAAGCCGTTGATGATGACCCGCTTGGCCTTGCCGTCGGCGACGGCCGTGCCCTCGAGGAACAGACAGCCCTCCTGGCGCATCTTCTGCGACAGGATGCGGCTCTTCTGCCCGAGCAGGACTGCATGCCCCTTCCAGGCTTTGCCGTCCATGTCGAAATCGAGCCGCACCTTGCTGACATAAAACGCTTCCGGCTCGCCCGACATCCGCTTGAGGTACTTCCGCATCCAGTCGCGGTAGTCGTCCCAGCGTTTGAGATCCTCCAGTGATTTCATCCCGCGCCCCTCGCCCTACACACCCGAGATTGCATTAGGATACCCGACTTCGCGGACCGGACGACCCCTAATCGCGTCAGATGCGTCACGCAGGTCCTCGATCGGGCGCGGGAAACCCGTCTGAGGCACCGCCAGAGGCACGCTCGCCTCATCGGCCGGGAAGCCGGATGGCGACGGAAAGGCCACCGAGGCGGCTCTGGCCGAGGCGGAGCTCGCCGCCATAGAGTTCCGTAAGGTCGCGCAGGATGGCGAGGCCGAGCCCCTGGCCTGGTTTGGCTTCGTCGAGCCGGCGGCCCCGCTCGATGATGGCGGCGCGCTCGTCGTCGGGGATCCCGGGGCCATCGTCCTCGATCTCGATGCAGAGCGCCTCGCCCGTGTCGCGGGCGGAGATGCGCAGGCGCGCCTCGGCCCAGTTCCAGGCATTGTCGAGCGGGTTGCCGAGGATCTCGAACAGATCGGCCTCGTCGCCGCGAAAGACGAGGCCGGGTTGGATCTCGCGCTCGAGGAGGAGGGTCCGGTCGGGCCGCGCCCGGGCGAGGGCGCGCGCGAGGTCCTCGACGCAGGTCGCGACATCGACGCTGCCATAGGCGGCCTGCCCGGCGCTCGCGCGGCCGAGATGACGGTCGAGCGAGAGGCCGATCCGGTCGGCCTGGCGGCGGAGCGCGGTGCTGTGGTCGGCGGGCAGGTCCTCGGCCTGCTGGCGGATCACCGAGAGCGGCGTCTTGATCGCATGGGCGAGATCGGCGGCGAGGCCGCGGCCGCGCTCGACGACGCGCTCGGTGTGGCGGCGGAGCTCCTCGAGCTCGGCGGCGATCGGGGCGATCTCGCGGGGCCAAGGGCGCGGGGGCGGCACGCGGCCGGCGCGCATCGTCGCGATCCGGGCACGCAGATCCCGGAGCGGTCGGAGACCGATCCAGAGCGCGGCCACCGCCGTCGCGACGAGCCCCGCGCCGAGGAGGCCGAGCGCGATCAGGACACTCAGGCGGAACTGCTCGACGGCGGCGTCGATCTCGTCCTGCGGGCGGGCCACGGCGAAGACCAGCCGCTCGGTGTGGAACCGCGGCGCGACCGCGCGGGCGAGCCCGCGGAGCCTGCGGCCCCGGTCGTCGGCAAAGAGCCCGACGGCGCCCGCCGGGGCCGTGAGCACAGGCGCGCCCGGGCTGAGCGGGCCGAGCGAGGCCGACTGCGCCAGCACCGCCTCGCCCCGGCGGATCTGCCAGGCCCAGCCGGAGAACGGCCGGTCGAACCGCGCGCCCGAGAGGCTCCCCGTGAGCCGCACGGCGCCCGCGCGGTCGAGCCGGGTCAGCGCGACGAGCTCCACCACCTGGTCGCTGATCTCGGCATCCGCCTCGCGCAGCAGGTGATCGCGAAAGAGCCCGATCAGCACCACCGCGGTCAGCGAGATGGCGAGCCCGCACCAGATCACGGCCACCAGCAGCAGCCGCGCGCGGAGCGAGAGGGGCGGCCTAGGCGATGATGTAGCCATGGCCCCGGCGGGTGCGGATCGTCCCCGCCCCGATTTTGCGGCGCAGGCGCGCGATGGTGACCTCGATCACGTTGGGGTCGCGGTCGACATCCTCGGCATAGATGTGCTCGCCGAGCTCCACCTTGGAGACCACCCGCCCGCGATGGACCGCGAGGAAGGCGAGCGCGCGATACTCGTTGGGGCTGAGCGCGACCGGGGCGCCCTCGCAGAGCACGCGCCGAGCCGAGAGGTCGATCTCGAGCGCCCCGATGCGCAGCCGCGGATCCGCCTGGCGGGCCGTGCGGCGGATCAGCGCCTCGAGCCGCGCCAAGAGCTCCTCCGTCTCAAATGGCTTGCCGAGATAGTCGTCGGCCCCGGCGCGCAGGCCGATCACCCGGTCGCGCCAGCGGTCGCGCGCGGTGAGGATCAGCACCGGCGTCGTGTCGCCCCCGGCCCGGAGCGTGTCGAGCAGCGAGAGACCGTCGGCCTCCGGCAGGCCGAGATCGAGGATGATCGCGGCATAGCTCCCGGTCTCGGCGAGATGGAGCCCGGTCTCGCCCTCGCCCGCCTCGTCCACGACGTACTGCGCGGCGCCGAGGCTCCGCCGGAGGCCGGCCCGGAGATCGGCATCGTCCTCGATCAGCAGCAGCCGCATCAGTCGTCCCCCCCGAAGGCCTCGTGCAGGTCAAAGAGGTGCTCGCGCATCATCTCGCGGATCTCGTCATCGCCCTCGAGCAGGCGCCCCTCGGGCGGCTCGTCATCGATCGGATAGGCCGGGAAGAACACGACGGTGCCGTCCGACATCTCGACCTTGCGGTCGGGCCAGTGCGTGAACGGAACGTCCGGCGCCGCGTCGCCCTCGATCCCGAAATGGATGCTCTCGGGCCCGAGCTGGCCCGGGCGGATGCCGAGCAGCGTGACGCTCCAGTCTCCGGCCGGCCCGTCGATGTCGATCCGCAGGCCCGGACGGCCCTCGACGACGGCTCGCTCCGAGAGCCGGGCAATGTCGGCCATCGAGCGCAGGACGCCGAAGCCGTCCTCGAGGCGGGCGAAATCGCCCACATCCAGCAGGTCCTCGCCGGGGGTGAAATCGAGGATCATATCCGATCCCGGGGTGACGACGAACACGTCGCGCCCGCCGCCGCCCTGCGAGATGTCGTCGGACCAGAGGCCCTCGATCAGGTCGTTGGTGTCGCGCCCGGCAAGCCAGGTGCGGACGGGGAGGATCTCGTCGTCGTCATGCTCCTCCTCGCGCCCGAGGCGCCCGGCGAAACGCTCCTCGAGGGTTCGCGCGTCGAAGAGGAGTGCGGCCACCTCGTCCTCCTCGTTGAGCACCTCGACGACCCAGGTCTCGCGGCAGCTGCGGGTCGGGCTCACCAAGAGCTCGACGCTCAGCACGGTCAGCTCGTCGAACTCCTCGAGCCGCTCGGCGAGCGCGCTGAAGCTCTTCACCTCGCCGCCCGGACAGTCGATTTCCTCGGCCGGTGCCAGCGCCGGCAGGCCGAGCGCCGCGGCGACCAGGCAGCCGATCGCCACCCGGCGCCACGCCACGCCGCCGGAGCGGGCGGACGCGTCACGCCTCACGCTCACATGCCTGCCCACAGACCCGTAACCCCCTTCACCAGCCGATCCCCTAACCCAGCCTCGCTGTCAGATCGCTGACGGCCGCGGTCAGCAAGCTGACAGGTGCGTCGGTCTAGGTTGCGCGCAGCTGTTGGAACAAATCTTACGAGGGAACCATGCACAGCGCGATGATGCAGGACACCGCCGGCGACGCCCTGATGTCGGGCATGCCGGGCCAAAGCGGGCCGGGCCAAAGCGGGCCGGGCGAGAGCGGACACGCGGGCGGACATGGGGGCGGACACGGGGGCATGATGCCCTCGTTGGCGCTGGTGCCGTTGGATGCCGCGACGCATGTGGCCGTCGCTTCGGGGGACTGGAGCGATCGGGCGACCTGGGAGGGCGGCGTGGTCCCGGGCGACGCCGCCCGCGTGGTGATCCCCGAGGGGCTGACCGTGACCGTCGACGGCGTGCTTGCGCCCGAGATCAAGACGGTCCGCGCCGACGGCGTGCTCGCCTTTGCCACCGACCGCGACACCGAACTCAAGGTCGACACGCTCGTCACCACCATGACCGGCGAGCTGCGGATCGGCTCCCGGGAGGCCCCGGTCGACGCCGGCGTCACCGCGCGCGTGGTCTTCGCCGATGATGGCGTGATCGACCGCGACTGGGACCCCTCGCTTATCAGCCGCGGCGCGCTGCTGCACGGCAAGACGGTGATCAACGGCGCCCAGAAGACCGGCTTCACCACGCTCGCCGAGCAGCCGGCGGCCGGCGCGACCACCCTCGAGCTCTCGACGATCCCCGTCGGCTGGCGCGTGGGCGACGAGATCACCATCGCCGGCACCGATGCCAACGACCCGACCGGCGACGAGGTGGCCACCATCGCCGCGATCGACGGCGCCACCGTCACCCTCACCAGCCCGCTCCTGCGCGACCACATCGCGCCGCGGGCCGATCTCGACGTGCATGTCGCCAACCTCACCCGCAACGTCGAGTTCACCTCGGAGAACGAGGGCGCGCTCAACCGCGGCCATGTGATGTTCATGCACACCAACGATGTCGAGGCTCGCCACGTCGCCTTCGAGGGGCTTGGGCGCAGCGACAAGGGCGCCGGCCTCGATGACTGGCGGCTGCTGAGCGGCAACGAAAACTCGATCGGGCCAGACCAGACGCTGGTCGAGGATCTCGGCGGCACCAATGTCCGCGGGCGCTACTCGGTGCATTTCCACCGCGGCGGG
>CAYORO010000208.1:0-6865 GCA_964406355.1 uncultured Limibaculum sp.
CATCCAGAACGAGCTCGGCATCCAGGCGATCAGCTTCGGCAACCACGAGTTCGACAACGGCACCGGCATCATCGCAGAGCTCATCTCGGGCGATATCGCCTTCGGCGACGACGATCCGGCGGGCTTCCTGCCCTTCGACGGCGCCAACTTCCCCTACCTCGCCGGCAACCTCGACTACTCGGAAGAGCCAAACCTCGCTCCCCTCGCGACCGCCGACGGCCAGAACGTTGCGGACATCGCCGGCCAGGTCTCGGGCTCCGCGCTCGTCACGACCGATGGCGGCGAGACCATCGGCCTCGTCAGCGCCGTGGTTCCGACCATCGATGACGGCCTGACGAGCCCCGGGCCCGATCTCATCGTTCTGCCGGAGTCGAACAGCAACGCCGATCTCGCGGTGATCATCCAGGAGGACGTCGACGCGCTCCTCGCCGCCAACCCGGATCTCGACAAGATCATCCTGCTCTCGCACCAGCAGTTGCTCTCGCGCGAGGTCGAGCTCGCGGGCCTTCTCGAGGGCGTCGACATCATCATGGCCGGCGGCTCGAACTCGGTGCTGCTCGACGAGAACGACGAGGGTTTCGAGGGCGAGGCTGCCGACGATGTCTATCCGATCTTCGTCGACGGCGCCGACGGCAACCCGGTCGCGGTGGTCAACACCGACGCCGCCTACTCCTATATCGGTCGCCTTGTGATCGACTTCGACGAGAACGGCGTGATCATTCCGGACAGCTACGACGCCGACATCTCCGGCGCCTACGAGACCTCGGATGCGGGTGTTGCGCGCGTCGGCGGCGAGGAGCTCGCGGACCCGGAGATCGTCGCCATCGCCCAGCTCGTCGAGGACACGATCGTCGAAGGCGAGAGCGAGTTTTTCGCGATCACCACCGAGTTCCTGAACGCCGAGCGCGCGGGCGGTGCGACCGACGGTGTCCGCACCCAGGAGACCAACCTGGGCAATCTGACCGCCGACGCGAACCTCTCCTACGTCCAGCAGTTCGACGACGAGGTGGTCTTCTCCTTCAAGAACGGCGGCGGCATCCGCGCGAACATCGGCCGGATCGTCCAGCCCGCCGGTGACGGCGACCCGCAGCGCCTGCCGCCTGAGGGCGTGCCGGGCGCGAAGCCCGAGGGCGGCATCAGCCAGAACGACGTGGCCAACACGCTCGCCTTCAACAACGGCCTCACGCTCCTCAGCCTCACCACGCAGCAGATCGTCGACACCGTCGAGGCGACGCTTGCCAACTACACGAGCCTCGAGGAGAGCGCCGGGGGCTGGGGCCAGTTCGGCGGCCTGCGCTTCTCGTTCTCGCCCGATCTTGCGCCGGGCAATCGCATCGTGAATGCGGCGCTCGTCGATGAGGAAACCGGCGAGATCATCGCCGAACTCGTGCGTGACGGTGAGGTCGTCGACAATGGCGACACCACGTTCCGCACCGTGACCCTCAACTTCCTGGCCGATGGCGGTGCCGACGGCCTGCCGGTCACCAACCCGGACGAGGACGGCTTCGACGCGGACATCGCGGCGGCCACCAACCGGGTCGATCTCGTGGACGAGGACAACCCGGTCTTCGACGGCGGGGCGACCTTCGCGCCCACGGGCTCGGAGCAGGACGGTCTCGCCGAGTATCTGCTGGCCGAGTTCGGCCGCGACGGCACGACCACCGTCGATCTCGTCGACACCACACCGCGTCTCGATGCGCGCATCCAGAACCTCGACTTCCGCGCTGAGGCGATCTTCGGCGACCGCGAGATCGCCGAGACCGCCACAGCAGTCATCGGTGAGGACGAGGTGGTCTCGGCCAGCGCCGTCACCATCACGGGCAGCGCCGCGGACGTGGCCGTCAGCGGTCTGGGCGGCGGGGTTTCGTTGCTCGGCGAGGCCGGCGCCACGCTGTTCTTCGGCGCCGAGAGCTTCACGTTCGACGATGCCGTCTGGAGCACGGACGACAGCACGCTCGGGATGACTGTCGGCCAGATGTACTACACCGGCTTCGGGCGTCTCGCGGATGTGGGGGGCGCCACATACTGGTCGAACCAGGTCGTGTCCGGGGCCATCACGACGAGCGAGCTGGCCGATTTCCTGGTGATGTCGGGTGAGTTCGCCGACACGAACGGCGAAGATCTCGCCGATGACGCGTTCGTCGACGCGCTGGTCGCCAACGCCAACGCGACCGACCTGTTTGCCGAGGCCGAACTCGACGCGTTCGTCGCGGCGCTGGCGGACGGGTCGGCCTCGCGCGGCGAGGTGTTCCTCGACATCGCGACGAGCGACGAGGTTGGCGAGGCGACGGCGTCGGTCCTCGGCAGCGGGATCTTCGTCGACGCGGATGCCAGGATCCCGTCGGCTCTGGACGCGTTCCGGGTCCTGCCCTACCTGCAGCAGCCCACCGAAGACGGCATGCTGATCACGTGGTTCACCGAGAACGACGCGGCCGGCGAGCTCGTCGTCTCGGGCGGTGGCCTCGAAGCGCCGCTGACCTTCACCTCCACGCCTGAGTACCAGTCGCTGCTCGAGTATCGGCAGCCGGCTCTCGACGATGCCGAGGCCAACGACTATCCGATCCTCGCGAACACGAACTACAAGCACAGCGTGATGGTCACCGGTCTCGAGGCCGGGACGACCTACGACTACGCGGTGACACAGAACGACGCCGAGTTCGCGGCCGAGCTCACGACCAGCCCGGGCGACGATTGGCAGCAGATCCGCTTCGTGGCGCTCGCCGACTCCGAAACCGAGCCGCGCGGCGCGACGCAGATCCGCGACTGGACCCCGGGCGTCCAGGACGAGGAGAGCCTCGGCCGTCCGGACACGCTTCCGACCGACAGCAGCGGCCGCGATCTCTATCTGCTGAACCAGACCGACGGCTACGCCCAGAATGTCCGCATCATCGACGAGCGCGATCCGGATCTGGTCGTGATGCCGGGCGATCTGGTGCAGGGCGGCGGCTACCAGTTCGGCTGGGACGAGTTCTTCCGCCACAACGCGGGCGAATTCGACGATCTGCTGACGGAAACGCCACTCCTGCCGGCCCTCGGGAACTGGGAGAACTTCAGCGCCATCAATGGCGGCTACGACATTTCCGAGGACTTCAACGCGGTTGCCTTCGCGCGCAGCAAGTACAAGACCTACTTCGACGCGCCCTCGAACGGCACGGACAGTCACCAGGACAACTACTATCGGGTCGACTACGGGCCGATCACCTTCATCACGCTCGACTCGTCCAATGGCGAGCCGGACGTGGCCGGTGAGGATCGCGGCGACCGCAACGCGCCGAACTCCGATACCAACACCAATATCGACGCGGCCGAGTACCGCGCCAACAACGACAACGACTTCACCGACGGCACGGATCTGTCCGACTTCAATGAGGGCTCGGTCCAGGCCGCATGGCTCGAAGAGCAGCTTGCTGACGCGCGCGCCAATGGTCAGATCGTCTTCGTGCAGTACCACCATGCCTCGTACACGTCCGGCACGCACGGCATCCCCAACAGCGGGCTCGACGGCATCGATGGTGGCGTCACGGGCCAGGCGGGCACGCCGCTCCGCCAGTTCACGCCGCTCTTCGACGAGTTCGGCGTGACCGCGGTCCTCTCCGGTCACAGCGAGATCGCCGAGCGCTCCTATGTGAACCCGGACAATGACGGCCTCGGCGTCAACTACTACGATGTCGGCATCGGCGGCGACGGCATGCGCGGCTTCAACTCTCCCGACACGATCACGCCGAACCCGGGTCAGAACCCGTTCTCGGAATGGGCGGCCCAGAGCGACAGCGGCGAGAACTGGCAAGAGGTCACCGGCGAGAACGGCGAGAACGGCGAGACCTACATCGCGCTCGTCGATGGCGGCAAGCATTACGGCCACCTGGAGGTCAACCTCTACGAGGTCGGCGACGTCGCGACGATGACCTTGCAGATGGTCTACAGCTTTCCCAACCTCGATGCGGACGGCGATCTCATCGGTGACACCGATCGCCGCGTCTATGACGACGTGCAACTGATCACCTTCAACGAAGACGGCACGCCGGCGACGCAAGAGGCGGTGACGTTGATCCAGGGCACGGACGGCGACGATCAGCTGTCGGGGACGGCGGGCGCCGACTTCCTCATCGGGAACGGCGGCAGCGACGTCATGACGGGCGGCGAGGGCATGGACAGCTTCATCTTCGACGCTCTCGGCGGTGTGAGCTATGTCGCCGACTTCACGGTGGGCGAGGATATGCTGGATCTGTCCGGCGTTCTCGGCGGCCTCGGCATCGAGAGCGACGACCCGGTGGCGGAGGGCATCGTCGTGTTCGACAGCTTCGACGGTCTCGCTCTCGTCCGGATCGATGCGGACGGGGCGGGTGCGGAGCCCGCGACCACCCTGGTGCGCCTGGAGGGCGTGTCCGCTGAGGATCTGGCGGACGGAGCCAGCATCCTCTTCTAATCGCCATGCCGACCGGCCGAGGTTCGTCGGCCGGTCTCGTTCTTGTTCGCGATGGGGATTTCGAGCTGCGCGGTGCTTCGACAGCACTCGAAATCCCCTCAATCACGCGCGCGGTACCGGGCCCTTCGATATCTGACGTTCGGAAACTCCGGCTCCCGGTGGCCTAAGGGCCGGGGACAGCGCATGCCAACCGGAGATCACGGTTCAGCGCGGCCCTGATCAAGGGAGAAGGTCAGTGCATGACCGCCGTTGGATCGGTGTCTGCACTCCAGGCGAGCACGGCGCGGAGCGCGGACTGACCGGGTGCCACCTGCCTGCCGCTTTGCAGGATTGTCCACCTCGAGGCTTGACGGTATGGATTTTGCTGTCCGGTTTCGCGAACCGCGTCAACGGGCGGTCAAGGCCCTGGCTTTGACCCAAGCAAACATCAGGGCGACGAGGCGGGCAGATGGCAACCTTTATCGTGACGACGGCGGACGACGAGCTCGACAGCTTTGGCACGCCGAGCATCGCGGCCTTCGGCGGGGCAAACGACATCTCGCTCCGCGAGGCGATCGCGCTCGCCAACGCCACGGTTGAGGTCGACACGATCACCTTCGACCCGACTGTCTTCGATGGCGGGGTCGAGGATACGATCGTTCTCTCCATCAATGACCAGGGCGGCCTCGGTTCTGGCAACAGCCTCGACATCGACACCTCGATGACGATCGACGGAGACCTGGACGATGACGGAATGCCGGATGTCACGGTCGCCGGCGATCCGCAGAGCAGCTCCAACCGGCGCATCTTCACTGTCGACAGCACGTCGAGCAATTCTATCGAGGCCGTGATCGACGGACTCGTGATCACCGGCGGTTTCGCATCGGGTGGCGGCCTTACAGTCAACTTCGGCGGCGGCATC
The DNA here is from genome assembly GCA_964406355.1 of uncultured Limibaculum sp. Classification (GTDB taxonomy): domain Bacteria; phylum Pseudomonadota; class Alphaproteobacteria; order Rhodobacterales; family Rhodobacteraceae; genus Thermohalobaculum. Next base: position 5,328 of record CAYORO010000208.1, read on the forward strand.
TTCGTCGACGATAACGAGACACTGACGCTTAGCTCCTCGCGGGTGACTGGAAACTATGCCAGATCGAACGGAGGCGGTATCTTTGGCGATCCAGGATCGCGCATATCCATTATTGAGTCTGTCGTCGACTCAAACATCAGTGACAACGACGGCGGTGGCATCAATGTTAGCAATAGCTACCTTTATATATTGAATTCAAGTATTTATGGCAATGAAGCTGCCAATCGCGGTGGCGGTTTCGTGCTTGGCGGCTCCAGCACCGGCGTATTGATCGGCAGCACGGTTTCGGGGAACGACAGCGAAAACGACGGCGGCGGTATCTGGACATCGCCGTCTAGCCAGGCTCTGACGATCCTCAATTCGGAGATCACGGGGAACAGCTCAGGCGGCAACGGCGCCGGCATCGAGGCGAACCAGGGCCGTCTCTACATCACGAACAGCTCGGTGACCGACAACGAGGCCGGTCCCCTCGGCGTCAACGTCAATGGCGGCGGCATCAACGCGACGACGAACATCCAGGACGTCGTCATCGTTAACTCGGATATCTCCGACAACTTCGCGCCGTCAGAGGGCGGCGGCCTGAGGGTCACGCGTGCGGAGGCCGACGTCACGGTGCTCAACAGCACGTTCACAGGCAACCAGGTCGGTCGGAGCGGCGCGACCAGCTCGAACGGCGCGGGCATCGCGAGCGAGGCCCCGATCGACATCGTCAACACGACGATCACCGGCAACATCGCCTATGCGGGGTCAGCGGCGGCGTGCTCGCCCGCGCCGAGACGCTGCTTGCCAACGTGATCATCGCGGGCAATGCGGCACCGGTCTCCGCCAACGAGTCGGGACCGACCGAACCCGTCGGCAACGACGTCTATGTCGGGCGCCAGATCACCCCCAACACCAACACGGGCTATGTCACTCTGGTCGGCGGCGTGACCCTCGGCTCGGGCCTGGTATCGAACGGCGGGGGCGACACCTCCGGCCTCACCTTTGCCGCTGTCATCGACGGTCAGAGCCAAGCGGGCCTCGCCGAGATCTTCGCCGAGACCGAGATCGTGACCCCGATCGGCGGCATCGCTGACTATGCGTTTCCAGGGGGTGTCCGCGGCGACAATGGCGGGCCGACGCAGACCGTCGCGCTGGCGGACACGCCGACAAACGCCGCTCTCGATACGGCGACGTTCGACGTGCCTCTCGATCTCGACGAGTCGGGCCTGCGCGTCGATCTCAATGGCGACGGCGATACAGACGATACGATCACGAGCCTCGCGGAGATCGCGACCGACCAGCGCGGCCTGCCCCGCGCGGATGTCGGCCTCAGCCTGGCCGATCTCGGTGCCGTCGAGCGCCAGACCGAGCCCGCGCTCGACCCCGATCAGCCGCTCGCGCTGGTGGTCAACACCGCGGAGGACGAACTCGACAACATCTCGGCCTCGGATTTCGACCTTTCCGATCTCTCGGTTCGCGAGGCCATCCAGTTCGCCAATGCCAATCCCGAGGTGGCGGACACGATCACCTTCGACCCCGCGGTCTTCGACGGCGAG
>CAYORO010000209.1:0-6810 GCA_964406355.1 uncultured Limibaculum sp.
AGATGCGCCAGTTCGGCCGCGTCGACATCCCCCAGGAGGCCTTCATCAACGCCCTCAAGATGGATGGGTAATGCAAACAGACCCCGAGATACTGGAATTTCAATCAGCCTCTAAAAAAGTGATTGACCTTGCAAGCGACATTATTCCTACACTCCAAACAACTCAAGATATTATAGACAACATGGACATACAGGAAAAATTCCTCGGACATCCAGCAGGAGATGTCTATGATTTATTTTTTCGACTTCTGATGCAAAATCTGCGCCTTTTTATCGCTATTTGCGCCGACGAATCTCGTGATTCCAGCTATGAATTCGCAAAGATAAAGATTGAGTCAGAGGATTTCAGGAGGAGATTATATTTGCACCACTCGAACCAAAGAAAGACACTCCGCCGCCTGCGTGAGAGCGATTTTGACAAGTGGTGCTCTGATTTTGCTCAAACTTCACGATTTTCGATCTACAGACGCCGTCAGAAGAATAAGAGTATTGCGAACTGAAGAAATAGCGCATTGTCTTGCGAAGATTTCACGCGATCGAAGGAAGCTTGAAAGTGACAATATATTTGAAACTGAGGTGATAAATAGGTGTATTTTAGAGATATCAAGAAGGGGCGTCGAGCTGGCGAGATCTCTTTATTCAATATCTCATGACTCCAATGTTATTTTGGATTTTATATATTCGGACTGGCAACTTCGTTCCATTGCGTTCTGGGATGCAACGCCAGACTTTCGCGTCAGAACAATGTCCGACACTGATGAGTGTTAATCAGCCTTCAAAGGTTCCGAGGAACATTCGGGCGGATCCTTGTTCGGTGGACACTTCGTAGGGGCTGGCGGAACCTTTTTCCGACATTTGTCCACGCATGCAAACGGGCCGGGGTGATCCCCGGCCCGCTGTGATGGTGCGTCGATGTGGGTGGGGAGGGGCGCGCCCTCCGCCCCGCGCGCGTCAGTCGAGGAGCTGGAGCTGGGCGGCGCTGCTGCGGCCCTGGCGGTCCTGCTCGATCTCGTACTCGATCTTGGCGCCGTCACGCAGGCCCGTCAGGCCGGCGCGCTCGACCGCCGAGATGTGGACGAACACGTCCTTGCCGCCCTCGGAGGGCTGGATGAAGCCAAAACCTTTGGTGGCGTTGAACCACTTCACGGTACCGGTGGCCATGGTGTCTTCTCCTGTCATGTGCCGCCCACACCATGTGGCGGCTGTGGCGCAGTCGGATCGAGAGATGACTGCGTCTCGGGAGACAGGCAGAGATCGGGTCGATACGTCGTGGCGGCTGGAAGCTAGGAGGAATGGCGGCCCTGCGCAAGGGCCGCCGATCAGGCCACGGTCGTTTTGATGCCGCGGCTGACAAAGGCCATCAGATTCTCGACGGTGCGCTCGCACACCTCGATGCCCGCGGCCGTCAGGATCAGCGAGCCGTCGGGCGACCGCGCCCAGTCGGCGATGCCGCGCACGCCGGTGCCGGTCTTCTTCTCTTCGAGAATCGCGTCGTCGATCGCCGCAAGCACAACGGCGGCAAAGAGCTTTTGGGCGCGGCGGCCCTGCTCGAACAACAGCGAGTCCCGATCCATGTCGTAGGGCACGACACTTCTCCTCGGTTATCGTGACGAAAGTGTAAAGCCTTGCGGCGGAAGCGCTGAATTAGGCTGTGGCGCCCCATTGAGATAGATGGCAGGGCGCATGGCAGCCATGCATCGCACGCAAGGCTCAGCCCTCACGGCTTCGCGTTTTCAGACACTTGCCGCAGTGCAGTAGACAACTCAACTCGTCAGAAGTCGCCGCGCGATCACCTGGGCCTGAATCTCGGCCGCGCCCTCGAAGATGTTGAGAATGCGGGCATCGCAGAGGATCCGGGACACCGGGTATTCGAGTGCGAAGCCGTTGCCGCCATGGATCTGCAGCGCGTTGTCGGCCGCCGCCCAAGCGACGCGCGCTCCGAGCAGCTTGGCCATCCCCGCCGCGAGGTCGCAGCGCCGGCCCTCGTCCTTCTCGCGGGCAGAGAAATAGGTGAGCTGGCGGGCGATCATGATCTCGACCGCCATCATCGCGAGCTTCGCGGCAACGCGCGGGAAGCCGATGATCGGCCGGCCGAAAGCCTGGCGCTCGGAGGCGTAGCGCAGGCCAACATCGAGCGCGGCCTGCGCGACGCCGATCGCGCGCGCCGCTGTCTGGATGCGGGCCGACTCGAATGTCTTCATCAGCTGCTTGAAGCCCTGCCCCTCGACCTCGCCGAGGAGCGCGTCCGCCGGCACGCGATGCCCGTCGAGCGCGAGGGTGTATTCCTTCATGCCGCGATAGCCGAGGACCTCGATCTCGCCGCCGGCGAGGGTGGCGTCCGGGAACGGCTCGGCGCAGTCGCCGCGGGTCTTCTCGGCGAGGAACATCGACAGACCGCGATAGTCGGTGGTCTCCGGGTCGGTGCGCGCGAGAACGGTCATCAGATCGGTGCGCGCGGCGTGGGTGATCCAGGTCTTGTTGCCGGTGATGACCCAGTCCTCGCCCTCGCGGGTAGCGCGGGTGCGCAGCGCACCGAGGTCGGAGCCGGTGTTGGGCTCGGTGAAGACCGCCGTCGGCAGGGTCTCTCCGCTCGCGAGGCGCGGCAGCCAGTGGGCCTTCTGCGCCTCGGTGCCGCCGCCGAGAATCAGCTCGGCCGCGATCTCGGTGCGGGTGCCGAGCGAGCCGACGCCGATATAGCCCCGGCTGAGCTCCTCGGAGACGACGCACATCGCGGTCTTGCCGAGCCCGAGGCCGCCCCACTCCTCAGGGATCGTCAGCCCGAAGACCCCGAGCTCGGCCATCTCGGAGAGCACCTCCATCGGCACGAGCTGGTCCTTCAGGTGCCACTCATGGGCGTGCGGCGCCACGCGCTCGTCGGAGAAGCGGCGGAACTGGTCGCGGACCATCCCGAGCTCCTCGTCGAGGCCCGGATCGCCGATGGTGGCGGCGCCGTCGCCGCTCTGCATCAGTTCGACGAGGCGCATGCGGGCGGCATCGGTGTTGCCCCGCTCGGCCAGTATTCGGGCCTCGGGCGCGAGCAGCGCGGCGCGGGCGTCTTCGCCGAGGCCCAGATCCTGCGCGCGGATGATCTCGCCCTGGCTCATCGGGATGCCGCCGGCGAGCTGGGCGAGATACTCGCCCGCGCCGATCTGGAGGATCAGCGCCTCGGTCTCGCCGAAGCGGCCATCGGTCGAGAGCCGCTCGGCCCAGAGATGCAGCTGGCGCAGGCTCTCGACATAGGTCGCGATCCAGGCGAGGCCGTGCGCGGCCTGCTGGTGGGTGTCGAGCAGGTGCCCGGAGACGCGGCCTTCGGCGACGACGCGGGCCGCCACGGCCTCGCGTGCGCCTGCGAGGAAGGTCTCGGCCGCCGCAACAGCGGGCCCGGTGAGGGCGAGGAGCTGCGCGCCCTCGGCGAGGAGCGGCGCATCGGCTTGGGTGGTCGGCCCCGTCGTTGTGCCCGTGATCGCGGCTTCGAGATTCATGGCGCGGCCCTCCGGTTCGGTGCATTGCGGCACGATTGCTGCGTTGCAGGCGTACCTAGCGGCGCACCCCGGTGGCGTCAACATGGACGCGCAAGATCATTTCCATCACCACTGCCGCCGCGGAAGATGGTTGCGCGACGCGTCGCCGCGGGTCAGGTGCAGATCGCGTGGCCGTCGCGTCGGCGGTCGCCCGCCGCGGAAACCGGGCCGCGGGGGCCCGCAAGCACCCCGTGGACGCCGCCGAAGAACATCGAGGGCTCGTGCCAGAAGCGCGCCTCCGGATAGGCCGCCGCCAGGGCCGCCCGGTCGCCCTCCGCGAGCCCCTCGGTCTCGGCATCGAGGGCATCGGCAGCGTCGGTCTCGGCATGGAGGCGAGGCGCCGCGATCGCGGCCTCGAGCGGGGCGGCCCGGTCGACGAGCGCCAGCGTCACCTGCGCGAGCGCGCCCGGGATGCGCGACGACCCGCCCGAGCCGAGCAGGGCCACGCGCCCGTCGGGCCAGGAGACCGCCATCGGCGCCATCATCGAGGAGAGCCGCGTGGCCGGGCGCCAGCCGAGCGGATCGCCCGGGACGAGGTCGTCCTCGCCCAGCATGTTGTTGGGCATCACGCCGGTGCCGGGGATCACGAGCCCACAGCCCTCGCCATTTGAGAGCGTGAGCGCGACCCCGAGCCCGTCGGCATCGGTCACCGAGATATGCGTTGTGCCACGCCGGGCGAGCGGGCGCCCCGGCTCTGTGACGGCGAGCCCCTCGGCGAAGGTCGCCGGGTCGCCCGATCGATGCGCCGCATCGCGGAGCGCCGCCGCCGCTGCAACCGCCCGCGCGCGCGCGACCGGCCCCGCCTGCCGCGGCATCTCCCGGAGCGCCGCTGCCAGCAGCAGCCCGCCGAGCGCCGGCGCCGGGGTGAGCGCGAGCGTGGCCGCTTGCCGCGTCTCGTATCTCGGCTCACGCCAGACCGGCTGACAGGCCACGCAATCGGCCGCGGTCAGATGTCCGCCATCCGCCGCGAGATCCGCGAGCCGGGCCGCCAGTTCGCCCTCGCTGGCGAAGCGCGGGCCTTCCCGGCCGAGTTCCTCGAGCACATCGGCAAGGTCCGAATTGCGGGCGGTGGCGCCTTCCCGCCGCAGCGGATCGCCCTCGCAGTGGAGCGCGCGGGCCGCCGGGCTCGCGGTGAGGATCGGCGCGATGATCTCGGCGAGCCGCGCCTGGTAGGCGGTGAGCGCCACGCCCTCCCGCGCCGCCTGGGTCGCCGGCGCTACCAGCTCGCGCAACCCGAGCCGCCCGTAGCGGGCGTGGAGGTCGGCGAGGCCGGCCGGCAGGCAGGAGGCCGCGATGGTGCCGGTGCCGATCCGAAAGCTCTGCCGCGTCGTGCCGAAATCCGCCTCGATCTCGCGGATATCCACCTCGCTCTCGGAGCGCTTCGAGAGCGGCGTGTCCGTGAAGGCGTCGAGGAGGCGCGTCCGCCCCACCGGCTCGCGCAGCATTGCGAAACCACCGCCGAAGAGCCCGGCCAGCACGGGCTCCGCCACCATCGCCGCAAAGGCCGCCGCCACCACCGCATCGGCCGCCGTGCCCCCGGCGCGCAGCACCTCCGCGCCGGTCTCGGCCGTCAGCCGGTGCCCGGCGGCAATCGCAAACCCTCTTGCCATGCGCCGCTCTTTCCGGAGGCTCGCCCGCGTGTCAAGCAGCCCCCATGGCCAAGACACCCGTTCCCGCCCGGCTCCACGCGATCCTCGCCCGCGAGGCGCCCGTCGGCGTCGTGTTTCGCCGCGGGCCGGCCAAGCAGGTCGCCACCTGCCATTGGGACCTCGAGACGGACCGCATCACCCTCGGTCAGTGGCTAAAGGGCCGGATCTATGAGCGGCGATGCGATCTGTCGCCCGACGGGCGGCACATGATCGCCTTTGCCGGGACGCATAACCCATTCGACACAGAGACCGGCGGCACATGGACAGCCGTGTCGCGCACCCCGTGGCTGACTGCGCTCGATCTCTGGCCCAAGGGCGACAGCTGGAACGGCGGCGGGCTCTTCCTCGACAACGCCCGCTATTGGCTGAACGGCTGCCATGGCGCGGGGCGCTGTGCGAGCGGGCTGGCGGCGGTTCACGAAAGTCCGATCGGGCCTCAGCGCAACAACGAGTGCCTCGGGATCTATTTTGCGCGCCTCGCGCGGGACGGATGGACCGAGCTCTCGTGGGATCCGTGGCGCGCCGAGTTCTCGAAACCCCTTCCGCTGGGATGGGTCCTGCACAAGACAGCGATCGCCGAGGTCCCGCCGCCCCAAGGCGCGGGCATCTATCGCGACGAGCACCTGCTGGAGCGCCGCGACGGCGAGGTGCTGGCGCGGCCGGGTTGGGAGTGGGCCGACCGCGACGGGCGCGATGTGGTCTATGCCGAGGGCGGGTGCCTGTGGCGCCAGCGGGTCGAGAGCGCGGAGCGGCTCGGGGAGCCGCAACTCGTCCACGATTTCAACGCGATGGCGTTTGAGGGCCGGACCGCGCCCGATTAGGCAGCGCGGCCTCTCGCCCCTCAGGCGGCGTGCGGCGCGGCGGCCAGCACGTCCTCGCCGACATGGCCCTGATACTGCGCGAAGTTCTCGACGAACATGGCGACCAGCCGCGCGGCCTGACGGTCATAGGCGGCGGGGTCGGCCCAGGTCTTGCGCGGGTCGAGCAGCACATCGGCGACGCCCGGCACCGAGACCGGCACCTCGAAGCCGAAATTCGCATCCGTGCGGAACTCGGCCCCGGCGAGCGAGCCGTCGAGCGCGGCGCGCAAGAGCGCCCGGGTCGCGCGGATCGGCATCCGCGAGCCCTCGCCATGGGCACCACCGGTCCAGCCCGTATTCACCAGCCAGCAGGCGGCGCCGGTCTCGGCGATCTTGCGGCGCAGCAGATCGCCATAGACCTCCGGGCGCCGCGTCATGAAGGGCGCCCCGAAGCAGGTGGAGAAGGTCGGCGTCGGCTCGGTCAGGCCCTTCTCGGTGCCGGCGACCTTGGCGGTGAAGCCCGAGAGAAAGTGGTACATCGCCTGCGCCGGCGTCAGGCGCGCGATCGGCGGCATCACGCGGAAGGCGTCGCAGGTGAGCATCTCGATCGTCTTCGGTATGCCGGCGAGGCCGGTCGCGGAGGCATTGGAGATATAGTCGAGCGGGTAGGCGCAGCGCATATTCGCCGTCAGGCTGTCATCGGCGAAGTCGAGCGCGCGGGTCTGCGGATCGCGGACCATGTTCTCGACGATGCTGCCGAACCGCGTGGTGGTGGAGTAGATCTCGGTCTCCGCCTAAGCAGAGAAGTAGATCGTCTTGGCGAAGCACGCGCCCTCGAACT
>CAYORO010000210.1:0-6801 GCA_964406355.1 uncultured Limibaculum sp.
TCTGCGGCCACGGGCTCGGCCGCGTGTTCCACGACGCGCCCAACGTGCTGCACTATGGCAAGGAGGGCGAGGGCGCGGTGATCAAGCCCGGCATGATCTTCACCATCGAGCCGATGATCAATCTGGGCGGCCCGCACACCAAGACGCTGGCGGACAACTGGACCGCCGTCACGCGCGACAAATCCCTCTCGGCGCAGTTCGAGCACTCGGTCGGGGTCACCGAGGAGGGCGTCGAGATCTTCACGCTCTCGCCGGGGGACCGGTTCTTTCCCGATCTCGCCTGATCCCGCGCGACGGGGCGCTTCCCCGACCCCGCGCGCCGCGCTATGAGGCGGGCGATGACCGAGCTCACCATACGCCGCCCGGACGACTGGCACCTGCATCTCAGGGACGGTGCGATGATGGCGGCCGTCGCGCCCGTATCGGCTGCGCATGTCGGCCGCGCGATCGTGATGCCCAACCTCGTGCCGCCCGTGGTGACCGGGGCGGATGCCGCGGCCTATCGCGCGCGGATCCTGGCGACGCTGCCTGCGGAGACCGGCTTCGAGCCGCTGATGACGCTCTATCTCACCGAGACGACCGACCCCGAGGACGTGGCGCGCGCCGCGACCGAGGGCGTGATCGCGGCGGTCAAGCTCTATCCCGCGGGGGCGACCACCAACTCCGCCTCGGGCGTGCGCGAGATCGAGCGGGTGATCCCCGTGCTCGAGCGGATGGCCGAGATCGGCGTGCCGCTTTGCGTCCACGGAGAGGTGACGGACCCCGAGGTCGACATCTACGACCGCGAGGCGGTGTTCCTCGAGCGGGTGCTCGATCCCGTGCGCCGCCGCGTGCCGGGCCTGCGGGTGGTGCTCGAGCATGTGACCACGGCCGACGGTGTCGCCTATGTGATGGGCGGAGAGGGGATCGCCGCGACGATCACCACCCACCACCTCGTCATCAACCGCAACGCGATCCTCGCCGGCGGCATCCGCCCGCACTACTACTGCCTGCCGGTCGCCAAGCGGGAGACGCACCGCCAAGCGCTGGTCGCGGCTGCCGTCTCGGGCGATCCGCGGTTCTTCTCCGGCACCGACAGCGCGCCCCACACGGATCCCGCCAAGCTCTCGGACTGCGGCTGTGCGGGGTGCTTCACCGCGCCGGTGTCGCTGCCGATCCTCGCCGAGGTGTTCGACCGCGAGGGTGCGCTCGACCGGCTCGAGGGCTTCGCGGCGCTCCACGGGGCGGCGTTCTACGGCCGCGCGCCCAACGAGGCACGGGTGCGGCTCATCCGCGAGGCGGCGCCCCAGGCGCTGCCCCGGCGGCTGGACACGGGCGACGGGCCGCTCACGGTCTTCGATCCCGGCATCGACATTCATTGGCGGGAGGAGCCGGCGTGAGCTCTGGAACAGCGGCACCGATGGCCGATCAGGCGGGGCGGGCGATCGCGGGCATGCTGCTCGAGATCGGCGCCGTGCATATCCGCGGGGATGAGCCCTACAAGCTCACCTCCGGCCTCGCGAGCCCGGTCTATATCGACTGCCGCAAGCTCATCTCCTCCACGCGGGCCCGCGGCGCGGCGATGGATCTGGCTGTCGCGCATCTGGCTGCACAGGTGGGCTATGAGCGCTTCGACGCGGTGGCGGGCGGCGAGACGGCGGGCATCCCCTTCGCCGCCTGGATCGCCGAGCGGATGGCGCTGCCGATGCTTTATGTCCGCAAGAAGCCCAAGGGGTTCGGCCGCGACGCACGCATCGAGGGGGATCTGCGCGACGGCCAGCGGGTGCTGCTCGTCGAGGACCTGACGACCGATGGCGGCTCAAAGGTCAATTTCGTCACCGCGCTCCGCGAGGCGGGCGGGGAATGCGCGCACACGCTTGTGCTCTTCTACTACGACGTCTTCGCCGAGGTGCCGGGGCGCCTCGCGGCACATGGGATCGCGCTCCACCATCTCGCGACCTGGCGCCATGTGCTGGCGGTGGCCGAAGAGCGCCGCGCCTTCGACCAAGCAGCGCTGGCCGAGGCACGCGCCTTTCTCGACGCGCCGCTTGCCTGGTCGGCCGCCCATGGAGGTGTCGCCACCCTCTCCGTCTGAGCGACCAGCGCGCCTGTTCCGCGTCTGCACGGCACGGGTCAGGCCGGGTTGGCGAGCTCGATCAGGTTGCCGTCCGGGTCGCGCAGATAGATCGAGGTGATCGGGCCGGTCGCCCCGGTCCGCGCCACGGGGCCAAGCTCGACGGCTCGGCCTTCTCCTGCCAGTCGCGCGGCGATCTCTTCGACGGGCTCGGTCACCAGGAAACAGAGATCGGCCGAGCCGGGCACAGGGCGGTGTGCCCTCGGCTCCAGTTCGCCGCCGGCGAGGTGGAGGTTGATCTTCTGCGTGCCGAAGCCGAGCGCGAGGCGCCCCTCGCCGAAGCGGATCAGGCGCACTCCGAGGAGATCGGTGTAGAACTCGACGGTGCGGTCGAGGTCTGCGACCGTGAGGACGAGGTGATCCAGGCTGTGGACGGTGGTGACCGGCATGGCGACGAGCTAGCGGCGCCAGATCGCGGGAACAAGGGAGCATGATGGCGGACGGGGCGGAGAGCTGGATCGGGCGGAGCGTGACCCTCGAGGACGTGATCGACCCGTGGCCCGGGGCGGCGCTGCTGGCGGCGCTGGGGATCGACCGTCCGGCTCCGGCCGAGGGCGAGCCATTGCCGCTTCTCTGGCACTGGCTCCATTTCCGCCAGGCGGTGCCTCCCGCCGAGCTCGGGCCGGACGGGCATCCGGCGACCGGGCGGCCGGGCGGGATTGTCCCTCCGATGGGTGCGGCGCGGCGGATGTGGGCCGGCGGGCGCTTCGAGGTCCGCGGCCCGCTCCCGGTCGGCGCCCGGGCGCGAAAAGTGTCGCGACTGGAAAGCCTTGCCCAGAAATCCGGGCGCAAGGGGCCGTTCACCCTCGTCACGCTCGTCCATGAGGTGCACGGGCCGACCGGGCTCGCGGTGACCGAGGCGCAGGACCTCGTCTATCGCGGCGCGGATGGCGGGACGCGCGTGCCCGCCGAGGCGCCGCGGGACGAGACGGCGTCGGAGGCCTGGGTCGCGGACCCGGTGCTGCTCTTCCGCTACTCCGCGCTCACCTTCAACGGGCACCGGATCCACTACGACCCCGATCATGCCGAGAGCGAGGGCTATCCGGGTCTCGTCGTGCACGGCCCGCTGCTCGCGACGCTGCTCCTCGAGCTTGCGCGCGGGATGGGCCACACGGCGCCCGCCCGCTACGCGTTCCGCGCGACGGCGCCGGTCTTCGCGGGCGAGCGCTTCGAGACCTGCGCGCGACCGGAAGGTGCGGGCCTCGCGCTCTGGGTGCGCGGCGCGGATGGCCGGCTCGCCATGACCGCCGAGCTCGACACCCCGTGATCGACCTTCACGCGCGGGCGATGTTGCATCGCGGCCCGAGCGGCCTAGCCTCCCGGTCACGAGTTCCCTGCCACACCGCTAGGAGACGCCCCGAGATGCAGAGCCTCGCCCTCGCCCTTGCCGGGCTCCTCGCCGCCTGCAGCCCCTCGCCGCTTGCGCCTGCGGGCGACGGGCACCCGCTGGAGGCCACCGTCTGGGACATGGCGGCGGGCGCTCCGATCACGCCGGAGGCGCTGGCTGCGCGGCTCGCGGAGGCCGATGTCGCGATCCTCGGCGAGGTGCATGACAACGCGGTCCACCATGCGCGGCAGGCCTGGCTGGTGGAGCGGCTGGCGCCGGCCGGCATCGCCTTCGAGATGGTGCCCGAGGCGAGCGAGCAGGGGATCGCGGTGTTCCTCGAGGAGGGCGGTGCGCCGGGCGAGATCGGCCCCGCGATCGGCTGGGCGCGGCTGGGCTGGCCCGACTGGGAGATGTATCGCCCGGTCTTCGAGGCGGCAGCGGGTGCCTATGTCGCGGGCGGCGGCATCTCGCGGGGTGCGATCGGGCAGGCCGCGCGCGAGGGGGCGAAGCGGGCCTTCGGTACCGGCGGCGCGGCCTACGGCCTCGGCGAGCCCCTCCCGCCCGAGATGCAGGCGGAGGCCGAGGCCGAGATGGTGGCTTCCCATTGCAACGCCCTTCCGGCGGCGGCGGCGGCGCCGATGGTCGAGGTCCAGCGCCTCCGCGATGCACGCTTCGCCCATGCCACGCGGCGGGCCGCGGCGGCGGGCGGGGGCCGCGTCGTTCTGATCACCGGAAACGGCCATGCGCGGATCGATCGCGGGGTGCCGCTGGCGCTCGGCCTCTCCGATGCAGCACTCGAGGTGCTGAGCCTCGGCCAGGTGGAGGTCTCCGAGGGGCGCCGGGCCCTCGCCGACTACCCCCAAGACGCGCTGCCTTACGACTTCGTGTGGTTCTCTGCACGGGCCGAGCGGGAGGACCCCTGTGCCGCCTTCCGCTGAGGGGCGCGCCGGCCCCTCAGCCGTCCTTGCGCAGGAGGAACACCAGCGCGCCATCGGCGGTGTCCTCGACCGAGAGCAGCCCATGCCCCTGCTCGCTGCAGAAATGCGGGATGTCGATGCGCGCGGCCGGGTCGTCGGCGAGCACCTTGAGGACCGCCCCGGTGGTGAGCGATTGGAGCCGCTTGCGGGTCTTCAGCACCGGCAGCGGGCAGAGCAGACCGCGCGCATCGAGCTCGGCAGCGGGGCGTGGCGTGTCGGATGGCTCCGTCATGCCCTCGGCCTAGCCCTGCTCGGCGTGGCGCTCAAGGGGCTCGCCCCGGGGCCGTCCGTCGCGGCCGAGCCTATCGTCGCCTACCGGATCACCGACGGGGCGCGGATCGCCCAGAGCCTGACCGGAGCTGCGGGCGACCCGGATGCCGGTCGCGCGCTCTACGGCTCCGAGGCGGCGGGCTGCACGGTGTGCCACGGGCCGGCCGACGCGGATCCGTCGCCCTTCGGCACGCGCGAGGCGGGCGTGATCCGGCTCTGGATCGTCGCGCCCGAGGCGATCGACCCCGCGACCGAGATGCCGTCCTTCTACGCCCCGGGCCAGCGGCTCGAGGCCGACGACCCGCTCTATGGCGGCCCGCGCCTGACGGCCGCCGAGATCGAGGACCTTGTCGCCTATCTCGCCGGGCTCAACCGAGGCGCGCCCTGAGATCCAACAGCACATAGACCCGGATCGCCGAGGCGAGCGAGGCTGGCGGTGTGCGGGCCGCGTCGATCTCGGCGGCGAGCGCGTTGATTGAGAGCCCACGGCGTTCGGCGATCCGGCGGAACTCCTGCCAGAAGGCGGCCTCGAGGCTCACCGAGGTGCGGTGGCCCCGGATCGTCAGCGAGTGTTTGACCGGGCGGTCCGGCCCGTCAGCGGCGCTCACGCCTCGGGGTCTTCGGGATCGCGGCGCGCGCGGCGATGCCCCTCGAGGTCGCGCTCGGCCTTGGCGGCGCGGGCCTCGGCGAGATCGCGGAGCGTCCGCGGCGTGCCATGGCGCACGGCGTTGGCATCGGCCTGCGAGCGAGCCTCCTCACGGGCGCGGGCTTTCCGGGCGCGGCGGAGATTGACGAGTTTGGGGCCGTCGCTCACCAGAGCTCCTTCTCGAAATAGACACGGTGGAGGCCATGCTCGGTGCGCCGCGCCACCTCACGATAGCCGAGCCGGGGGTAGAGGGCGAGGGCCGGCGCCATCGCCGCATTGGTGTAGAGCGTGACGCGCATGTGCCCGGCGGCGCGCGCCAGCGCCTCGGCGGCGGCGAGGAGCCGAGGGCCGAGGCCCTGCCCCTGCGCCTCGGGCGCGACGGCGAGGTTCTCCACATGCCAGTCCCCGGCGCGCGCATAGCTCACGACGAAGCCCGCAGGCGGGTCGCCCGCCACCAGCACCCGGCCGGCCGGGATGTCGGCCGCGAAGTCCTGGAGCATGGGCGGCGGTTCGCGCCCGATGGCAACCACATAGGGCGCATAGGCCGCCCGCGCGATTGCCGTGAGGTGCTCGGCATCCGGCGGCCTTGCCGGCCGGACCGGGTCGGTCACTCCGCCATCCGGACGCCTGTCAGGGCCGCGAAGACGCCGTCGCGTGCCTCCTCGCCCAGGCACTCGATCGCGACGGCATCGGCGAAGCCCGCCTGCTCCGCCGGCGTGATCGGGCCACCCGCGAGCCGGGCGCGGAGCGCGCTCAGGATCGCGTCGCCGAGGCGGATCAGCTCCGGCCGGATGTCCTCGACGAGGTCAGGCGGCTCGGCCGGTGGGGCGGCCGCGCCGCTCTCCCAGCGATCGATCCAGCACCACTGGATGTCCTTGGCCGCCCCGATCTGTGCCTCGAAGAAGGGGCGAATGGTGTCCGGGTCGAGCCCCCGGTCCGCCGCCCCCGCGGTCGCCTTCTCCAGCACGACCGCCTCACGGGCGAGGTCCTCGACCGGCGCGCCGCGGGCGGCCTTCCAAGCCGCGACGGGTTCCATCAGCGACAGCCGCTCGGCGATGAGCCCGAACAGCCGGTCGGCCTCCTCGCCGGCAGCGGCGGGGGAGGCAAGCGCAAGGGCGGCGAGACAGAGCGCGGCGCGGATCATTTCGGACCGATCATGTTGGCCGGCACCACGACGCGGTCGAAGGTCTCCTCATCGACGTAGCCGAGCCGGATCGCCTCTTCCTTGAGGGTCGTGCCGTTCTTGTGGGCGGTCTTGGCCACCGTGGTCGCGTTGTCGTAGCCGATCTCGGGCGCGAGCGCTGTGACGAGCATGAGGCTCTCGTTCATCAGCCTGGTGATGCGATCCTCGTTGGCCTGGATGCCGCTGACGCAGTTGTCGGTGAAGGCCACGGCCGCATCGCCGAGGAGCTGCATCGACTGCAAGAGATTGTAGATCATCATCGGCTTGAAGACGTTGAGCTCGAAA
>CAYORO010000211.1:0-6787 GCA_964406355.1 uncultured Limibaculum sp.
GCGAGCACGCGGTCGACGTCGGGGTCGAGGGCAGGAACCGGCGGCAACCCTTCCGGCAACGGGGGCCGCGACGTCACGAGGGCACGCCCGAACATCCACCAGATGCATCCGCCGCCCCCGGCCAGGGGGCGCGCGTGGCGCGGGATCCGAGGGATCCGGCGCTGGGCGTTCGGATCTATGCGCCCGATGCGGGGGCAGCGCTCGCGGCGTTGGGCGTTGCGGACGGGGTCCGTGCCGATCACGACGCCCGGCGGGTGGCGCTGGGCGTGCCCGAGACAGGCGTCGAGCTGATCCCGGACGAGACCTACATCCTCGAGGCGGGGTTCGAGCGGCTGAACGGCGTCGATTTCCGAAAGGGCTGCTATGTCGGGCAGGAGGTGACGGCCCGGATGAAGCACAAGGCGGAGCTGCGCAAGGGGCTCGTTCGGGTGGCGGTGGAGGGCGCGGCCGCCCCGGGCACCCCGGTGACGGATGCCGAGGGCAAGCCGGCCGGCACGCTCTTCAGCCAGGCGGGCGGCGAGGGGCTGGCGCATCTGCGCTTCGACCGGGCGGGCGGGCCGATGCGCGCAGGCGAGGCGTCACTCCGGCGGATCGGCTGAGCCGCGCGCGGTCTCGGCCGCGAGGAGGGCGGCCAACCCCTCGCGATAGGTCGGGTAGGCGAGGCGCACCCCGAGCTCGTCCTTGATCCGGGCATTCGAGACGCGCTTGCTCTCGGCGTAGAAGCTCCGGGCCATCTCGGTCATCTCGGCTTCCTCGAAGGGCACACCCGGCGGCACCGGCAGGCCGAGGAGCTCGGCCGCATGGGCGATCACATCCTCGGGCGGCGCGGCGAGATCGTCGCAGAGATTGTAGACCGCGCCCGGCTTGGGCCGCGCGATCGATGCCTCGAGGGTGGTCGCGATGTCCTCGACATGGATCCGGGAGAACACCTGTCCGGGCTTGAGGATCCGCCGCGCTGTGCCGTCGCGGACCTTGGCGAAGGGGCCGCGGCCGGGGCCGTAGATCCCGGCGAGGCGGAAGATGTGGAGCGGCAGGCCGGCCTCGGCGTGGAGGCGGGTCCAGGCGGTCTCGGCCGCGAGGCGCCAGCGGCCGCGGCGGGTGGCGGGGGTGCAGGGCGAGGTCTCGTCGACCCAGCCGCCCTGCCGATCGCCATAAACCCCGGTCGTCGAGAGATAGCCCGCCCAGGCGAGTCGGGGCGCGGCCTCTCGGAGGGCGGGGGTGAGGGCTTCGAGCACCGGGTCGCCCGCCTCGCCGGGGGCGACCGAGAGCAGCAGATGCGTCGCCTCGCCGAGCGCGGGGCGGGGGTCGACGCTGGGCCAAAGGAGCGCGTCGGCGCCGGTCTGGCGGAGGCGAGCCGCCTTCTCGGATGTGCGGGTGGTGCCGATCACGCGCCAGCCTTGCGCCATCAGGCGGCGGGCGAGCGCTTGCGCGCTGTAGCCATGGCCGAAGGAGAGGAGGGTGGGCATGCCCCGGATCTCGCGCAGCGGCGGCGGTGCGGTCAAGCCCCGCGGGCCGCGCGCCATTCCTCGGCGAGCATGGGGTCGGCCGGGGCTGCGGCGGGCAGCGCCTCGGGGTCGAGCCGGCCGAGGGCCCAGAGCGCATGGCCCGCCACGAGCGGTTCGGGGTCGGCCGCGAGGCACCGTGCTGCGGGCAGGAGCGCGGGCAGCCCGGAATTGCCGATCGCCACAGCGACGTTTCGGAGGAACCGCGCCCGGCCGATCCGCTTGACCGGCGAGCCCGAGAACCGTGCGCGAAAGCCTGCGTCGTCGAGCGTCGCGAGCTCGGCGAGCAGTGGCGGCTCGGCCTCGCGGGGCGCATAGGCCGCATGGGCCTCGGCGGCGAAGCGGTTCCACGGGCAGACGGCGAGGCAATCGTCGCAGCCATAGATCCGGTTGCCGATCAGTGGGCGGAGCGGCCGCGGGATCGCGCCTTTGAGCTCGATGGTGAGGTACGAGATGCAGCGCCGCGCATCGAGCAGGTAGGGGGCTGGGAACGCCGCCGTCGGGCAGATGTCGAGGCAGCGCCGGCATGTGCCGCAGCGGTCGGCATGGGGCTCGTCGCGGTCGAGATCAAGCGTGGTGAAGATCGCGCCGAGGAAGAACCACGAGCCGAGCCGGCGCGAGACGAGATTGGTGTGCTTGCCCTGCCAGCCGAGTCCGGCCGCCTCGGCGAGCGGCTTCTCGGGCACAGGCGCGGTGTCGACAAAGACCTTGATCTCGGCCTCGAGGCCCTCGCGGGCGGCGCGCGCGATCAGCCAGCGCCCGAGCCGCTTGAGCGCCTTCTTGACCACGTCGTGATAGTCCCGGCCCTGGGCATAGACGCTGATGGCCGCACGGTCGGGGCGGGCGAGCACCTCGATCGGATCCGCGGCCGGCGCATAAGGGTGGGCGAGCATCACCACCGAGCGCGCCGCGGGCCAGAGCGCGGCCGGATCGGCCCGCCAGTCGAGCCGCTCGGCCATCCAGCCCATCTCGCCGTGATGGCCCGCGCTGACCCAGTCGCTCAGCCGGAGCCCCGCGCGCGCCATGCCCCCCGGCGTCGTGACGCCGAGATCCGCGAACCCGGCCGCGCGCGCCTCGATGGCCAGTTCGGCGCGGAGGGATGGCGCGGGGCGGAGGGATGGCTCGGGGTGGATCGGGGGTGTCGCATCGCTCATGCCCTCCGATACCGCCTCCGCCCGGGGCGGCGCCAGCCTCAGGGCTCGCGCCCGGTGCTCAGCGCCCGGCGACACGGCCTGCAGTCATGCCGGCGCCGATCTGGGGCACGTCGCGGGTGGTCCGGTCATAGGGGCTCGGCGCGCAGGCACTCAGCAACGCGACGAGCGCGACGGCCAAAAGGCCGGGATGGGGGGCGAGGCGGGGCATGGCGGTTCTCCGGCGGGAACATGTCGGAGATATGGGGCACCGCGCCCGCGCGGTCAGCGGCCCGCGACGCGATCGGCGGTGAGACCGGCGCCGAACCGAGGCCTGTCGGTGGTCCCGTCATAGGGGTTGGGGGCGCAGGCCCCCAGCAGCGTGACGAGCGCGACGGCCCAAAGGCCGGGATGGGGCGTGAGGCGGGTCATGGCGTCCTCCGAATGATACCGGACCGGAGGTGGGAGGCTTCCCTAACGGCCGCCCAGCCCTGCGCCGACACCTTGGCGTGACCCGGGCGTGAGCGCTCAGAAATCGAGATCGGCGTAATGCGCCGGCGGGCGTGGGAAGCCCGGCAGATGGTCGGCCAGCGGCCCGCGGAAGGAGGGGCGCGACTTCATCACCGCATACCAGTCCCGCACCGCCGGATACTCGGCCCAGGGCACATCGCCCAGATAGTCGAGGCAGGAGAGATGCGCCGCGCCGGCGAGATCGGCCGCGGTCATCTTGGGCCCGGCGAGCCAGTTGTGCCCCTCGAGCAGGAAGGTGACGTAGTCGAGATGCACCCGGATGTTCTTGCTGCCGGCCTTGAGGCAGGCGCCGTCGGGGTAACCCGCGCGTGCGAGCCGCTTGGTCACGCGCTCGAACAGCAGGTTGTCGGTCACCTCGCGGGCGAACTTGTCGTCGAACCAGTCGATCACCCGGCGCATCTCGGCCCGCGCGAAGGGCTCGGAGGGGAAGAGATGCGGGTCGGGGATGGTCTCCTCGAGGAATTCGAGGATCGGGCCCGAGCCGGCCACCGTGCGTCCGCGGTCGAGGATCAGCACCGGCACCTTGCCCGCGGGATTGAGCCGCAGGAAGTCGAGCCGCCGCTCCCAGGGGCGCTCCTCCACGAGCTCCGCCTCGACGCGCTTCTCGGCGAGCGCGAGCCGCACCTTGCGGCAATAGGGCGAGAGCGGGAGGTGATAGAGACGGTGCATCTGGATCCGGACGTGGCGGCGCTCCTGTCTGCCCCAGGGGCGCCGGCCCGCGCAAGTCCGCGGAGCGGCTCCGAGGGGGGCGGGGTCTACTCGACGCCGCTCTCGTAGATCAGCCGCTCGTCCATCGGGGCGACGCGGAGAATGTTGGTCGTGCCGGGCATGTTGAACGGCACGCCCGCGGTAACGATGATGTTGTCGGCCATCTCGGCAAAGCCGTCGCGCTTGGCCGCCCGGATCGCGTTGACGACCGCGAGCTTGAACCGCTCCACGGGCGCGGTGATCATGCAGTGCAGGCCCCAGACAACCGAGAGCCGGCGCGCCGTGCGGTCGAACGGTGTCAGCGCCAGGATCGGCACGCCCGGGCGTTCGCGGGCCGCCAGCATCGCCGTGGTGCCCGAATGGGTGAAGCAGCAGATCGCCTTGACGTCGGTCGCCTCGGCCACCGAGCGGGCCGCGGCGGTAATCGCATCGGCGACCGTGCGCCGCTCGATGCCGACGCCCATCCCCATCGCGATGTGGTACAGCTCGCCCGTCTCCACATTGCGCGCGACCGAGTCCATCATCGAGACGGCCTCGACCGGATACTGCCCTGCCGCCGATTCGGCGGAGAGCATCACTGCATCGGCGCCCTCATAGATCGCGTTGGCGACATCCGAGACCTCGGCGCGCGTCGGCATCGGCGAGGAGATCATGCTCTCGAGCATCTGGGTCGCCACGATCACCGGCTTGCCGACGCGCCGGCAGTCGCGAATGAGGCGCTTCTGGATCGGGGGCAGCTCGGAGATCGGCATCTCGACGCCGAGATCGCCGCGCGCGACCATCACCCCGTCGACCACCGCGAGGATCTCGTCGAACCGGTCGACGGCGGCCGGCTTCTCGATCTTGACCATGATCGCCGCCCGGTCGCCGACGATCTCGCGCGCCTCGATCACGTCCTCGGGCCGCTGCACGAAGCTGAGCGCGATCCAGTCGACACCGAGATCGAGGACGAAGGCGAGGTCGCGGTGGTCCTTCTCGGTCAGCGCCGCGAGCGGGAGCACCACATCGGGCACGTTGACGCCCTTGTTGTTGGAGATCTCGCCGCCGGCGATCACCTCGCAATCGGCATGGGTCTCGTCGCAGGACACGACCTTGAGGCGGATCTTGCCGTCATTGACCAGCAGCCGTGCGCCTGGCTCGAGGGCGGCGAAGATCTCGGGATGCGGCAGGCGCACACGGGTCTCGTCGCCCTCGGTCTCGTCGAGATCGAAGCGGAAGCGCGCGCCCGTCGCAAGCTGGAGCGGCCCGGTGGAGAAACGCCCGACGCGCAGTTTCGGGCCCTGGAGATCGCCCAGCACCCCGATCGGGCGCTGCATCTCGTGCTCGATCTCGCGGATGGTGTTGTAGCGCTCGCGGATCTCCTCATGGGTCCCGTGGCTCATATTGAGGCGGAACATGTCGACACCGGCCTCGAAGAGCGCGCGGAGCGTCTCTCGGGTGCTGCTTGCCGGACCGACGGTTGCGACGATCTTGACGGCTCGGCGGCGGCGCTGCATGGGCGTGGTCCTCTGTGTCGTTTCTCGTTATGGCACGGGGTGCTCCGCGCTCACGGCCTTATCGTCGGCGCATGCGACAGTTTCAAGAATTGACACGGGGGCGGTATGGACGGGCGCGGGACGACGGGATCGGCGGATGGCGCGGTCGGCACCGGGGCGGAGATCGATCCGGTCGAGACGCTCGCCGCCGGCACCGGGCCGGGCGCGCTCTCGCGCCTCGTGCTGGTCTGCGATCATGCGCGAAACCGGGTGCCGCCGGAGATCGGCTCGCTCGGCCTGCCCGAGCGCGAGATGGAGCGCCACATCGCCTACGATATCGGCGTGCGGGCGGTCACGCTCGGGCTCGCGGCGCGGCTCGGGGCCGGGGCGGTGCTCTCGACGGTCTCGCGGCTGGTGATCGACCCCAATCGCGGCGAGGACGACCCGACGCTGGTGATGCGGCTCTCGGACGGGACGGTGGTGCCGGGCAATGCGCGGGTCGATGGCGCCGAGATCGAGCGGCGTCTGGCGGCCTATTGGCGGCCCTATCACGCGGCAATCGATGCGGCGCTCGACGGGGTGATCGCACGAGGCGAGGCGCCGGTGCTCGTCTCGATCCACTCCTTCACGCCGCACTATGCCGGGCGTGGGCCGCGACCCTGGCACGCGGCGCTGCTCTGGGACCGCGACGACCGGCTGGTGCGGCCGCTGATGACGCGGCTCACGGCCGACCCAGGGCTCGTGGTAGGGGACAACGAGCCCTATACGGGACGTTTGCAGGGCGACTGCATGTGGCAGCACGGGACGCGCCGCGGCATCCCCCATGTTCTGATCGAGATCCGGCAGGATTTGATCGGCGCGCGCGAGGGGCAGGAGGCCTGGTGCGCGCGGCTTGCGCCCGCCATCGCGGGCGCGGTGGCCGAGCTTGCCTGACAGGGGTGGCGCGCGCGGCGTGCGGCGCCCACTTGGCGGGCCAGGTGAGATGGAGGAGATCGATGACCGAGATTGACCGGGAGACGGAGGAGAAGCTCGAGGCGGCGGTGTATCGTCGGCTGCGCGATCATCTCCGCGAGCGGACCGATGTGCAGAACATCGACATGATGACCCTGACGGGGTTCTGCCGGAACTGCCTCAGCCGCTGGTACGAGGAGGCGGCCGCCGAGGCGGGCCTCGGGATCGGCAAGGCGGAGGCGCGCGAGATCGTCTATGGCATGCCCTATGACGCTTGGCGTGAGCAGCATCAGACCGAGGCCAGCCCGGAGCAGAAGGCGGCCTTCGAGGCGGCGCAGAAGCGGTCCGGCCACTGACGGACGCGGTGCGGCAGAGGGCGCGGCAGACGGCACGGCGGGGGGCGTCGGCGTCCCACCCGCCCGCCCCCGCCGCCGCCCCCCGCCGCCGCCCCCCGCCGCGCGATGGCTGGCGTTGCGTGCGGGGCCGGGCC
>CAYORO010000212.1:0-6776 GCA_964406355.1 uncultured Limibaculum sp.
ATGGCCTCCGAGCACGCGCCGCGCATCCCGGCGATCTCGGCGCATCTGATCGAGGCGGGCGGCAAGCGGCTCCGGCCGATCCTCACGCTCGCGGCGGCCCAGCTCTGCGGCTATCAGGGGCAGGACCATGTGCGCCTCGCGGCGGTCGTCGAGTTCATCCACACCGCGACGCTGTTGCATGACGACGTGGTCGACGAGAGCGAGAAGCGCCGCGGACGGGCCTCGGCCAACATCCTCTGGGACAACAAGTCGAGCGTGCTGGTCGGCGATTATCTGTTCGCGCGGGCCTTTCAGCTGATGGTCGAGACCGGCTCGCTCCGGGTGCTCGACATCCTTTCGGGCGCGGCGGCGGTGATCGCCGAGGGCGAGGTGCTTCAGCTCACGACGGCGCGGGATCTCTCGACCACGCGGCCGCGCTACGATCAGGTGATCCGGGGCAAGACGGCCGCGCTTTTCGCTGCGGCGACCGAGGTGGGCGGCGTGATCTCGGCGGCCTCTGATGCGCGGGTCGAGGCGCTCCGGCGCTTCGGCGACGGGCTCGGCATGGCGTTCCAGCTCGCCGACGACCTGCTCGACTATGGCGGCGCGACGGCCGCACTCGGCAAGAACACGGGCGACGATTTCCGCGAGGGCAAGGTGACGCTGCCGGTGATCCTCGCGGTCGCGCGCGCCGAGGAGGAGGACCTTGCCTTCTGGAGCCGCTGCATCGCCAAGGGCGACCAGCGCGAGGGCGATCTCGAGCGGGCGGTCGAACTCTTGCACCACACGGGCGCGCTGGCGGACACGCTGGCGGCGGCGCGACGGCACGGCGCGGCGGCGGTCGAGGCGCTCGATGCGTTCGAGGACAGCCCGGTGCGACGGGCGCTCTCCGAGATCGCGCGCTTCGTCACCGACCGGGTGGCCTGAGGCGGCTCAGTCGGCCCCGGGGGTCGCCGGCAGGGGAGCCGCGGCGACCCACCAGCCGGGGCGCGCGCTGCGCAGGCGCTGGGCGGCATCAAGCGCCGTGGCCTCGGTCTCGTGGAGCGCGAAACAGGTCGCGCCAGATCCCGACATCCGCACCAGCGGCGCGGGCGCGAGCGCCTCGAGCACCTCGGCGATTGGCGGGCAGAGGCGGATGGCGGCCGCCTGCATGTCGTTGCGCGTCTCGGCGAGCCACCCGACCAGCGACGCGACGCTCTCGAAGCCCCCGGCCGGGGGCGGCGGGGCCGGCGGACAGTCTCGCCGCTCAAGCGCTGCGAACACCGCCCTGGTCTCCACGCCCACCATCGGATTGGCGAGCACGACCCAGCAGGCGGGCATCCGCGGGGCGGGCGAGAGCCGCTCGCCGACGCCCTCCATCCACTGCGCCCGGCTGGCGACGCACACCGGCACATCGGCGCCGAGCGCGAGGGCACAGCCCTCGGGCAGTGCCACCCCCCAGAGTCGCGCGAGGAGACGGAGCGCCGCGGCCGCATCCGCCGAGCCACCGCCGATCCCCGACGCAACAGGCAGGCATTTCTCGAGCCGGAGTGCCGCCCCCTGCCCCGCCGAGAGCCGCGCGGCGGCCCGCAGCACGAGGTTGTCGCCATCCGCCGGCAGCCCGTCGCCGAACGGCCCTGTGACCGAAAGCGAAAGGCCCGTAGCGGGCTCGGCCCAGAGCCGGTCGCCGAGCCCGGGGAACACCACCAGGCTCTCAAGCAGGTGGTAGCCGTCCGGCCGCCGCCCGCGGAGATGCAGGAAAAGGTTGAGCTTGGCCGGCGCGAATTCCGAGGCGAGATCGGCGCCCGCCTCGCGCGCGCCGAGCGCGTCAGCCGCCGTCATCAACCGCCGTCATTCTCGGGCGTGATCAGCTCGCCGTTCTGCCCGATGATCGCGGGCTTGCCGGCCGCGGCCTCCTCCTCGAGCACGAGGTCGAGGCCGACATCGAGCTTGCGCCGGATGCGCTCGACCACATCCTCGTCATCGGGCTCGAAGGAGAGCGACCGGCGCCACTGGAACTCGGCCTCGGTGCGGCGCCCGACCATCCAGAGCGCGTCGCCGTAGTGGTCGTTGATGATCGGATCCACCGGGCGCAGCTCGACGGCACGGCCGAGATGCTTCACCGCCCCCTCGAAATCGCCGAGCCGGTAGAGCACCCAGCCGAGGCTGTCGACGATGTAGCCGTCCTGCGGCCGCTGCTCGACCGCGCGCTCGATCATCGACTGCGCCTCGGCGAGGTTGATCCCCATCTCGACCCAGGAATAACCGAGATAGTTGAGAACCAGCGGCTGGTCGGGCTGGAGCTCCAGCGCCTCCTTGAAATCCGCCTCGGCGCGCTCCCACTGCTTCGAGCGCTCGAGCGAGATGCCGCGCTGGTAGAGCAACACCCAGTGGCGCTGCTCAAGCGCGTCGACCAGGGCGAGCGCGCCGTCATAGGCCTCGGCCGACTCCTCGAAGCGGCTGGTGCGGCGCAGGAGATCGCCGAGCGCGCTGTGCGCCTCGATCTCGTCCGGCCAGCGCGCGACGGTGTCGCGCAGCGCCTCGACGGCCGCGTCTTCCTCGCCCTTGCCCTCGAGCGCGCGGGCCTTGCCGGTCGCGGCATCGAGCCCCTCGGGCGCCTCGGCCGGCACCGCGTCATAGGCCGCGATGGCGAGCTCGTAGCGCTCGCGCGCCATCAGGAACTGGGCGATCAGCAGATGCGCGTCGACATGGGCGGGGTCGAGCGCCGTGGCCAGCCGCGCATAGGCGAGGCCGATCAGCTCCGGCGGGTTCTGCACGAAGTACTGCGCGAGACCATAGAGCGCCTCGCCGGCGCCCTCGGCCGCGGTCTCGACGATCGGTGCCGGCCGGCCGCCCTCGGCGATCTCCCGCTCGAGCGCGGCGAGGGCCGGATCGCTCACCGTGCGCGACAGCCGCTCGCGCAGCCCGTCGAGCGCCTCGTCCGCAAGGCCCGCCCGAGCCTGGGCCCCCGCGAGCGCCACGGAAAGACGCCGCGTGCCGCTGCCGGCCTCCTCGCGTGCCCGCTCGAGCCTGGCGATGCCGGTCTCGTCCTCGCCCTCCGCGATCGCGACCAGCGCGCCGTGGTAGGTGGCGAGGAACTTGCCCGCATTGCCGCCAAGCCCCTCCTCCTCGATCTCCGCAAAGCTCGCCTCTGCCGCCGCCGGATCGCCCGCGGCAAACTCCGCCCAGCCGTCGAGCAGCCGCGTGACGATCGCCGGGCCGCCCTCGGCCCCCTTGGCCAGCGCCTCGGCCGCCGCCTCGGCATCGCCCCGCGCGAGAGCGTCGACGGCCAGCGTCAGCAATGCCAGATGGCGGCCCGGGCGCAGAACCTCGAGCCGGCGGGCGAGCGCCACGGCCTCGGCGAACCGGTCGGCCCCGAGATGGTGGAGCAGCGCCTTCTCGATCAGCACCACATCGTCGGGCCGGCGCGCCAGCGCCATCGCATAGCGCTCGGCCGCGGCCGACACATCGTTGCGCGTCGCCGCCTGCTCGGCCGCCAGATAGGGACCCGCGATCCCCTGCGCCGCGCTCTGCCCGGGCGACAGCGCGGCCACGAGGCCGAGGCTGATCGCGAGGCAGGCCGGAGCGAGACGCCGGCTGTGGGTCGAGAGGCTGGTCACAGGCATCCTCCTTGTCGGACGGGCACAGGCTCCGCCGGTGCTGACACAGCGGACAGATAGGTCTGCAGCGTCTCCAAGACAGTTTGATAACGTGTCCGCACGCGCTTGACCATCGCCGCGGGGCGAACATGAGGGGGCGATCACGCGGCGCGTCATCGCCCGCGCATGCCGGAGCCGAGCCCCGAGCGGCCGGGCGGCGCGGAGGGAACGGCTGCGGATGACTGGCCCGGTGCGAGCCGATCGAGCCAGTCGAGCAGGCCCGGCGCGACGATCTCGCGCGCCTTCTCGCTGACGAAGACGCCGATATGGCCGGTGGGCACCTCGAGCAGGCGATAGTCGCGGCTCGCCGTCAGCCGCTCGAGCGCGCGCGCGCAGGCGGGCGGCACGATATGGTCGTCGCGCGCGACGATGTTGAGCACCGGGCAGGCGATGCGCCCGAGATCGACCGGACGGCCGTCGAGCTCGAATTGCCCAAGCGCGAGACGGTTCTCGCCATAGAGCTCGAGGATCCACTGCCGGGCCGCCGCGCCCGGGTGGTCGGGCCGGTCGGCGAGCCAGAGCTCCATGCGCAGGAAGGTCTCGAGCGCCTCGGCATCGTCGGCGATCGCGAGGAGATCGGGCCCGTATTTCTGCGCCGCGCGGACCGGCGAGAGCCCCTGGAAGAGCGCGCCCGTGGTCTCGCCCGGGATCACCCCGCGCTCGGCGAGGAAGGCATCGAGCGTCGCGGGCGGCAGGCCGCGGGCCCAGGTGTTGAGGAGGCCAGGCTCGCCGCCGGTCGCCTTGGCCGCGATCACATCTGCGTGGAAGTCGACCGGCGTGACGGCCAGCGCGAGGCCTGCCACACGGTCGGGCGCGCGCGCAGCCAGACAGAGTGCGAACACCCCGCCCTGGCAGATGCCGAAGAGCGCGGGCACGCGGCCGGTCTCGCTCTCGACCACCTCGCAGGCATCACCGAGCCAACCGAGCGCATAGTCGGCCATGTCGAGAAAGCTGTCGGCGCGGCTCGGATTTCCCCAGTCGAGGATCCAGAGATCGGTCCCGCCCGCCAACAGCCGGCGCACCAGCGAGCGCTCGGGCTCGAGATCGACGATGGTCTGGCGCCCGAAGAGCCCGTGCACGATCAGGAGCGGGCCGAGCGGCGCGTCGGGCGCGCCCGCATAGCGGTGGAGACTGACCTTGCCGTCGCGCCAGATCTCGCGCTTCGGCGTGGTCGCGATCCGCAACCGGTCGCCCGCGCTGCGCAGCATGGTGCCGAAGATTCGGGCACCGCGCCGGACAGTGTCGGCCCAGTCGGTCGCATCCGGGCCCGCGACGCGATCGGGGTCCCAGTCGCGCGGACCGGTCACGTCGCCTCTCGCCGGGCGCCACGCATCCGCCGGAGCTCGCGCCGGAGATCGGTGACCGTGCGGTGCAGGTCGTCGACCTCGCCCCGGGTCGGCAGGCCGCAGAGATCGGCCAGCGGCTCGACGCGCTGGCGCACCGCGCGGCGGAGCGCCGTCTCGGCCTCGATCAGGTCCCGCATCGCCGCCAGGAAGGGCGCCGAGCGCTGCACACGCTCGATCTCGGCAGCGGCGATCTCCTGCCAGAGCGCGAGCATCTCGGGCCAGTCGGGCCGCTCGGCGGCCGGGCTCTCGGCAAGCCGGGTGGCAAAGCGCTCGAAGGCCGCGAGCCAGACCTCGCCGATCACCGTCTTCATCTGCTCGACCGCCGCGAGATAGGCGAGCCACTCGCGCAGGCCCCGGATCGCCAGCCGCTCAGCCCCGAAGAGATCGGAGAGCTCCGGCCCCTCGAGCCAGCGCAGGAGATCGGCAAGGCCGCCCGCCCCCTCGGGCCGCAGCCAGCCGGCGGGGTCGAAGGGCGAGGCGGAGGGATCGGCCCGCCGCGCGGCATGGGCTCCGGCAAAGGCGTCGACAACCTGCGCCCAGGCCCGATAGAGCGTCTCGGCGCGCTGCCAGGCAGGGCCGGCCGCCGCAGCCCCGAAGAGGGCCTGATGCGCGTTGATCCAGGCCCGGAAGAAGTCATACCCTCCGCTCTCCCCGTCCCGCTCACGTTCGGGCATGGGCTGATCTCCCGTCGGCTGCCCGCCCGTCCTACACCCGGGCGCTGCGTCACGCCAGCCTGCCCCGGGCGCGGGGCGAGCGCTCTGGCGCGGACGCGGCGGCGATGCTACATGGCCGGCATGCAGAAGAGCTTGCCCGAGATGCAGCGGCCGCCCGCGACCGCGCTCCAGCCCGACTTCGCGACGCTGCCGCGGCGGGCGCCCGAGGCGGCTGGTCTGCGCAACCTCGTCGGGCTGACGCGCGAGGGGCTCGCAGCCGCGCTCCGCGAGGCCGGCGTGCCGGAGAAGCAGCTCCGCATGCGGGTCGGCCAGCTCTGGGCCTGGATCTACGCGCGCGGCGTCGGCGGCGTCGACGAGATGACCAACCTCTCGAAAGGGTTCCGTGCCGATCTCGCACGCACCTTCGAGATCCGCCGCCCCGAGATCGTCTCGCGCCAGATTTCTCGCGACGGCACGCGGAAATACCTGCTGCGCATCGCCGGCGGGCACGAGGTCGAGACCGTCAACAACCCCGAGGAGGTTCGCTGCACGCTCTGCGTCTCCTCCCAGGTCGGCTGCACGCTCACCTGCTCGTTCTGCCACACCGGCACGCAGAAGCTCGTGCGCAACCTCACCGCCGGCGAGATCGTTGGCCAGATTCTGGTGGCGCGCGACGATCTCGGCGAGTGGCCGCGCCCCGGCGAGCGCCCGCCCGAGCAGCGCCTTGTCTCCAACATCGTGCTGATGGGGATGGGCGAGCCGCTCTACAACACCGAGCAGGTGCGCGACGCGATGCAGATCGCGATGGACCATGAGGGGCTCTCGCTCTCGCGCCGGCGCATCACGCTTTCGACCTCGGGCGTGGTGCCGGAGATCCCGCGCTGGGGCACCGAGGGCGGCACGCTGCTGGCCATCTCGTTTCACGCGACGACCGACGAGGTGCGCGACCATCTGGTGCCGATCAACAAGAAGTGGCCGATCGCCGAGCTGCTCGAGGCCTGTCGCCGGTATCCACGCCTCTCGAACGCTGAGCGCATCACCTTCGAATACGTGATGCTCAAGGGCGTGAACGATTCGGATGCCGACGCCAAGCGCCTCGTGCAGCTGATCGCCGTCATCCCGGCCAAGGTGAACCTCATCCCCTTTAACCCCTGGCCGGG
>CAYORO010000213.1:0-6764 GCA_964406355.1 uncultured Limibaculum sp.
GCCCAGCTCCACCAGGCCCGGCGCCACCACCGAGGCCGCCACCGCATAGGCCGCGGTCGTCGGCATCCCCATGCCGAGAATCACGGAGATCATCATCGCGAAGAGGAGCCCGAGCAGCAGGCTCTGCTCGGCCAGCGCGAAGAGGAGCGCCGAGAACCGCGCGCCGACGCCGGTCAGCGAGATCACGCCGACGATCAGCCCCGCACAGGCGCAGACCGCGATGATCTGGATCGACATCCGCGTCGCCTCGCCGAGCGCCTCGATCACGCCGCGCGGACCCATCCGATAGGGCGTGATCCAGCTGACCACCACGGCCGAGGCAATCGCCAGCGTGCCGGCCCGGATCACCGAATAGCCGGCGAAGAGCGCGCCGATCAGGATCACCACAGGGATGAACAGGAAGACCTGTCGCAGCAGCAGCCCGACGCTCGGCAGCTCGTCCGGGCGCAGGCCGCGGAGGTTGAGGCGGCGCGCCTCGAAATCGACGACGAAGTAGATCGACACGAAGTAGAGCACCGCCGGGATCAGCGCCGCGACGACGATGTCGGGGTAGGCGATGCCGGTGAGCTCGGCCATGATGAAGGCACCCGCCCCCATGATCGGCGGCATGATCTGTCCGCCCGTCGAGGCCGAGGCCTCGATCGCCGCGGCCGATTGCGGGCGGTAGCCGACGCGCTTCATCAGCGGGATCGTCAGCGAGCCGGTGGCGACGACGTTGCCCGCCGAGGTGCCGTTGATCATCCCCATCAGACCGGAGGCGAAGACCGCGACCTTGGCCGGTCCGCCGCGCATCCGTCCCGTGGTGGCGAAGGCGACATTGACGAAATAGTCGCCCACGCGCGAGGCCTGCAGGAACGCCGCGAAGATGATGAACAGGATGATATAGGTCGAGGACACCGCCGTCGTCGGCCCCAGCACCCCATTGTCAGTGAAGATGTAGGAGAAAAAGCGCTTGGCGTCGTAGCCCTTGTGCTCGAGGAAGCCGGGCAGCCAGGGGCCGAGGAACGAATAGGCGATGAAGACGAGCGCGATCACGAGGAGCGCCATGCCGGCGACCCGGCGCGTCAGCTCGAGGATCAGCAGGATCACCGCGAAGGCGGCCCAGGCGTTGTTGGGGTCGGCAAAGGGCGTGCCGGCGCGCAGGCGCAGGTTGAACGCATCGAGGCTGAGCAGGATGAACCCGCAGCCTGCGATCGCCGCGCCGATCAGCGCGAGGTCGGCGAGCGGCAGCGTGCCGCGTCGCGCGGGATAGGCCAGCCCTGCGCCGATGCCGATCAGCGTGCCGGCGCTGAGCGCCCAGCCGAAGGTGGTGAGGGCCCAGGGGGGCGCTGCGCCGCCGGACTGGTGCGCGGCGGCGGCCCATCCGAGGACGCCGAGGGCCGCGAGGATCGGGACCAGCGCCGCCAGCCCGAGGAGCGAGGCGGTCCGCGGTGCCGGTCGGTCGGATGCCGGGGTCAGCGCGAGGCTCGCCGAGAGCCCGAAGCCGAGCACCAACGCGCCGGCGATGTGCAGAATGCGGAAGGTCCAGGTCTCGAGCGGGGCGATGTTGAGCGTGTAGAGGTGCCAGGCGCTGTAGAGCACGCAAAGCGCGAAGAAGCCGCGCTCCAGCCAGCTTCGATCGGCAGTGGCCGCCTCGGTCGGCTCAGTCTCGATGGAGGTTCCAGCCGGCCCGGGCTCGTGGCCCTCCGGCGCCTCGGCCGCGGTATCGGCCCTGCCCCTGTCGCTCATCGCGGCGTTCTCCCTGACGGCCGCTGTTCTGGTTGTCGACCGGGCGCGGGGATCCCGCGTCCGGCCGATCTGCGGCTCTGATCAGTCAGTCTGCGCGCGATTTCACTCCGCGACAAGCTCGTCCGGAATGTCGATGCCCTGCTCCTCGAACCAGCGGGCCGCGCCCGGGTGCCAGGGCAGGAAGGTGTTCTTGTCGGCATTGGCCGGGATCGACTCGATCGCCGCCTTGTGGATCTCCATCATCCGGTCATGCTGACCCATCACCGTGTCGACCACCGCATAGACGAAGTCGTCCGGCAGCGCGGCATTGGCGATGGCGAAGTTCCACATCGCGACGCTGCTGTGATCCTCGCCGAGCGTGGTGTAGGTGCCCGCCGGGATCGTGAAGGCCGCCACCGGCTGGGTGTCGAGCACCTTCTGCTGCTCCTCGGCGGTGAAGCCGAAGAAATTGACGTCGTTCTGCGCCTCGATCTGGCTGAAGGCGGGGAACGGGATGCCCGCGGCCCAGACATAGACGTCGATCAGCCCGTCCTGGAGCTGGCCGGCGAGGTCGGCCGCACCGCCATGGCGGATCTCGATGTCTTTGCCGAGCACCTCGAGGATGCGGGGCCAGTAGGTGCCGGGCGTGCCGCCGGCCGGTCCGACGCCGACGACAGCGCCGTCCGGGATCTCGGCGAAGCTGGTGACCCCCGAGCTCTTGAGCGTCATCGCGTGGAAGGCGGTCTTGTACATCGGGAAGACCGCGCGGATCTGGTCGTGCACGAGGCCCGGCGCGAGCGCGCTGTTGCCGTCGAGCGCGTCGCGCGCGGGGCCCATGGTGACCATGCCGAGGTCGAGATCACCCGACTGGACGAGGGCGGCGTTCTGCACGGGGCCGCCGGTCACCTCAGCGCCGCCCGGGATGCCGAGCGTCTCGGAGACGAGGTTGGTCCAGCCATTGCCGTAGACGAAGTAGGTGCCGCCCTGGCTCGCAGTGCCCACGGAGAAGCTGTCGGGCCAGTCGCTGCGATCCTCAGCGGCCACGGGCATCGCCAGGCCGAGCGCGGCGATGGCGGCGATGGCGGCGATGGCGGTCGAACGGAACTCGGTGATCATGGTCTCTCCCTATGGTCTCTGGCGGCTCTCGGGGCCGCGCTTCTTGCTCGGCATGAAGTGGCGGAGGTGCAAGTGCCGATGCGGTGAGGAGCCTGCGCGATCACGCGGCTGTGATCAATGGAGGACTTGTCAGTGAGGCTCGGCGCCGGATCGCGGGGTGCGAGGCCGTCGCGCGGGCCTGTGCGCCAAGTGGCTGTGCCGCCGCGCGCTGACACTTACGTCAATGTCATCGAAATAAACGAGGGAAAACAGTACTGATGCAGTGCATCATAGATCATAGCGAAAAATGTGATGTGATCTATCGGATTCGTGAAGTCTCCAGGTGAATGCGCGGGCCTAGAACATCGGGCGAGAACAGGTCCACCGCGACCGCCGCAAAAAAGCAGCACCGGAGTCCAAAATGAACGACATCGATCTCGTGCCCGAAGGCCCCTCGATCCTGCCATTGCCGCCGGGTCCCTTTACCAGCGCGGCTGTCGTCGATGCGGTCGAGGGCA
Organism: uncultured Limibaculum sp.; assembly: GCA_964406355.1. Taxonomy (GTDB): domain Bacteria; phylum Pseudomonadota; class Alphaproteobacteria; order Rhodobacterales; family Rhodobacteraceae; genus Thermohalobaculum. The sequence continues at coordinate 3,321 of CAYORO010000213.1, forward strand.
CCGATGGCGACGATCTCTTCATGGCCGGTTCCGGTGGTCAGACCTTCTTCGGTGCGGGGATCGATTTCGACATTCTGGTCTCGTCGGGTGACTTCAACGAGGGGCTCAACGCCGTGCTCCGGATCGACGGGCAGACCGGCGAGCTCCTCGGCACCGTCCCGACCGATGGCGTGCCCGAGATCGAGGGCATGCCGGGCACGAGCCTCCTCAACGACCCGCGCGACGTGTTCCTCGACGGCCCGTTCGGTGCGCTGACCACCAATGTGCTGATCAACACGGGCTTCGTGCCGCCCACGGAGGGCAACGACCTGACGCTCGAATTCACCCAGGGCGGCGAGTTCGTCGGCATCTTCGCCCAGCTCGGCGAGAGCGGCGCTTTCGTCGATCCGGGCGGTGCGGTGATCGGGCCCGACGGCGACGTCTTCGTCGGCTCGCGCGCCGAGGGCACGGTGTTCCAGTTCGACGGCGAGACCGGCGTCTTCGAGGCCTCCGACGGCATCCCCACCGGCGGCTTCTTCGATCCGGCCGACATCGACTTCCCCCGCGGTTTCGTCTTCGACCCGGCGGGTGATCTCTTCATCGGCAACGGATCCAACCCGGCGACCGGCGAGGGCGAGGACAACATCTTTCGCGTGGATGGCGAGACCCGCGCGCTCGAGGTCTTCGCGGCTCCGGAGGGCTTCTCGCCGCTCGACGTGATCCTGAGCGCCGATGCCGAGAGCCTGATCGTCTCCTCGGAATTCCCCTTCACCGGCGGCTCGCTCGAGGCGGCAGCTCCCGGGCAGGTCTTCGTCTTCGATCTCGCGAGCGGCGATTTCACCGCGATCGACCCCGGGCTCGACGATGCCGGCGAGCCGCTGCTGCTCGCCCCCCGCGGCCTCGGGATCGCACCGGACGGGCGGCTCTTCGCGTCCTCGACCGCGAACGGCCAGCTGCTCACCTTCGATCTCGAGACCGGGACCTTCACCGAGGTCTTCGCCGCGGTCGAGGGGCTCAACGGCCAGGGCTTCACCTTCGTGTTGCCGGAGGATCTCGACGCGGCGGCGGGCGGGACCGACACCGTCTCGTTCGAGACCGTCGCGGGGCCGGTTGCGGCGAGCCTCGCCAGCGGCGTCGCCATCTTCGAGGCCGAGGGCGAGCTCGTTCAGGACGTGCTGATCGGCATCGAGAACCTCGTCGGCGGGTCGGGTGACGACGTCCTCGAGGGCGGCGCCGGCCCCAACGCGCTCACGGGCGGCGAGGGCGACGACGTCTTCATCAGCGATGGCTTCGACGCGATCGACGGCGGCGACGGCACCGACACCGTCGAGTTCTCCTTCCTCGAGGAGGGCACCACCGGCGGCGCCTTCTCGGGCGTGATCGTCGATCTCGACATCAATTCGGCGGGCCCGAGCGGCGAGCCGAGCCAGATCGGCGGCGTGCTCGACGCGCCCCCGGCCGCCGGCGGCACCACGATCAACGACGCCGTGCTGACCGATATCGAGAACGTCGCCGGCATCGTCTTCGATGACGGGCTCTTCGGCAACAACGAGGTCAACGTGCTGGAGGGCGATTTCGGCGACGACCTGATCCACGGCTTCGGCGGCGACGACTTCCTCTCCGGCGGCGGCGGGGTCGACACCGCGCTGTTCTCGGCGGCGGGCGCGGGCGTCTCGGTCGATCTCGGCGCCCAGGTCACGCAGGAGGAGTTCGGCGAGATGGCCTTCGGCGAGGCCGATCCGGTGATCGCGGCGACCGGCGGGGCCGGCAGCAATGTGCTCGAAGGGTTCGAGAACGTCACGGGCTCGGCCTTCGACGACACGCTGACGGGCGATGACGGCGCCAACCTGATCGCGGGTGGCGCGGGCAACGACCTGATCCTCGGCGACACGGCGGGGGCGGCGGAGGCGATCGCCGTCACCGTGACCAACCTGCTGCCCGAGGGCGGGACCTTCGTGACGCCGCTCTGGTTCGGCTTCCATGACGGCTCGTTCGACCTCTTCGACTTCGACGCGCCGGCGAGCGAGGGTCTCGAGCGGCTCGCGGAGGACGGCACCCTCGAGACGATCGATGCCGAGTTTGCGGCCACAACGGGTGAGGGCGGCGTCGCCTCGGCGGTCTTCGGCTTCGACGGCGTGGGCGGCCCGATCGACCCCGGCGAGACGGCCAGCCAGACCGTCCTGCTCGACCCGGCGCTCGTGGGCGCGGGCTTCTTCACCTGGGCGACCATGGTGATCCCCTCGAACGACGCCTTCCTCTCCTCGCCCGACGAGCCCCTGCTGCTCGGCATCTTCGACGATGCGGGCGCCTTCACCGGCCCGGTCACGCTCACGATCACCGGCGAGACGGTGCGCGACGCCGGCACCGAGGCCAACACCGAGACCGAGGCGGCCTTTCTCAACCAGACCGGGCCCGACACCGGCGAGGAGGAGGGCGGCGTCGTCGCGCTCCATCCGGGCTTCAACGGCTCGGTCGGGCTGCCGGACGCGACCCCGGTCAACATCCTCGGCGGCACCACGGCGCCGGGCGCGGTGATCGACCCGGTGATCGGCGACTTCACGGCCGACCCGTCGGCGGCGCTCCTCCAGATCGACATCACCCTCTCCGACACGTTCAACGACACGCTGGACGGCGGCGAGGGCGACGACACGCTCGATGGCGGCGCAGGCGCCGACAGCCTGACCGGCGGGGCCGGGGCCGACAGCCTGCTCGGCGGCACGGGCGACGACATCTTCGTCATCGAGGGCGCCGACACGGTCGAAGGCGGCGCGGGGCTCGACACCGTCGAGATCGCCGCTCCCATCACCGGCGTGGTGATCGACGCGGCCGAGGGCGGCTTCGACATCACCGTCGGCGGCGCGACCAGCTTCGTCGCCGGCGTCGAGCGGCTCGAGCTCGAGGACGCGGCCTTCGAGATCGACACCTCGGACCTGGCGGAGGATGTGTTCGTTCTCTTCGGCTTCGCCTCGGGCGCGTTCCCCGATCCGGGCGCGCTCGCCGGCACGCTCGGCGTGATCGACGAGAGCGGCGGGGGCACCGACCTTGGCGATGTCGCGACGCTGCTGGCCGCCACCAACGGGCTGCTCGACACCGCGGTCGACACGCTGGAGTTCGTCGAGGGGCTCTACACCGACGGGTTCGGGCGCGATGCCGACGAGGCGGGCGTCGCCTTCTGGTCGGGGCTGCTGGACGACGGCACGGTCGAGCGGGGCGACGTGCTCCTCTCGTTCGCGCAGTCGGCGGAGGCCGAGAGCCTCTTCTCCGACCTCACCGATGACGGCGTCTTGATCCTCGCCTGAGGCCGGAGCGGGGGGGGGGTCGGCGGGGGGATCGGCGGCGATCGCCGGCCCCTCGCGCTCAGAAGAGCGAGGGCTCCGCGGGCGCCACCGTGCAGAGCACCCGCGCCCAGCCATACCCCGCCCGCCCCCGCTCGCCCCCATGAACCCTCTCCGTGAAGATCCCCTA
>CAYORO010000214.1:0-6710 GCA_964406355.1 uncultured Limibaculum sp.
GGCCGAGCGCGTTGTAGGGGTCGAGCGCCACGTCGAGCATCACGCCGATCTCCGGGATCGCGGACTTCACCGCCCGGGTCGCTCGGCAGACGAGGTTCTCCGGGTTCCAGGCCTCCTCGCAGGCCGCGGTCTTCTTCTCGTCCGGCGTCTGGGGGAAGATCGCGATCGCCGGGATGCCGAGCTCGGCCGCCCGCTCCGCCGCCTTGACGAGCCGCGCGATCCCGAGCCGCGAGACACCGGGCATCGAGGCGATGGGCTCCTCCGCCTCCTCGCCCTCCACCACGAAACACGGCCAGATGAGATCCGCCGGCGCGAGGCGGTGCTCCGCCACCATCGATCGGATCCAGGGCGCGCGGCGCAATCGGCGAGGACGGCTCCGGGGAAAGGGCGCGGCTTGCGGCATCGGGCGGGTCCTTTTATCTCTACGGCCAACCTCTCACGGATGGCGCGGGGCCGACAAGATGGGCGAGATCGAGACCGGGGTCGAGGTCGAGCAACGCGGTCGTCTCGGGTTGATCACGCTCGATCGCCCGAAGGCGCTGAACGCGCTCTCGCTCGGCATGATCGAGATGATCGGTGCGATGCTCGCGCGCTGGGCCGGGGATCCGGCCGTGGCGGTGGTCGCGATCCGGGGGCGGGGCCGGGCCTTCTGCGCCGGCGGCGACATCCGCGCGATGTGGGAGACGGGCCGGGCGGGTGGCGAGGCCCAGCTCGCGACGCTCGGCTTCTACGCGGCGGAGTACCGGCTGAATGCCGCGGTCCGGGCGTTTCCGAAACCCTATGTGGCGCTGCTCGATGGGATCGTCATGGGCGGCGGCGTCGGCATCTCGGTGCATGGAGACCGCCGGATCGCCGGCGAGGGGATCCGCCTCGCGATGCCCGAGACCGGGATCGGCTTCATCCCCGATGTCGGCACGAGCCATGTGCTGCCGCGGCTCGAGGGCGAGGTCGGGATGTGGATGGCGCTGACGGGCGCGCGGCTCGGCCAGGTCGATGCGGTCCGCTCGGGGCTCTGCGACCATGCGATGCCGTCGGAGCGGTTCGAAGAGCTGATCGAGGCGTTGGCCCGCCTCGAGATCGGCGCGCGCGAGCCGATCGAGGCGGTCGACTGGGCGATCGAGGCGATGGCCCGCCCGCCCGAGGGGCCGAGCGTGCTCGAGGAGCATCGCGCACGGATCGACCGTCTGTTCGCGGGCTCGAGCCTCGAGGCCGTGCTCGCGGCGCTTGGGTCGGACGAGCATTACTGGTCGGGCGAGCAGATCGAGGCGATCCGCTCGAAATGCCCGATGGCAACGAAACTCACATATCGGCTGATGCGCGACGGGGCAGCGCTCGGCTTCGAGGAGTGCCTCCGCCTCGAATATCGCCTGGCCCGCACCTGCATGACCCGCAACGACTGGTATGAGGGCGTGCGCGCGGCGGTGATCGACAAGCACGGCGCACCGCGCTGGGCGCCAGCCACGCTCGAGGCGGTCGAAGACGCAGCGGTCGCGACGGCCTTCGAGCCGCTCGGGCCAGACGAGCTCAGGCTCTAGCCCGCCCCCAGGCCTCGGCCGGCTCGGCCCGGGCTCGCCCGCGATCGCCCGCGCTTGAAGGCCGCCGCGACTGCCGCCACACGGCTTGGCCGGCCCCGGGCTCGCGGCGGACGGCTCCCGTCCCGCCCGGTGGCGGCCGGGCCCCGGTGGCCACCCGCGCTCCATTGGCCGCCCGCCGCGCGCGGAAGGTCTCCACTCGCACAACGCCAGACGCGGCGGCTTCGGAGGAGCGCTTATCGGTTGATGCGGAAGCCCGGGATCTCCGGCACGGGCTCGACGCGCTCGGTTTTGATTTCCTCCACACGGGCATCGCTCGGACCCTCGCGACAGGCCTCGATCATCGCGGCAACCGCCGCCTCAGGGCCGATGAACTGCGCAAGCACCGAGCCGTCCGGCATGTTCTGCACCCATCCGGCGAGGCCGCGCCGTTCGGCCTGTTCGGCCGTCCAGCCCCGATAATAGACCCCCTGGACGCGGCCGGTGATCCGCGCCCGGACCGCGATGCGCTCGGGCCGGCCGCTCATCCCGAGATCGCATCCCAGACAGCGACGGCCCGCATCGCCGCCCGCACCCGGTGGAGGAGGCAGAGCCGGTTGCGCCGCACGACCGGGCTCTCGGCATTCACCAGCACGCCCTCGAAGAAGGCGTCCACCGGCGCACGGAGCTTTGCCATCTCGGCCATCGCCGCCTCGAACTCCTCGCCGGCGAGCGCCGCCGCGATGGCGGGCTCGGCGGCATCGAGGGCGGCGAAGAGCGCGCGCTCCTCCTCCTGCTCGGCAAAGCGTGGATCGGGCGCGCCGGAATACTCGACACCGTCCTTCTCCTCCTCCTTGGCGAGGATGTTGGAGGCCCGGCGGTATCCGGCGAGCAGGTTCTCTCCGTCCTCGGTGCCGAGGAAGGCCTGCAGCGCTCCGGCTTTGCGCGCGCGCACTGCGATCGCGTCGCGCTGCAGCCGCGCTGCCACCGCGTCGATCACATCGTGACGGATGCCCCGGTCGCGAAGATAGACCTTCAGCCGCTCCTCGACGAACTGCGCGAGCTCCACCATCGCGACGAGCGACTGGCCGGTGCGCTCGCGCGCCTCCTCTTCCGCGGCCCGGACACGCGCCGCGAGGAGCGCCGTGCCGGCCTCCACAACGTCGTCATCGATGTCGGCCAGGGCCGCGGCGAGGTCGGTGCCGCTCAGCAGCAGGGCCCGGTCACGCCGGGCGATCTCCTCCATGTGACGATTGAAGGCGCTGATGGCGAGCGAGAAAATCGGCTCGCGCTGATCCGTCTCGATCAGGATGCGGATCACGCCAAGCGCGGCGCGGCGGAGCGCGAAGGGGTCCTTCGAGCCCGTGGGCTTCTCGTCGATCGCCCAGAAGCCCGTCAGCATGTCGATCTTGTCGGCAAGCGCGACGGCGACCGAGACCGGCGCGGTCGGCACGACGTCGGACGGCCCCAGCGGGCGGTAATGTGTCTCGGCCGCCTCTGCGACCTCCTCGCTGTGCCCCGCGGCCCGTGCGTAGTAGCGCCCCATCACGCCCTGGAGCTCCGGGAACTCGTAGACCATCTCGGAGGCGAGGTCCGCCTTGGCGATGCGCGCAGCCTCGGCCGCCGCCTCGGGATCCGCGCCGACGGCGGGCGCGATGTCGCGGGCGAGCGCCTCGATGCGAGCGATCCGGTCGGCCTGGCTGCCGAGCTTGGCGTGGAACACCACGGTCCCGAGGCGCTGGGCCATCCCCTCGAGCCCGGTCTCGCGCACGGTACGCAGATCGTTCTCCCAGAAGAATTTTGCATCCGACAGCCGGGCCGCGAGCACGCGCCGGTTGCCCGCGAGGATCTGCGCCCCGCCATCGGGCGCCTCGATATTGGCCACGGTGACGAAGCGCTCGATCCGGCCGGTGGCGGGGTTGCGCACGGAGAAGAATTTCTGGTGCTCGCGCATCGAGGCCTGGAGGACCTCGGGCGGCAGGTCGAGGAATTCCGGCCCGATCTCGCCCATCAGCACCACCGGCCATTCGACGAGCCCCGCGACCTCGTCGAGCAGCCCGCGATCCCCGACGATCTCGAGCCCCGCGGCAAAGGCGAGTTGCTCGGCGTCGTGGCGGATGGTTTCGCGGCGCGCCTCCGGGTCGTGCACCACATGGGCGGTGCGGAGGCGGGCCGCATAGTCGTCGTAGTCGGTGATGCGGATCGGATCGGGCGCGTGCACCCGGTGGCCATAAGTCACGTCACCGGCCCGGAGCCCCTCGATCTCGAGCGGCACGATCTCGGTTCCGGCCTCGTCGGTGAGGATGCAGAGGATCGCGCGGAGCGGCCGGACCCAGCGCAGCGTCCCCGCCCCCCAGCGCATCGATTTCGGCCAGGGGAAGCTGCGGACGGCGTGCTCCACCGCCTCGGCCACCACCTCCGCCGCCGGGCGCCCCGGCCGCTCGATCACCGCAAAGAGGACGGCGCCCTTCTTGTCGGGCCGCTCCTCGAGCGCGTCACGCGTGAGGCCTGTGGAGCGCAAAAACCCCTCGATCGCCTTCTCGGGCGCGTCGGCGCGGGGGCCCTTGCGCTCCTCGCGCCGGTCGGGGGTGCGCGCCGGCAGGCCGGTGAGCGAGAGCGCGAGGCGCCGCGGCCCGGCGACGGCGCGCGCACCCGCATAGCTCAGCCCGGCCTCGACGAGATGGTCGGTGATCAGACGGCGCAGATCCTCGGCGGCGCGCGCCTGCATCCGCGCGGGGATCTCTTCGGAGAGCAGCTCGAGCAGCAGGTCGGGCAAGGCGGGCCTCGTCAGCGGGTGAGGAAAAACTGGATCAGGAACGCGTTGGCGATGTCGACGAAGAACGCCGAGACCAGCGGCAGCACGATAAAGGCGAGCGGCGACGGGCCGTAGCGCTGTGTCACCGCGCTCATATTGGCGATGGCCGTCGGCGTCGCGCCGAGCGCGAACCCGGCGAAGCCGGCGGACATCACGGCCGCGAAGTAATCCCGCCCCATCGCCCGGAAGACCACCAGCAGGATGAAGGCGGTGGCGACAGCGGCCTGCATCGCCATGGTGGTCAGGAGCACACCGGCGCTCGCGGCCAGCGTCCAGAGCTGCATGCTCATCAGCGACATCGAGAGAAAGACCGAAAGCGCGAACTCCGAGACGAGCGCCATCGACGGCGTTCGCACGGGGCTCGTCAGCATCGGGAACAGCCGCGGCGCGAGGTTGGCGATCAGGATGCCGCTGAGCAGACAGGGCACGAAGAGCGGCAGCAGCACGCCCGCCGCCTTGAGCGACTCGTGCACGCTGCCGCCGATCAGGATCGCCACATGGATCCAGAGGATCGCGCTCAGCAGCCCGGAATTGGTGATCGGGTCCTCGGCGGTCGGCACCTGGGTCTCCGCGCCCTCGGCCACCACCTCGGCATCGCCCGGAGCCGCTGGCGCGAGCCCCCGACCCTCGATGAGAAACTTGGCGATCGGCCCGCCGAGGAGGCTCGCCATGATCAGCCCCATGGTGGCCGAGGCGATGCCGAGCTCGGCCGCGCCGACCACCGCGTGCTCGCCCTCGATCACCGGCCCCCAGGCGATCGCCGTGCCGTGTCCGCCGATCAGCGCCGCGGTGCCGAGCATCACGCCGGCCTGCGGCGGCAGGCCCCAGAGCGCGGCGCCGAGCCCGCCGATCAGGTTCTGCAGCACCATGTAGCCGACCGTGAGCGCGAGCATCAGCGCGAGGATCGGCCCACCCTTGATCAGGTCACCCACTCGTGCGCCGAGGCCGACGGTGGTGAAGAAGTAGATCAGCAGCACGTCGCGCGCGGTGAGGTCGAAGGAGATCTCCCGCCCCGTCAGCGCCACGATCACAAGCACCAGCAGCGCCGCCAGCAGCCCGCCCGAGACCGGCTCGGGGATGCTGTAGGCGCGCAGGATCGCGAAACGCTGGGTGAGCCGCTCGCCGGCGAAGTAGACGACGATGCCGATGGTCAGCGCGATGAACGTGTCGATGCGGATCTCACCCGTCTCGGTCAGCTCCACGCGTCCCTCCCCTCACTGGCGCGCATAGCGCTCGGCGAGCTGGCGCCACATGAAGGCCCGCCCGTCGGGGAGCCGGGCGACGATGCGGTCGACCCCCTCGCCGTCCTCGGCCTCGGCCAGATAAGCCACGGCCCGGCCCTCCTCGAGCGCGCGCCCGATCGCCTCGGCATCGAAGCAGTCGAACCAGGGCGGGGCGACCAGCGGGGTCGGGTCCTCGGCAAGCGGCGCCTCGGGAGCGGTCTCGAGGCGGAAACAGGCGCGGAGCTTCAGCGGCGAGGAGGTGGCGTCGATCCCCTGCCAGTCGGCCACCGGATAGCTCTCGCCGGCGATCGTGATCGCCTCGCGCGCCGTCTCCTCGTAGAAGGCGTAGAGCTGGGCATACCAGAGGCCCACAGCGAACACCGCCGTGAAGCCGACAAGCCCGATCGCGAGCCCCCGTCCCGAAACGCGCACAGCTGCCACGCGGATCCCCCAGATCGTCGCCCGCCCGCGGCCGGCGCAAGGGTCCGCAAAGCACGCCGCGGCGAGCAGCGCAAGGTCGCGCGCGCGGGACCCCTCAGGGGCTCGGCACGCGAAGCACGTTTCGGCCGCTCTCGTCGAGCGTGGCGCAGTCGCAACCGCCCGAGGCCCGGCGGAGGCAGTCGCTCATCGCATTGCGGCGCAGGCGATTGACCGGCACCGGACCGTCGCTGCTGGGCGACGTCATCCGCGTGACGAGGAACTGGATGCTCGGATCGGTCGCGCCGGTCTCCCAGGGCCACTGGATGCAGGCGACCATCACCTTGGTGCGGCCCTCGATGCGATAGGCATTGGCCTTGCTCATCGCCTCGGCGTGGATCTCGGTCTTCCACGCGTCGGCATCGGCGTGGGCGGCGAGCGGCATAAGCGCCGCGACAAGGGTCAGGGTGAGCATCCGGCGCATGGCTCTCTCCTCGGCAGCGGGTTGCCCCCGAGGGCTACCCCGAATCGCCCTTCCCGGTCACGCCGGGGTCGGCCGGCGCGCCCGCCATCAGGCCAACCGCGCCACGTAACATCCGTATAGCGCGGTCCCCCTCAGGCCGTCGCACCGCCGGCGGGGGTCTCCAGGAAGGCGTCGGCGCAGCGCTTGGCCAGCGCCCGGACGCGGCCGATATAGGCCTGCCGCTCGGTCGGCGAGATCACCCCGCGCGCGTCGAGCAGGTT
>CAYORO010000215.1:0-6698 GCA_964406355.1 uncultured Limibaculum sp.
GCAACGGCTGGCAGGTGCTGATCGAGGCGGGGCTGCTGCCCGGCGCGCTGATGCGCAACGCGACGCTCAAATTCGTCTGCCGAGACGTGCATCTGGCGGTCGAGACGGGCGAGAGCCCCTTCACCGCCGGCTTTGGCAACACGCGCCTCGTCCGAGTGCCGGTGGCGCATCACGACGGCTGCTTCGTCGCCGACGAGGAGACCCGGACCCGGCTGGCCGAGAGCGGCCGGATCGCGTTTCGCTATGTGGATGACGAGGGCCGGGTGACTGCCCAGGCAAACCCCAACGGCTCGGTCGACAATATCGCCGGCGTGCTCTCGGAGAATGCGCGCGTCCTCGGGATGATGCCCCATCCGGAGCGGCTGGCCGATCGGGCGCTCGGCGGTGCGGACGGTGCGCTCCTCTTCGACGGGCTCGTCACAGCGCTCGGCGAGGCGGCGTGAGGGCGGCGCTTCTCGGGGCGGCGCTGCTCGCGGGCTGTGCGGCGCCCGAGCCCCAGCCCGTGGCCGTCGCGCCCCCGGCGCCCCAGCCCGAGCCGGCGCCCCTCGTCGATCCGACGGCGGAGACCGTGCGCCTGCAGGCCCCGTCCTCGATCGCGCGCGACCGGGTCGAGCGGTTGGCCGCGAGCTGCTGGCTCGACGCCGAACTGGCCGCGGAGATCATGCTGGTCGATCGGCACAGCGGCGCGATCGTCGCCACCGACGCCACGGGCGAGGTGCTCCGCATCGCCTTCGCGCCCGCCGGCCCCCTCGACACCGACGTGACGCTCACCGGCGCGGCGATGGCCGATGCGGACCGGTCCGCACGGATGACCGACGCGCTCTCGCGCGCGCTCGAGGGCCCTGTGCCCGCCTGCTGACGGGCGTCTTTCGGTGCCGGCCGGGCTCGGCTAGAAGGGCGGCGCCCCAGCCCCGAGGAGCCCCCGATGGCCGAGACGACAGACCTGCCCGAGCCCGCGGTGACCCAGGCCCTCGCGGCCGATCACGGGCTGAAGCCGGACGAGTATGAGCGCCTCCTGCGCCTCCTCGGCCGCACGCCCAGCTTCACCGAGCTCGGCATCGTCTCGGCGATGTGGAACGAGCACTGCTCCTACAAGTCCTCGAAGATCCATCTGAAGACGCTCCCCACCGAGGGCCCGCAGGTGATCTGCGGGCCGGGCGAGAACGCGGGCGTGGTGGATATCGGCGACGGGCTGGCGGTGGTCTTCAAGATGGAGAGCCACAACCACCCCTCCTATATCGAGCCCTATCAGGGGGCGGCGACGGGCGTCGGCGGCATCCTACGCGACGTCTTCACCATGGGTGCGCGGCCGGTCGCCTGCCTCAACGCGCTCTCCTTCGGGGCGCCCGACCACCCCAAGACGCGCGCGCTGCTGGCCGGCGTGGTGGCGGGCATCGGCGGTTATGGCAATGCGTTCGGTGTCCCGACCGTCGGGGGCGAGCTGCGCTTCCACCCCGCCTACAACGGCAACTGCCTGGTCAACGCCATGGCCGTCGGCATCGCGCGGGCGGATGCGATCTTCTACTCGGCCGCGAGCGGGGTTGGCATGCCGGTGGTCTATCTCGGCGCCAAGACCGGGCGCGACGGGGTGGGGGGCGCCACCATGGCCTCGGCCGAGTTCGACGCCGACACCGAGGCCAAGCGCCCGACCGTGCAGGTGGGCGACCCGTTCACCGAGAAGCGGCTCCTCGAGGCGTGCCTCGAGCTCTTGGCGAGCGGGGCCGTGATCTCGATCCAGGACATGGGGGCGGCGGGCCTCACCTGCTCGGCGGTGGAGATGGGCGACAAGGGCGGCCTCGGGGTCACGCTCGAGCTCGACGCGGTGCCGACCCGCGAGGCGCGGATGACCGCCTATGAGATGATGCTCTCGGAGAGCCAGGAGCGGATGCTGATGGTGCTCAGGCCCGAGAAGGAGGCCGAGGCCCGCGCGATCTTCGAGAAATGGGACCTCGATTTCGCGATCGTCGGGCAGACGACGCCCGAGGACCGGTTCGTCGTGCGCCATCGCGACGCCGAGATGGCGAGCCTGCCGCTCCGGGCACTCTCGGGCGAGGCGCCGCTCTATGAGCGGCCCTGGCAGGAGAGCCCGGCACCGGCCCCGCTCGGTGAGGTGCCCGAGATCGACCCGGCCGAGGCGCTGCTCGCGCTGATGGGCTCACCCAATCTCGGCAGCCGCGCCTGGGTGTGGGAGCAGTACGACCATATGGTGATGGCCGACACCGTGGTGCGCCCGGGCTCGGACGCCGCGGTGGTGCGGGTCCACGGGACCGACAAGGCGCTGGCGCTGACGGCCGATGTCACCCCGCGCTATTGCCGGGCCGATCCGGTGACGGGCGGACGGCAGGCGGTGGCGGAGGCGTTCCGCAACCTTTGCGCCACGGGCGCGCGGCCGCTCGCGATCACCGACAACCTGAATTTCGGCAATCCCGAGCGCCCGGAGATCATGGGTCAGCTCGTCGGCTGTATCCGCGGGATCGGCGAGGCCTCGCGCGCGCTCGACATGCCGGTCGTGTCGGGGAACGTCTCGCTCTACAACGAGACCGAGGGACGCGCGATCCTGCCGACGCCGACCATCGGGGCGGTGGGGCTGCTCGAAGGCCTCGACGAAGTGATCCCCATGGCCGCGCCGCCGGATGCAGCGCTGGTGCTTCTCGGGCCCGTCATCGGCCATCTCGGACAGTCGGCGCTGCTCGCCGAGCTTTGGGCGCGCGAGGAGGGCGCCGCGCCGCCCGTCGATCTCGATGCGGAGCGGCGCGCGGGCGAGCTCGTGCGCGGGCTCAAGGCCAAGGGCCTCGTGCTCGCAGCGCATGATCTCTCGGATGGCGGGCTGGCGGTCGCGGCGGCCGAGATGGCGCTCGCGGCCGGGCAGGGGGTGCGGATCGATGCGCGCGAAGGGCATTCGGCGGCCGCTTGGTTCTTCGGCGAGGAGCAGGGGCGCTATCTGCTCGCGGCCGCGGAGGCGGCAGTCGATGCGATCCTCGAGGCGGCGCGCGTCGCGGGTGTGCCGGCCATGCGCGTGGGCGAGGTGGTGGGCGACGCGGTCCGGCTTGGTGACAGCGCGGCCCCGCTTGACGATCTTCGTGCTGCGTCGGAGAACGCGCTGCCGCGGCTGATGGGCGAGGGCTAACTAGGCGTAGCGCGCGAGGAACTCGGCCGCGGGCAGCGCGCGGAACTCCTCGAGGCGGGCACGCAGCGTCGCGTGATCCCAGTCCCACCAGGAGAGGCGGATCAGCCGCTCGGCGATCTCGGGCGGGTGGCGCTCGCGGAGCGGGCGCGCGGGGTTGCCGCCGACGATCTGATAGGGCGCGACGTCCTTCGTCACCACCGCGCCCATGGCGATCACCGCGCCGTGGCCGACGGTCACTTCGGGCTTGATCATCGCCATATGGCCGATCCAGACATCGTGGCCGATCACCGTACGCCGTGTCGCGCGCGCGGCGAAAAACGCTTCGTCGTCCGTGGCATCGTCCCAATAGCTCGCGCTGCGATAGAGCATGTGGTGCTGACAGGCCAGGTGCATCGGGTGGTCGGTCGCGCCGATCCGGACATAGCTCGCGATGCTGACGAACTTCCCGATCTCGGCATTGGCGATGTCGCAGAACCGCTCGGCATAAGAATAGGCGCCCATCGAGGAGTTGAGCAGCCGCGACCCGTGGCAGAGCTGGGTGTAGGGGCCGAGCGTCGAGGTCTCGACCGAGCAGCCCTCCTGGATCTCTGGCTCGAGGCCGAACCGCGCCATCACTCGCCCTGGATCAGGCGCTTGCGGAGCCAGCCGGACACGCTGTCCATCAGGAACACCACGGCGATGGTGAGCGAGATGATGTAGAGCGTGTTCTCCCAGTCGCGGCTCGTGCGCATGGTCTCGACCAGCACAAGGCCGATGCCGCCCGCGCCGAGTGCGCCGATCACGGTGGCCGAGCGGGTGTTGGACTCGAGATAATAGAGCGTCTGGGAGATGAAGACCGGCAGGATCTGCGGCAGCACCCCGTAGCGGTAGCGCTGGAGCTGGTTGGCGCCGGTCGCGCGCACGCCCTCGATCTGCTTGTCGTCGACATTCTCGAGCGCCTCGGAGAACAGCTTGCCGAGGGTGCCGGTGTCGGTCACGCCGATCGCGAGCGCGCCGGTGAGCGGGCCGAGCCCGAAGGCGCGGATGAAGATCAGCGACCAGATCAGGTTGTCGATCCCGCGCACGAAGTCGAAGAACCGCCGCACGGTGAAGCGCACCACCACCGAGGGCGTGAAGTTCGACGCCGCCAGGAACGCCAGCGGCAGGCCGAGCCCCACGGCCATCAGGGTGCCGAGCACCGCCATCATGATCGTCTCGAGGAGCGCGACGAAGACATGGCCGTGCTGCCAGTCGGGGTTCTGCCAGAAGCTCTGGAAGATGAAGGCGGCGTTGGACATCGTGGGGTGGAGGCGCCCCTCGACGGCGGTTTCGGTCGATGCGCTCGCGGCCGGGCCGAGGCCGGTGCGAAGGCCGCCCTGGGTTTCGGTCGCCGCCTCTGCCGGGTCGGCGGGGGGCGTGTTGAGAGCGAGGCCGACAAGCTCCCAGAAGCCATACGCGTTGAGCTTGCTGTCGAAGGGGAACCAGAAATTCTCCCAGCCCCAGAAATAGCGGTGCACCTCGATCTTGGAGCGGGTGACCTGCACGCGCTTGGAGATCTCGGGGCGCGCGTCGAACTTCACCTCGCGCACGCTCGCCCAGTCGGGGAAGAGGCCCTCGGGCAGCACGTCGTCGAGGTTGATCGCATCGGGATGGGCGATCACCTCGCCGGTCAGCAGCACGGTCTCGTAGCCGTCTTCGAGATGGCGGATGATCGTGCCGTCGGCGAGCCGGGTCTCGACGCGGCCGTCGATCACGGTGGCGATCAGCGAGCCGTCGGGCAGGGCGGTCTCGATCGTCTCCTCGCCGGCGGTTGCGCGGATCGTGCCGTAGTCCGGGACAATCAGGCGGAGCGTGGGGCCGTTGATCTCGGCGCGGTAGCCGTCGCCGAGCTCGATCAGCGCGCCGGTCTCGGTGCGCTCGACCCAGTCGGGCGGGGTGTCGTAGGTCGCGGTGCGCTCGCCCTCGACCGAGACGGTGAAATCGCCCCGGCGCAGGTTCTCCTCGACATGGACCTTGTACTTGACCGAGTCGACGCCGAGCAGGATGGCGCGTTCGGGCCGCGCGCTCTCGATCAGCCCGCCGACGCCGAAGGCAACCCAGGCATAGGCGAGATAGGCGAAGATCGCAGCCAGCACGCCGAAGCCGAGCCACATGCGCCGCTGGACCATCGCTCGGGCGCTGCTGAGCAAGTCGGGGGCGGCGCTGACGGTCATCTCAGATGCTCGCCGCAGTGCGCTCGCCACCGGTGAGGCGCGCGCGGAGATAGGAGGAGATCTGGTCGATCACCACGATCGAGAGGAAGAGCAGGACGAAGAGCGCCGCCGTATCGTCGCCCCGCCCCTGGCCCCAGCCGATGGTGCGGCGGAGCTCGGCGCCGAGGCCGCCCGCCCCGACGAAACCGAGGATCGCCGAGGCGCGCACATTGATCTCGAGGCGGAGCAGGAAATAGCTGAGGAAGTTCGGCGCCACCTGCGGCAGCACCCCCCAGCGGATGCGGCTCGTCCAGCCCGCGCCTGTGGCCTTCAGCCCCTCGATGGGCTTTTGATCAATGTTCTCCGTCACTTCCGAGAAGAGCTTGCCGAGCGCGCCCGCGGTGTGGAACGCGACTGCGATCATCGCGGGCACCGGCGAGGCGCCGAGCACGAAGATCAGGAACAGCGCGACGATCAGCTCGGGAAAGGCCCGCATCACGTCCATCAGTCGGCGCACCGGCAGCACCACATAGCCGGGCACCCCGAGATTGCGCGTCGAGATGAAAGCGAAGACCAGCGCCAGCGCGCCACCGAGCAGCGTCGCCGTCAGCGCGATGTTGAGCGTCTCGAGGAGCGCGGGGAAGTACTCGATCAGCAGCGAGGTGAAGCCGGGCTCGGTGCGCCCGAGCGCCGCGTCCCAGGCTTCGGCGACGATCTCGCCCGGATAGTCGAAAAACTGCGTGATCCCGGTGAGGAACCCGCCGGAGTTCATGCGGTTGGCCTCGCCGAAGCCCGCAACCAGGATCGCGATGACGATCACCACCGTCAGCCCCGTATAGAGGCGCCGGCGCCGCTCATGCGACAGGATCTGGGTGTGGAGCTCGGTGACGGCCATCGGGGATGCGGGGCGGCCGGGATGCCGCCCCCTCTCGGCTCAGGCGATCACTCGCCCTTGGCCTTGCGCGCGCCGATGACCGAGACATAGGCCTCGTGGGTGATCGGGGCGAGCCCCTTCACCTCGCCGGCCATCACGGTGTAGGCGCATTCCGGATCCATCGACTCGAGCGAGGCGGTGAGGCCGGTGACCTCGAGCTTCACGCGCTCCGGCAGCGACTTGGCGAGCACGATCGGGCCCTCCGGGATCACATTGGAGATCCAGATCTGCTTGAGCTCGGTCATGTCGACCAGGCCGGCATCGACGGCCTTGCGCAGCGCGCCCGAGTTGTAGCCGTCCTCCCAGTCGCCGAGCGCGTCGGCCCAGGTGACGCCCGCATCGTAGTCGCCGTTGTAGACGCCGACGATGGTCTGCTCATGGCCGCCCGAGAACACCACATCGCCGAAATAGTCGCCCGGCTCCATCGAGAAGCCGGCCTGCGGGATCTCGATCGAGGGGATCAGGT
>CAYORO010000216.1:0-6586 GCA_964406355.1 uncultured Limibaculum sp.
GAACGTGATCGTCGGGTTGAGCGAGAATTTCGGGTCCTGCATCACCATCGAGATGCGTGCGCCGCGGATCCGGCGCATCCGCCGCTCCGAGATGCGGGCGAGGTCGATGCCCTGAAACTCGAGCCGCCGGGCCTCCATGCGCCCCGGATGGCGGATGAGGCGCAGGATCGAGCGGCCGGTCATCGACTTGCCCGAGCCCGATTCGCCCACGATGCCGACCCGCTCGCGCCCCACATCGAAGGAGATGCCGCGCACCGCCTCGACGGTGCCGCCACCGGGCTTGGCGAACCGGACCCAGAGATCCTCGACGCTCAGAAGCGCGCTCACCGGCCCTTGCTCCGCGGATCGAGCACGTCGCGCAGGCCGTCGCCCAGCAGGTTGAAGCCGAGCGAGACGATGAAGATCGCGAGGCCCGGCATGGTGGCCACCCACCAGGCGTCGAGGAACTTGCGTCCTGTCGAGATCATGTAGCCCCATTCGGGCGTCGGCGGCTGGGCCCCCATCCCGAGAAAGCCGAGGCCTGCCGCCGTCAGGATCACGCCCGCCATGTCGAGGGTGACGCGGATGATGATCGAGCTCATGCATTGCGGCCAGATATGGCCCGTGATGATCCGCATGGGCCCCGCGCCCTGGAGCTGGACCGCGGCGATGTAGTCGGCCTTGCGGATCGTGATCGTCTCGGCGCGCGCGATGCGGGCATAGGGTGGCCAGGCGGTGAGTGTGATCGCGAGGATCGCATTCTCGATCCCCGCGCCGAGGGCCGCCACGAAGGCGAGCGCCAGGATCAGGCGCGGGAAGGCGAGGAAGACATCCGTGACGCGCATCAGCACCACATCCGTCCAGCCGCCGAGATAGCCCGCCGCGGTGCCGACCAGAAGGCCGATCACCGGTGCGGTCACGGCCACCAGCGTCACGATGAAGAGCGTGATCCCCGCACCATGGACGATGCGGCTCCAGATGTCGCGGCCGAGCTCGTCCGAGCCGAGGAGATAGCCGTTCTCCCCCGGGGCCGAGAGCCGTGCGCCGAGGTTCTGCGCCAGCGGATCATGGGTGGCGAGCAGCGGCGCGAGCGTTGCCATCAGCACGAGCGCGACGATGATCAGGAGCCCGATCAGGGCGAGCGGGTTGGCGGAAAACGCCTTCCAGCCGAGCCAGGCCTGCCCGAGCCGCGCCTGCAGCCGCGACTGCGGCGCCTCGGCCGCCAGCCAGGCGCGCCAGCCGGCGGGTTCCGGAGCGGCGCTGTCGCGGGAGAGATCGACCATCAGCGCGCCCGCGGGTCGACGATGCGGTAGAGCACGTCCGACAGCATGTTGAGCCCGATGAAGCAGAGACCCACCACCACCGTGCCGCCGAGCACCGCATTCATGTCGGCCGAGAGGAGCGCATGGGTGATGTACTGCCCCAGCCCCGGCCAGGCGAAGATCGTCTCGGTCAGCACCGAGCCCTCGAGCAGGTTGGCATAGGAGAGCGCGATCACCGTGATCAGCGGGATCCACACATTGCCGAGGGCGTGGCGCCAGATCACCGCGCGCTCCGAGAGCCCCTTCACCCGGGCCGTGGTGATGTATTCCTTGCCGAGCTCCTCGATCATGAAGCTCCGCGTCATCCGGGAGATATAGGCGAGCGAGTAGTAGCCGAGAATCGCGGCCGGCAGCACGATGTGGTCGACCGCGTTCCAGAAGATCGTCCAGTCGCGGGCGATGACGCTGTCGATCAGGATCATGCCCGTCACGGTCGGGATCATGTCCTTGTACCACTCGTCGAGGCGCCCGGGGCCGCCCACCCAATCGAGCTGGCGGTAGAAGATGACGAGGCCGATCAGCCCGATCCAGAAGACCGGCATCGAATAGCCGAAGAGCCCGAAGAGCCGCACCAGATGGTCGGGCCAGCGGCCCTGATGCACGGCCGCCATCACCCCCATCGGCACGCCGAAGAGAACGCCGATGATCACGCCCAGCGTGGCGAGCTCGAGCGTCGCGGGGAACACCCGGGCGATGTCCTCGGCCACCGGGCGCGCGGTGAGGAGCGACTGTCCGAAATCGCCCTGCACCACATCGCCGAGGAAGATCCAGAACTGCACGAGCAGCGGCTGATCGAGGCCGAGCTCGGCGCGGGCCGCCTCATAGACCTCCTGGGAGGCGCGCTCGCCGACCACGGCGAGCACGGGATCGATCGGCATCACCCGCCCGATCAGGAAGGTGACGAACAACAGCCCCAGCATCGTGATCGCAAGCGAGCCGAGCGCGCCGAGGAGCCCCGCCCCCCGACGCAGCAGCGGCGACGCGCCCGCGCGCGCCGCCACCGTCCTCGCAGTTTCCCCGATGCTGGCCGTCATGCGCTTACTTGCTGACGGTCCAGTAGAAGGCCGCCGTGATCGCCGAGCCGGTCACGAAGCCCTCGACCGTGTCGCGCCGCGCCACCTGCTCGATCTTCTGGAACATCGGCACGAAGGGCGAGGTCGCCTGCCACTCGCGCTGGATGTCGCGATACATCTCGGCGCGGGCGTCACGGTCCTGCTCGACCACGGCGGCCTGGGTCTTGGCCGAGAGTTCCGGGATGTCCCAGCCGACGCGCCAGGCAAGCTTGCCGGTCAGGCCCGCATCGTCGGCGTTGTTCGGGTTGTCGGCGAAGGTGTCGGCATTGGTGTGCGGATCGGGATAGTCCGGGCCCCAGGCGCCGACATAGATGTCGAACTCGCGCGCGCGGTACTTCGCGAGCGTCTGCGCGCCGGTCGCCTGGCTGATCGTGGTCTCGATGCCGACCTCGGCGAAGGCCTGCTGCAGCGTCTGGGCGATCTCGACGCGCTCCTGCGCGGTGCGCACGATGATCTCGACCGGGAAGCCCTCGCCCTCGCCGGCCGCCGCGAGCAGCTCGCGCGCCTTCTCGATGTTGAGGCTGTAGGGCTGGTCCTTCAGCTCGCCCATATAGGTGAGCGGCAGGAACGCCTGATGCACGGTGTACTGCCCCTTGAGGAACGAGTTGGCCATGCCCTCGTAATCGGTCAGCCATTTGAACGCCTCGACCACTTCGGGCTTGGCGAGCGTCGGGTTCTTCTGGCTGAGCGAGAAATACATGATCCGGCCGCGCAGGTCGCTGTCGACCGCGATGCCGTCCGCGCCCTCGACCGCCGAGATGTCCTCGGGGTTGAGGTTGCGCGCGATGTCCACATCGCCCCGCTCGAGCAGCAGGCGCTGGGTGGCGGATTCGGGGATGTGGCGCACGATCACCCGCTCCATCGCGGGCGTGCCGCGCCAGAAGTCACCGTTGGCCTGCAGCGTGTAGCTCTCGTTGGGCTTCCAGCTCACCAGCGTGTAGGCGCCGGAGCCGGCCGAGTTGGCCTTGAGCCAGCCATTGCCGAAATCGCCGTCGACCTCGTTGGCCTTCACCGTCTCGCTGTCGACGATATAGGCGATCGTCGCCGTCAGACAGTTGAGCACGAAGCTCTCAGCATAGGTCTTGTCGGTCGTGAGCTGGAAGGTCCGGTCGTCGAGCGCGACCAGCGTCTCGGCCATGTTCTCCGGCGTGAAGCCGAACTGGGTGAGGATGAAGGAGGGTGTCTTGGCCATCCCCACCGCGCGGCGGAGCGAGAACTCGACATCGCGCGCGGTCACCGGGTTGCCCGAGGAGAAGCTCAGCCCCTCGCGGATCGTGAAGGTGAAGACCCGGCCGTCCTCCGACACCTCCCAGCTCTCCGCAATGTCGGGCACGTAGCCCTTGGAGAAGTCGCTCGGGTCGAAGCTGACGAGCGAGCCGTAGAGGTTGTTGAGTATGTCCGAGCCGGAGAACTCGAAGCTCTCCTGCGGGTCGAGCGACACGATGTCGTCGATCGAGGTGGCGATCACGAGGATGTTGGGCGGCGTCTCGGCCCGGGCCGGTTCGGCGAGGCCGAACGGCAGGGCGGCGAGCCCGAGGGCGAGACCCCCGGCGGCGAGGCCGAGGAGTCGGCGCGACAAGGCCATGACATGTCTCCCGTTGGTGCGTGTTATACTGAAAGGCTAGACGCGAAGCGGAGGGCTTGCAACGCTCCGCCTCTGGCAGCGCAACAAAACACCACGGGAGGATGGATGGAACCGGAGATCGACACGGAGCGCCATCGCGTGCGGCTGCTCGCGCGGCGCGCGGAGTTGACCGAGCGGGTGACCGAGATCGAGCATGATCTCGCCGAGGAGCCGCCGAAGGACTGGGAGGACCGCGCGAGCGAGCGCGAGGGCGACGAGGTGCTCGAGGACCTCGAGGAGGCGAGCGTCGCAGAGCTGCGCATGATCGAGGCGGCGCTGAAGCGCATCGAGGCCGGCGAGTTCGGCTATTGCGTGAATTGCGGGGCGGTGATCTCGCCGGCTCGGCTCGAGGCTGTCCCCCATGCCGCGCGGTGTCGGCAATGCGCCTGAGCCGGTGGCCGTGGCGGGCGACGGGAGGTGCGGGATGACGCGGTTTCCGGTGGAGGGGCTGGGCCGGTGCAGCGCGGTCGTCTCGGGCGGGCTCGTCTATGCGGTCGCGACCGACCCGGTCTGCGCCGACGGCATCACCGCGCAGACCCGCAACACGCTCGCCGAGCTCGACCGCGTGCTCGTGCGGGCGGGCAGCGGGAAGGCGGGGCTCCTCCAGGCCACCGTCTATCTCAGCGCGATCGCCGACAAGCCGGAGATGGACGCCGTCTGGATCCCCTGGATCGGGCCCGAGGAGAACTGGCCGCAGCGTGCCTGTGTCGGGGCGGGTCTCGAGGCTGGCTATCTGATCGAGGTGGTCGTCACCGCGCGGGTGCTCTGAGGCGGCAGATGCGCGCGGGGTGCGCCGCCCCTCGGGCGGGGCGGCGCGATGGCACGGATCAGTCGGGAGGTCAGACGGCGAGCGCGTCGAACTCGAAGGTGAAGTTGTCCTCCTCGAACCGGGCGAGACTGCGGATCGCGCCGTCGTCGTTCACGCCCTCGGCAAAGCGGCCCGTCTCGCCGAGATTGGCAAGCTGCTGGATGCCGGCACCGGCGTTGAACGCGCCGCCCGCATTGGCCGCCTCCTGATCGAAGTGGAACAGGCGGCTCACGTCGAGATTGACGTTGTAGTAGACGAAGAAGAAGTCGTCCTCCTCGCCGCCATCGACCACCGCCGTCGCGGCCTGGCCGGCATTGTTCCAGATGCCCTGCAGAACGTAGACGTTGCTGTCGGTGTCGAGGTCGACAAGTCCGGCATTGACGTCGTCATTGTCGGTGCGGGCGACGTTCTGGAACTCGAGATCGCCCTCGACGCCAAAGCTCTCGGCATCGAGACCGAAGGCGTCCTGGCGGATGCGGAAGTCGGCGATGGTGTCGCCGCCCTCGCCAGTGGCATAGGCGAACACGTCCTCGCCGCCGCCGCCCTTGAGGGTGTCGGCCCCGGCGCCGCCGCGGAGCTCGTCATCGCCCCGGCCGCCGCGGATGTCGTCGGCGCCCGAGCCGCCGAGCATGGTGTCGTCGCCGCGGCCGCCGATCATCTCGTCGTCGCCGCCGTCGCCGAACATGGCATCCTCGCCGCGGCTGCCGCGCAGGGTGTCGTTGCCCTCGCCGCCGGAGAGGGTGTCGTCGCCTTTGCGGCCGCGGGCGAGGTCGTCGCCGCCAAGGCCGTCGATCACGTCGTCGCCGGCGGTGCCGGTGAGCAGGTTGGCGTTGTCGTTGCCCTGGATGAACAGGTCGAACGCGTCGAGGTCGAGGTCGCTGAGGAAGGCAAAAGTCATGGAGGTCTCCATCGCTCTGGATGTCCGTTGGCTGGCGTGGGACCGAGCGCGATCGCCGAACGACCGCGCCAGATCGTCACACCCGCTCTGTGCCGGGCGCGTGGAGTTCCGTTTTGAACAGAGATGTCAGCGACTCGGGTGAACCTTGGGCGCCGCGAGCGGCACTCACCTTGCCTGGGCGAGCGGCGCCTAGGCGAGCGGCGCGTCGACGGGCGCGAAGCTCTCGCAATCGGCGCGGCCCCAGCGCTCGAGATAGCCGTGGCTGTCGGCCTGCTCCTCGACGAGGAAGCGCTCCGGCAGCCAGGGAAAGGCGACATGGCCCTCGACCGTCTCGCCGTTGCGCTGGCGGACAT
Organism: uncultured Limibaculum sp.; assembly: GCA_964406355.1. GTDB lineage: Bacteria > Pseudomonadota > Alphaproteobacteria > Rhodobacterales > Rhodobacteraceae > Thermohalobaculum. Next base: position 6,058 of record CAYORO010000216.1, read on the forward strand.
TGAAATGCCGCGGCGTCAGCTCGCGGGGGTGGCGGAGGCCGGCGGCGCCGACGAGCTCGGCCAGTGCCTTCAGCGTGTTGCTGTGGAAATTGGTGACGCGGCGAGCCTTGTCCGGCACGTCGATGGCGCGGGCGCGCACGGGGTCTTGCGTTGCCACGCCCACGGGGCAGCGATTGGTGTGGCAGGCCTGCGCCTGGATACAACCGATGGCGAACATGAAGCCGCGGGCGGAGTTGCACCAGTCGGCCCCGAGCGCCGCGGCGCGCGCGATGTGGAAGGCGCTGACGACCTTGCCTGCGGCGCCGATCCGGATGCGGTCGCGCAGGCCTGCGCCGCGCAGCGTGTTGTGGACGAAATGGAGCCCGTCGACGAGCGGCATGCCCACCCGGTTGGCAAACTCGAGCGGGGCGGCGCCGGTGCCGCCCTCCTTGCCGTCGACCACGATGAAGTCCGGCACGATCCCGGTTACGAGGAACGCCTTGACGATGCACATGAACTCGCGCCGGTGGCCGATGCAGAGCTTGAAGCC
>CAYORO010000217.1:0-6578 GCA_964406355.1 uncultured Limibaculum sp.
GCCCCATCGGGTGGGGCCATTCGCGCCCGGCCCGGGAGACCGGCCGCAGCCCCGTGTCGAGCATTGCGAGACCGCCAGCCGACCGCTAGCCTTCCCGCGCTCTGGCAGGATGGCGGTTGGGGCGAACAACATCGCATGACACACATGCTGGGGAGGAACCCATGAGCATCATTTCACGGGCGCTGGTCGTTGCGGGCCTTGGCGCGGTACTGGCCTTTGGGTCGGCGATGGCCGAGACCCGCGTGACCTACAAATCGGCGAAATCCACCTCCTCCTATTATCAGATGGCCGTCCAGATCGCCGAGGCGATGAAGGCCGGCACGGATGGCGAGATCATCGTCACCGTCGAGGAGAGCCAGGGCTCGGTCCAGAACGTCATGGAGGCGCGGGTCCGGGGCGCCGACTATGTGTTCACGACGCCTCCGGTGCTGGTGCGGCTGGCCCAGGGCGGCAAGGCGATGTTCGAGGGCAAGGGCGATCCGAAGTTCGACGAGATCCGCGCGCTGTTCCCCATCCCCTCGCTCACGATGCACTTCGTCGTGCGCTCGGACAGCGGGGTGACCGACTTCGCCGGGCTCGAAGGCAAGAAGATCCTGATCGGCAAGGGCTCGTTCGGCGCCAAGGAGGGCGCAAAGTATCTCGGCCTCTTCGGCCTCGAGGGCAAGGTCGAGCTTGCCGATGTCGAGCTCTCCAACGCGGTGCCGGCGCTCAAGAACGGCCAGATCGACGGCTTCGTCACCGCGGGCTCGTTCCCCGCGCCGAACGTGATCGAAGCGGCCGCCTCGACCGGTGTCACGGTGCTCTCGCTCAGCGATGACCAGATCGCCCAGACCAAGCGCACCAAGCTCGTGATCCCGGCCGGAACCTATGCGGGCCAGGACGCCCCGATCGCCACCACCTCGCTGCCCGTGGTCGCCTACACCACGACCGCCATGGACGACGACACTGCCTATCAGCTCACCAAGACGTTTTGGGAGAAGAAGGCTGCCATGGGCGAGGGCGCGGCCTGGTGGAACGGGGTGAACCAAGGGCTGATGGAGAACATCACCGGCCAGATCCACCCCGGCGCGGCCCGCTACTACGAGGAAGCCGGCTTCACCCTCTCCGACGCGCAGAAGTGAGCGACGGAAGACGGGCGGCGACGGGCTCCTGATCTCACCCCATGGCACGGTGGCTCTGGGCGGGGTTCGGGCTGGTCGCGATCGGGTTCCATCTCGGGCTGATCTTCTCGGGACTGGTGCCGAACCTGGTCGCGCGCCCGCTGCACCTGGCCATCGCGCTGCCCTGGGTGCTGATCTACGCCGCCAAGGGCCCGGTGGCGCGGGCGCTCGGATGGGTCCTAACCGCGGCGGGCGTCGGATGCTGCCTCTGGATCGCCTGGAGCCACGATGCGCTGGGCGACCAGTACGGCTTCCTCGAGGGCGATCTTCAGCTCGGCGTCGCAGTCGTGCTGATCCTGGTGGTCCTCGAGGCGGCGCGCCGATCGATCGGCTGGCCACTCCCCCTGATCGCCGCGCTGTCGCTCGCCTACGGGCTCTTCGGACAGCACATCCCGGGCGAGTTCGGTCATTCGGGCACACCGCTCGCCTCGTTCCTCGGCACGCTGACCAGCGCGGAGGGCGGGCTCTGGGGGAGCCTGACCGGGGTCTCGGTCAATGTCGTCGCGATCTTCGTGATCTTCGGCGCGGTTCTCAACGCGGGCGAGGCCGGACAGGGCTTCATGAACATCGCGATGGCGGCAGCGGGGCGCCTCAAGGGTGGCGCGGCCAAGGTCTCGGTGCTGTCGTCGGCGCTCTTCGGATCGATCTCGGGCTCAGCCTCGGCGAATGTCGCCTCGACCGGGGCGATCACCCTGCCGGCCATGACCAAGCTCGGATATCCGCGCCGCATGGCCGGCGCCGTCGAAGCGGTGGCATCCTCCGGCGGACAGATCATGCCGCCGCTGATGGGTGCGGGCGCCTTCATCATGGTGGAGCTGACCGGCGTTCCCTATGTCGAGATCATGGCCGCCGCGCTGCTGCCGGCGATCCTCTATTTCCTGGCCGTCTGGGTCGGCATCAACGCCTTTGCGGACCGGCATCACCTGCCCCCGGTCGATCCCGCGGACCAGCCCGCGAGCCGCGATATCGCGATCACCTCGGCCTTCTTCCTGGTTCCGTTCTCGGTGCTGATGTGGGGGATGTTCGGCGCCGGCTTCACGCCGCAATTCTCCGCCGCGATGGCGATCGTCACCGGGGCGGCGATGCTGCCGGTCGACGCCCGTCTCAGCTTCGACTGGCGGCGGACCCTCGCGCGCGCCGAACAGGCCTGCCTGACCGCGGGGCGACAGATCGGCATGATCGCGTCGATCATCCTCTGCGCCTCGCTCGTGATCGGCGTGCTGTCGATCACCGGGCTCGGGGTCAAGATCACCTCGCTGATCCTGTCCGGCTCCGGCGGGCTCCTGTGGCCGTCGCTGCTGCTGACGGCGCTGGCCTGCCTGATCCTCGGCATGGAGGTGCCCACCACCGCGGCCTACGTGATCTGCGTGTCGGTGGCCGGGCCGGCGCTGATCTCGCTCGGCCTCGAGCCGCTGCAGGCGCATCTCTTCGTGTTCTGGTTCGCGCTGCTGAGCACGATCACCCCGCCGGTCTGCGGCGCGGTCTTCATCGCGGCCGGCATGGTTGGCGAGAACTGGCTCCGCGTCGCGCTCTACGCGATGGCGCTCGGGGTCGGGCTCTATGTGATCCCGCTCGGCCTGATCGCCAACCCGCAGCTGATCGCGCTCTCGAGCGATGCGCCATCCGCGCTGCTCTCCGCCGCCAAGATCGGCATTGGGCTGACGGCCTTGTCCTATGGCGTGATCGGCAGGGTCGGGGCGGTGCTGCGGCTCGCGCTCCTGGGGGCCGGCGCGGCCCTGGTGCTGCTGCCGTTCGACGGGCTCTGACACCCTCGGCGGATCCGGTCGGGAGGAGATGACAGCATGGCCAAGCGGCTGCGTTTCGTCACGCTCGGCCCTGAGGGCACCAACCACGAGCTGGTCACCAAGCGCTATCTCACGTTCCACGGGCTGAGCGCGGAGATCTCGCTCCTCGGCGACTTCTTCGATGGGTTGGCGATGATCGCGCACGGCGAGGCGGATCACCTCGTGCAAGTCGCCGTCCACCCGGACTGCGCCGCTGTCGTCGCACGCGCGCATTTCGAGCATGGCATCCACATCCTCGATACCTTCATCTCGCCCAGCAGGGAGCTGGCGATCCTGACGCGGGCCGAGGTCGAGACGCCGCGCAGCCTCGCCTTCCAGCCGGCAACAAGCGGCTATGCCGACCTCTCCAGGTGGCCCGTGCATCTGCCGGTCAGCACGATCATGCGGGTCACGGAGGGGCTGCTCGATGGCAGCTTCGACAGCGGGCTCACGGATCTCGGCCTCGCCGAGGCGCATCCGGGCCGCTTCCGCATCGATGCGCGGATCGGCACGGTCGACGATCCCTGGCTCGTGTTCGGCAAGGCGCGCGTCGCCCGGGACGGGATCGTCGCCTGGCGCGAAAGTCCGGGCGCCGCCGTCTTGCGCTGGGCTGCCGGGGCGCCCTGATCGCGCTCCCCCAAGCCCCGCCTCTCGACCACGCGCAACCGGCGCTCGACAGGAATTGTCCCATAAGCCAAGTTGAGGTGTTGAAACGGCTGGTGTCGGCAATGGTCTACCGTTTCGAAGAGTTCGAGCTCGATCTCGACCGGCGCTCGCTTGTCCGCGCGGGAGAGGCGGTTTCTCTTGAGCCGCAGGTCTTCGACCTTTTGGTGCTGCTGGTCCGATCCGAGGGTCGCGCCGTCAGGAAGGACGAGATCGTCGACGAGATCTGGCAGGGCCGGGCGATCTCCGATGCGGCGCTGACCAGCCGCATCAAGTCGCTGAGGCGCGCGCTCGGCGACGAGGGTCGCGCGCAACGGATGATCAAGACGCTGCACCGGATCGGCTATCAGTTCCTGCCCGCTGTCGCCGAGGCCTCCGCCCTGCCCTCGCCCCCGCCGAAGGCCGAGCCCCTTTCCACCAGGCGTGCATCCGCTGCGCCAGCGCCTCCGCCCCAGGCAGACGATCTGCGGCTGGTCTATGTGCTGGCGCTCGGGACCGTCGGCGACGAGGAGCAGCTCGAGGCCGATGCCGCCGCCGCGGACCGGCTTCGCGCGATCGCCGACGGGGTGGCCGGGCCGACCGGCGCCGAGGTGATCGCCACCGCGGCGGGCGATGTGCAGCTCGTCTTCGGCCTCGCCCGCAGCCGCGAGGACAATCACTGGCACGCGGTGCGCGCAGCCCTCGAGGCGGTGGAGCGCGCCGGCGCGGCCGGTCTCTCGGCCGCGTCCGCCGTGCTCTCGGGCCGGGTCGTGGCCCGGCAGTCCGACGACGGGGCGCCCGCGCCCACAGGACGCGTCTTCACCCGGGTGCAGAGACTGCTCGAGACCGCCGCGCCGGGCGACGTCCTGGTCGCCGAGGAGATTGCCGCCCGGCTGCCCCAGGCGACGCGCACCGCCGCGGCCGATCCGCTCACCGGATCCGGTGCGGGCATCGTCCGGGTGACCCATGTTCCGGCCTATGGCGAGCGACGGCGCCCCGAGCCCGCCTTCGTCGGGCGCCGCCTGGCCCTCGGTCAGACGCAGCTCTTCCGGGACGAGGCACAGGAGGGACGTGGCACGCTGCTTATGGTGCGGGGGCCGGCCGGCATTGGCAAGTCACGCTTCTGCCGGGAGATCGGGGCGCGCATCGGCGCCATGGGCGCAACCGTGCTGACGGTGCGCTTCACCGATATGGCCGGCACGCCGAGCTTCGACCGCCAGATCTTCGCCGAGCTGGAGATCGACGCCGCGCTGGTCGAGGCCGCGGGCCAGGGCGCGCCCGAGGTGGTCAAGGCCGCGCTGCGTCGCGCGGTGATGGACGATCCGCAGGACCAGTCGCTGCTCGCCGCCACCACCGAGGAGCGCGCCGCGGAAATCGCCGCGGAGGCCGTGGTCGCCCTCTTCGCCCATATCGGGCGCCGACGCCCGATCCTCCTCACGGTCGAGGACACGCATTGGGCCGCGCCCTCGGACATTCTGGCGCTCTGCGCGATGGCGGTGCGGCTGTCGTCGCTGCCGGTGCTGCTGCTCGCGACCGAACGCCCCGGCGAGGAGCGCCTGCAGCCGGCACTGGCGGAGGGCGAGGCGCTGCCCTGGTCGGAGCTGCCGCTCCAGCCGCTGAATGGCGCGGAGGCGCGGGCGCTCCTCAAGGCGCTCGGCCATTCGCCCTCCGACGCGCTCCTGCAGCGCGCCGGCGGCAATCCTCTGTTTCTCACGCAGCTCGCCGGCGGGCCGGTGGATCTCAACGCGCCGAACGATCTCGCGGAGCATGTGCAGGCGCGGCTCGACCGGCTCGCGCCGGAGGCGGCCGAGGCGGTGCGGTTCCTGTCGGTGCTCGGCGAGACCATCCGGCTCGATTTCGCAACCGCCTGTCTGGCACGCCCTCGCATCGATCAGGCCTGTGCGAGCGGGTTCCTGCGTCTCGGCGGCACGGTGCTGAGCTTCGAGCACGCGCTGGTGCGCGATGCCGTCTATGCCTCGATCCCGCGCGAGACGCGCCGGGCCTGTCACGCAGCAGCGGCGGAGGCCGCCGGCTACGGGCAGCCGGTGCTGCGGGCCGAGCATGCGCTGCGGGCCGAAAGCGCGGATGCCGCCGCCGCCTGTTCGGCCGCGGTCCGCGCCCACTGCATGGCGCGGCGCTTATCGATGGCGGAGGATCTGATCGCGCGCGCGCAGGCCCTGCCCGAGATCGACGCCGCGGCTGAGGCCACCATCGAGATCGGGGTCGGGACCCTGGCGCGGGAGAAGGGGGATCTCAACGGGGCGATCGCCGCCTATCGCCGTGCCGCGACGAACCCCGCCGATGGCAGCGCGGCGTTGCACGGCTTCGCCCGCCTCTCCTGGGTCACACAGCGGAGCGGAGATGTGGCCGAGGCCGAGCGGTACCTCTCGGAGGGTCTCGCGCGGGAGGCGGACGAGCGCGCCCGCGGCAACCGGCTGACCGGCCTCGCCCGGGCGGAGCTGCGCTGGCGGGCGGCCGCCCTGGCCGAGGCGCGCGACGCTTATGCCGAGGCGATGGCCCATGTGGCGGAGGGGCTCGAGATCTCGGACCATCCCCACGCCACGGCGCGCCTGCTCGGCCTGCGCGGGACCGCACGCTTCCGGATGGAGCAGATCGCCGAGGCGGCGACGGACCTGACCGAGGCGCTGGCGATGGCCCGCCGCAACGGGCTCGGCATGGTGGAGACGGAGCTGCTCGCGCTCGAACTCCTCGCACGGTTTCGGGCGGCGCCGGACGAGGTCACGCCTGCCCATGCCACGCTGACGGTCGACCGGGCCGAGGCCTTCGGCGTGCCGAAGACCATCGCGGAGTGCAGGCTGGTGCGCGCCCATATCGCCCGCCACCGGGGCCGGGACCGGACCGACACCGGAGAGCTCGCGGCCCAGGACCTCGCCCATGTCGCGGCCGCCGCCCACCTCCTCGACCGGCACCACCGCGCCATGCTGACAGCACTCGGGGTCGACCGGCCCTAGGCCCGGAGCGCCCGCCACCC
>CAYORO010000218.1:0-6558 GCA_964406355.1 uncultured Limibaculum sp.
GGCAGCCGCGCCTTCTGCGACCGGATGAACTCCTGGGCGCAGAAAGAGGGCCTGCCCGGCATGGGCTATATCTTCTGGCGCGAGGAGGCAGGCGCGGTCGTCGGCGCGGGGCCGATCGCCAAGAACATCGGCGCGGCGCGGACCGAGGCGATCCGCACCCAGCTCGGCCTTAGCGCCGGGGACGCGGCGTTCTTCCTCGGCGGGCGGCCGTCGGACTTCGTCGACGTCGCGGGCCGTGCGCGAAATGTGATCGGGATGGAGCTCGGCCTCACCGCAACCGAGCGGTTCGAGCTCTGCTGGATCGTCGACTTCCCGATGTACGAGAAGGACGAGGACACCGGCGTGCTCGACTTCTCGCACAACCCCTTCTCGATGCCCCAGGGCGGGCTCGAGGCGCTGATCGAGCTGCCGCCGCTCGATGTCCTCGGTTACCAGTACGACATTGTCTGCAACGGGGTGGAGCTGAGCTCCGGTGCGATCCGGAACCACCGCCCCGAGATCATGTACAAGGCCTTCGAGATCGTCGGCTACGACAAGGCCCATGTCGACAGCCATTTCGGCGGCATGATCAACGCCTTCACCTATGGCGCGCCGCCCCATGGCGGGATCGCGCCAGGGGTCGACCGGATCGTGATGCTGCTGGCGGGTGCCGAGAACATCCGCGAGGTCATCATGTTCCCGATGAACCAGCGCGCCGAGGACCTGATGATGGGGGCGCCGTCGGAGCCCACCAACGAGCAGCTCCGCGAGCTTGGCCTCCGGGTCATCCCGCGCGACTGAGGATCTGGCACGCGCCCGCGCCGCGGTCGGTTTCGAGACTCCACCGTTGCGTCCTGGCACTGGGTGACGCCGTCTATGCCATGCTAGATTTACCTTGCGTAAATCAGTGGCCACTCAGGGCCATGCGTGAACGGGAGGAGACTGCATGAGACGGTTCAAAGCGCTCAAGCGGGTCGCCGGAGCGGCGATCCTGGCCGCGTCGCTTGGCGTGCCGGCAGCGGCCGACGAGATGACCGCCAAGGTGAGAGAGATGAGCGCGGCCTGGGATGCCGCCCTCAATGCCGGCGATGCCGAGGCAGTCGCCGCAATGTATGCCCAGAACGGCAAGGTGGTGACCGGGGACGGCTCGGTGAAGATCGGCCGTGGCTCGATCCAGGCGCTCTTCCGCGGCTTCATCGACAGTGGGTTCGGCAATCACCACATCGCCGTCGAGGATGTTCAGGGGACTGACGACCTCGTCTACATGACCGGAACCTGGTCCGGCGTCGGGGGCGACGGCAAGAGCTACGGCGGCAGGCTCGTCACCATCCACGCCCGCCAGGACGACGGCTCCTGGGAGACCGTGCTGCATATGTGGAACTGAGCCCCAGAGTGCGCCTGAAGGCCGGGGCGCATCCATCGCCCCGGTCCGCCCCCCAGGCCCGGCTGTCGATCTCGAGCCTGGTCATGACCGCGAGGCCGGCGTCCCCTGCGCTGACGGCCACACCGATCCCGCTCAGGAGCTTGCCGAAGCCGGGGCACTTCAGCCTCTCGGTCGCGGCGGCGGTCTTGCCGACCGTCACCGCGGATTTGCTGGCCATCACCATGCAGAGCGGGCCGAGGCAGAGGCTGGCCGCGGTGATCGCGACTGCGAGGCCCGCCTTGGCGGATTTCGGGGTGGCTGCCTTCGGGGGAGTAACTGAAGTCGGCTGGTCTCGGCCGCCGACCGGACCGGCGGCCGATCGGGGGATCAGAGGCTGTTCTCATCCATGAAGGCCAGCAGCCCTTCGGGCCCGCGGGTCTTGAGGATCTCGGCGAACTCCTCGCGCTTGAGCACCAGGAACGAAACCCCGCCCACCATCACGTCGATCACCAGATGCCCGCGATCGCCGAAATCGCGGATGCGCCAGTCGACCGGCAGGGTCTTGCCGTTGGCCCGCGGGATGCCGGCGCTCACCAGCATGTCGTTGCGGGCCGCGCGCTCGCCGGTGATCTCGGGCTTGGCTTCGAGCCCCTTGCCGAACTGGCTGCGATAGAGATCGGCGAGGAAGCCCGGCAGTTTCTCGCGAAACGCGACACGCTCGGCCTCGGAGAGCTCCTCGATCCGGTCCCCGAGGAGGAAGCGCTCCCAGACATCGAAGGCGAAGGCATCGGTGACCGCCGCCTTGAGCTGGGCGTTCTTCTCCGCCTCCGAGAGGCCGGTCTCGGCAAGGGCACCATGGGCCTCCTCGACAAGCGTCTCGGCGGTCGCGCGCGCGGCGTCGGGCTCGGCGGCCTCGGCTAGCGGCACCTGCAGCGCGAGGGCGAAGGCGAGTGTCAGGGCGGCAAGGCGGCTGGGCATGGCGGTCTCCTGGGACTGGGATATCGGGGCTGAACCGGATGGCGGGGGATCAACGCGCGTCGGGGCCGGCCTCCGTCGGCCGGGCGAGGCGAACGAGCGGCGGGGTGAGCGCGAAGGCCATGGCGACGGCGGCGACCAGCGCGATGGCGAGGAGCGTGCCCATGCTCGCCGTGCCGCGGTGGTCTGAGAGCGCGAGGGTGGCAAAGGCACCGACGGTTGTCAGCGCGCTGGCGGCGACGGCCCGCGGCGTCGAGGTGGCGAAGACCGCGCCGTCGCGGGCCGCCCGGAGCGCCAGATGGACACCCGAGTCGACACCGATCCCGATCAGCAGCGGCAGCACGATGATGTTGGCATAGTTGAGCGGCATCCCGAGGATCACGGTCGCGGCGAGGGTTATCGCGCCGGCGAGCGCGACCGGCACCAGCACCGCCGCGACGATCGTCACCCGCCGCACCGCCGCATAGGCCAGGATCGCGGCCGCGGCGAGGGCGAGCGCGCTCGCCTGGAGCATCGCGCCCGAAATCGCGCGCGCGGCGCCGGCGATCTGGTCGGGGGGGCCGCCAGCCTCAGGCGCATGGAGATCGACGGCGCGGACGAAGCGCGCCTCGGCGGCCGGATCGGTGAGCGCCTCGGCGGCCAGGATCTCGACCCTGAGGCGCCCGTCCGCCGCCCGGTAGCGTGCAACGAGCGGTGCCGGGAGGCTCGCCTCGCTCACCTCGTCCACCTCGAGTTGGGCCGCCAGGCGATCGATCAGGAGGTCGAAGTAGCGGAAGAGCGCGGCCTCGATCCGGGCCTCCATCTCGGGATCGGCCGCCGCCGCATAGGCCTCGAGCGCCGCTGCGAGCTGGCCTGCCCCACCCTCGGGCCCGAGCCGCTCGGCAAAGGCGGCAAGGCCCGACGGTGCATCCCCGGCAAGATCGACGGCGGTGCCGTTGACCGCAAAGTCGAGCGACGGCCAGGCGAGATCGACCAGCATGAGCTTGGCGTCCTGGTCGCGCGGCACGAGATCGTCGAGCCAGACCGCGGCCTTGATCTCCGCCTCGGTCTCGAGCGCTGCGGCCGCGGCGGCGGCCTCCTCGGGCGTGTCGACCAGGAGCGAGAGGCGAAGCGGCGCGCGGTCCGGGTCTTCGGCGAGCCAGCGCCAGACCTCGACCGAGCGGGCATCGGGATCGCGGAGCGCCATCGGATCGGCATCGAAGCGCGCCTCGCTCGCCAGCACCGCAGCGGCCAGACCGATCGCGAGCGCAAGCCAGATGCCGGCCCGGCGGAGCACATCCGGGATCCGCGCCCGGCGCGCGACAAGGCCCCCGGGCTTCGGCGCCTGCGCCAGCAACCGGGGCCTGATCGCCACCACCGCCGGGATCAGCGTCACCGCCACGACAAGCGCGACGATGACGCCGGAGCCGCCGATGATCCCGAGCTGTGCCATCCCCTGGAAGTCCGTCACCGCGAAGGCGAAGAAGGCGGTGGAGGTGGTCGCCCCCGTCAGCAGGAGCGCCGGCCCGAGATCGCGGGCGGTGGTGCGCAGCGCCTCGGTCGGCGGGCGGTGGCGCGCATCCTCCTGAAGATGGGCGAGGAGGTGGATCGCGAAGTCGATCCCGAGCCCCACCATCAGCACCACGAAGGCGACCGAGACGAGATTGAGTGCGCCGACGAGGGCCCCCGCGAGGCCGGTGGTCAGCACCAGCGTTGCCACGAGGGCGCCGAGCGCGAGCCCCATCAGCGCGACGCTGCGCAGGCCCCACCAGAGCACCGCCGCCACCACGACGAGCGACAGCGCGAGCGAGAGCGGCATGCTGGCGGCGACGCTGCGGAGCTCCTCGGCGCGCAACACCGGGTCGCCGGTCAGGCCGATCTCGACCTCCGCCATCACCGCCGGATCGACGCCCGCGACGGCACGCGCGACCGCCTCCATCGCGTCCCGCGCCGGGTTGACCCGCGTGAAGTCGAGCCGCGGCGCCACCGAGACCACGCGCAGCACCGGGGCGCCGTCGCCAAGCGCATGGGTCCAGGCAAAGCCGCGCGGGCGGCCGGCCATCGTCGCCTGGATCACCTCGGCCGCCTCGCGGTGGAGCGTGTCGAGCGCATCCGTCGGGATCTCGGCCCGCTCGGCGAGCTGCCCTGCCTCGTCGAGCGCGCCGACGAAGCCCTCGAGCGTCTGGCTCTCGCGCAGCCCCGCCAGCAGGTTGGCGGATTTCGAGAGCCGGGTGAGGCGATCCTCGAGCGCGTCGGTCTCGAGATAGAGGAGCCCGTTCCGCGCGAAGAACGCATCGACCGACGGCGCGAACACCTCCGCGACCGATGGATCACCGGCCAGCGCCTCCGCGATCGCGGCCGCCGCCGCATCCGCGGGATCCGACCGCGCCGCGCGGATCGCCACGACGATCTGGTTCTTCAGCCTGGGAAATGCGGCGTTGATCGCCTGGGCGCGCTGTTGGAAGGGCAGCTCGGGCGAGAGCATCTTGCTCGAGTCGGTGTCGACGCCGATCCGGCTCGCGCCGAACCCGGCGAGCAGCAGAAGCAGCCCGAGCGCACCGAGCACGAGCCGCGGACGCGAGGCGACCAGAGCGATCCATGCGACCGCAATCCGCGCTGCGGGTCCGGGCCTCTCGCCACCCGTCATGTGGATATCCCCCTTTTTGTGCCGGGTCGGTCACAATTCGAACGATCGCCGGAGAGGCGCTTGTGAGCCTGTGGGCGGGAGTCTACGGTGCAACCCGCTACGGATGCCAGTGCCGAGCGGCGCTGGCGGCCTGACGATCACAATCTGCGGCGCTGCCGCCCCAAGCCGGAGCATCTCCATGCGCCCTGTCCGCTTGCCCCTGCGCCTTGCAGCGCTGCCGCTCCTTGCGCTCGCCGCCTGTGGGAGCCCCGGGCCCGGCGCGAGCTTTGACGAGCGCGACCCCTTCCGCGACACCAACGAGACGATCCACAACTTCAATGTGGGCGCCGACCGGTATGTGCTGCGGCCGATCTCGCAGGGCTACGAGTTCGTGACGCCCGAGGTGATCCAGGTGCTGCTCGGCAACGCCTTCAACCACATCGACACGATCAACGACTTCGCCAACTACCTCTTCCAGGGCGAGTTCGAGTCCGCAGGCGTGGCGCTCGGGCGGTTCACCATCAACACGGTGCTCGGCGGCGTCGGCCTTCTCGACCCGGCGACCGAGTTCGGCCTGCCGAAGGAGGACACCGATTTCGACGTGACGCTCGGCAAGTACGGGGTCGGCGAGGGCGCCTATCTCGTGCTGCCGCTGCTCGGGCCGACCACGACGCGCGGCATCGGCGGGTTCGTCGGCGACACCGCGGTCAATCCGCTGACCTATTCGGGCTTTGCCAACAGCGACGTCGTCAATTTCTTCAATCCGGCGTGGAATGCGGGCCAGATCGTCCACGAGCGCGCGGTCAACGCTGATCTGGTCGACGATCTGTTCTACGAGAGCGAGAACAGCTATATCAGCCTTCGGACCATCTATCTCCAGCGCCGTGATGCGCTTATCCTTGGGGACGAGGGCGCGGATGCGACCCTGCCGGACATCTTCGACGAAGAGCCGACCAACTGACATCCGCGAGACGCGCGGCGCCCAGTTGGCACCGGCCGAAGAACGAGGGCCCGAGGATGGGAGACGCTGAGACCAGCACCGAGGTCACGACACACGGGTTTGCCGAGGCGCTTGCCGCGCATGCCGCGGAGGTCGAGCGCGTGCTCGACGCGCTGCTGCCGATCGCGGGCGGCGACCGGGGCGAAGCCGAGCTGCGCGCCGCCATGCGCTACGCGACCCTCGGGGGCGGCAAGCGACTGCGCGCGTTCCTCGCCATGGAGACGGGCATCGTCTGCGGCGCGACCCCGGGCGGCGCGGCACGGGCTGCCGCCGCGGTCGAGTGCCTGCATGCCTACAGCCTCGTGCATGACGATATGCCCTGCATGGACGATGACGACATGCGTCGGGGGCGACCGACGGTGCACAAGGCCTGGGACGAGGCGACGGCGGTCCTGGCGGGGGATGCGCTGCAGGCGCTTGCCTTCGAGATCCTGGCCGATTCCGCCACCCATGCCGATGGCGCCGTGCGCGCCCGGCTCTGCCTGCGGCTCGCGCGCGCGGCCGGGGCGGACGGCATGGTGGGCGGCCAGGCGCTCGATCTGGGCGCCGAGAGCGCGACCGAACCGCTCGACGCCGCCGGGGTCAAGCGGCTCCAGGCGCTCAAGACCGGCGCGCTGATCGAGGTCTCCGCCGAGA
>CAYORO010000219.1:0-6540 GCA_964406355.1 uncultured Limibaculum sp.
GGCGGATCCTGATGGTGATCTCCGACGGCGCGCCGGTCGACGACTCGACCCTCTCGGTCAACCCGGCGAACTATCTCGAGCATCATCTGCGCGAGGTGATCGCGATGATCGAGCGCCGCCAGGCGGTCGAGCTCCTGGCCATCGGCATCGGCCACGACGTCACGCGCTACTATGAGCGGGCGGTCACGATCACCGATGCCGAACAGCTCGCCGGCACCGTCACCGAACAGCTCGCCGCCCTCTTCGACGCCGATCCGCGCGAGCGCATGCGCGCCATGGCCCGCGCGCCCCGACGCCAGCCCCGCCGCCGCGTCGCCTGAGCACCGCGGCCTAAGAGCGCCCACCCTGCGCCGGCGCGCGGCCCGGATCGGAGCGCCGGGGTGGGCGGGCGGGAGGCGCTTCGAGCCGGGGCGCGCCGGCGCGGGGTGGGAACGGGATGGGCGGAACCGGGGTGGGACCTATTGCCGGAGCCCGGGCTCGATCTCCAGCGCCACGCGCCCCGCCTCCCGCATCACCACGATCTCGACCGGTTCGCCCGGTGTCAGCCCGTCGAGCGCCCCGACCAGATCGTAGATATTGGCAAGCTCGGTTCCTGCGAGCCGCACGATCACATCGCCGCCCCGGAGCCCCGCCTCTTCGGCCGGCCCGCCCGCGACCACGCCCGAAATCGCGACCCCGCTCGTGCCGTCCTGCGCGTAGTCGGGGATGGTGCCGAGGAACACCCGGCTCATCCGCCGCCGCCCCTGCCCCTGGGGCCGCGCCACCTCGACATAGGCGGGCTCCGCCGCCTCGGTCGCCAGCCCGCGTGCGACCAGCGCCACGAAGCGGGCGATCTCGGCCAGGCCCTGATGGTTGATCAGCTCGGCATCGTCGCGCGGCGTGTGATAGTCGGGATGCGCGCCGGTGAAGAGCGCCAGGATCGGCACCTTCGCGAGATAGAGCGCGGTCGCGTCGGTCGGCAGATACGGATCGCCACTGGTGACGATCGGCAGCCCGATCACCGCGTTCCGGCGTTCGATCTCGCGCTCCCAGATCGGCGAGGAGGCGGTGCCTGAAGCCACCACGCGCTCGCGCAGCCGCCCCACCATATCGAGATTGATATAGGCCGAGATGCTGTCCGCGAGATCCTCCGCACCCTCGGCCTCGGCGCGCGCCTCAACGAAGTGGGTGACCCCGATCAGCCCCAGTTCCTCGCCCGACCAGGCGGTGAAGAGGATGTCGCGCGCGCCCTCCAGTCGGCCGTCGGCGTGGCGCGCGGCGAGGTTCTGCGCGACCTCCAGAAGGGCAGCGACGCCGGAGGCGTTGTCGTCGGCCCCGTTGTGGATCTCTCCCGCCTCCTCGGGCCGCGCGAGCGAGCCCGGCCCCTCGCCGCGCCCGAGATGGTCGAGATGCGCGCCGATCGCGAGCGGCGGCAGCCCCTGATCGGCGGGCAGCCCGTCGAGATCGAGCCGCCCGAGCACGTTGCGCCCCGTCCGGGTTTCGACCTCGAGCGCGACCGCCGCGGCGGCCGTGACGCCTTCGAGCAGGTGGGGCGCGGCCCCGCCCTCCTCCACCGTCTCGGTGATCGCCTCGAGATCGTCCGCGAGCGGCGCCAGCATCCGCTCGGCCGTCGCACGATCGACCGCCACCACCGGCAGGCCGGCATGGCCCGCCCCGGTTCCGCGCCCGAGCCGGGGCAAGGCGCTGGCGAGGCTCACCCTGGGCGGCGGCGCGAAGATCACGCCGCGCGCGCCGCGCGCCTTGGCGATCGCGGCCCGATAGCGCGACTGGGAGAAGCGCGCGATCTCTGTCGCGCGCGCCGGCGAGAGCCCGGTCGGCCGCCCGCGCCAGAGGAGCACCCACTTGTCCTCGACATCCGCGCCCTCGTAGCTGTTGATGGCCGGGCCCTCGGCGCCTTCGGGCGCGACGATGCCATAGCCGAGGAAGACGACCTCGCCCGCCTCCGCCTCGCCACGCGCCGAGAAGGGATAGGGCCGCCAGCCGGTGTCGAGCCCGGGCGTGAGGGTCTCCCCGCCCGCCCCGATCTCGAGCCGGTTGCCCTCGCCGAGCGAGACGCCGGCCGGGAAGTCGAAGGCCTGCGTGTAGCCCCCGTCCTCGCCCCCGTCATCGCCCCCGTCCTCGTCCCCGTGCTCGCCGGCGGGCTCGAGCCCGATCGCCTCGAAGGCCGCCGAGATATAGGCGATCGCCGCCGCCTCGCCGGGCGTGCCGGTCAGCCGTCCCGCCATCTCGTCTGACGCCAGCGCCTCGACATGAAGCCGTGTGTCCGCCGGGTCGATCGCGGCCTGTGTCGCCTCCATGCGCGGCCGGGTCGCAGCCTGGCGCAGGGGCGCCCCGTCGAGGAGCGCGAGCGCACCGGCATGGTCCCAGTCGGCGAGGAAGATCTGGCTCTGCCGCTCGGGCGTCGCATTCGAGGTCCAGCTGATCCGGTCGCCCGAGGGGTGGAAGGTCGCGAGCCCGTCGAAGCCCTCGCGCTCGGTCACCCGCACGGGTTCGCGCCGGCCCTCGGCATCGACCATGTAGAGCTCGAAATTGGCGAACCCCTCGAGATTGCTGGCGAAGACGAGATACTCGCCCGAGGGGTGGAAGAACGGCGCCCAGGACATCGCACCGAGATGGGTGATCTGCCGCTCGTCCGTCCCGTCGCTGGCCATGGTGAAGATCTCGGCCCGCGCCCCGTCCGCCGAGAAGCGCCGCCAGGTGATCCGCGTGCCATCGGCGCTCCAGAACGGCCCGCCATCATACCCCGGCGCGTCGGTCAGCCGGCGCAGGTCCGTGCCGTCGCCGTTCATCACGTAGATGTCCATGAAGAAGGACGGGTCGTGCTCGAGCTGCGCGCGCGCCTCCTCGCTCAGATCGCCGGCGAAGGCGTGGCGGTTGGAGGCAAAGACGATCTGCGTGCCGTCGGGCGAGTAGGCGCCCTCGGCGTCATAGCCCTCGGCCGGCGCCAGCGCGCGATAGGCGCCGGTCTCGAGGTCGATCTCGGTGATGTCATAGGCCGGGTCGTAGTCCCAGGCATAGCGGCGGGTCTGCCCGCTCTCGCGAAAGGCGTTCTCGGCCACCATCTTGGCCCAGGCCTCGGGGTCCTGCTGGGTCGAGGCGTAGAGCGCGCGCGTCCCGTCGGGGTGCAGCCAGCCGCAGGTGGTCTTGCCGTGGCCCGGCGAGAGGCGGCGGACATCGCCGGTCTCGAGGTCCATCCTGTACATCTGGTAGAACGGGTTGCCCGGTTCCCGCTCGCTCTGGAAGATCATCGCGCTGCCATCGGCCGAGAAGTAGCCCTCGCCCGACCGCGCGCCCTCGAAGGTCAGCTGGCGCGCGCCGGAGATCGGCCCCTCGGCGAGCGATGCCGAGGCCGTCAGGGCGAGGAGGATGGCGGCGGCGAGGATCCTCGTCATGGGCGATCTCCTGGTCTCGCTCCGGGCGGGCCGGCGCGGCAATCTGGTGCGGATCACCGGGGAGTGTGCACCTCGGCCGGGCGGGGGCAAGGCGGTGCGACGCTCCGGCCGTCGCCGTCCGTCACAGGTGGCGTGCCGTCACGGGCGGCGCCCCATCACGGGCAGCCCGCCTCCACCCACTCGCGGAGCGCGCCCTGCGAGCCACGCCCGAAGATGCCGTCGATGGCGCCCCGATAGTGCCCCCGCTCCTGGAGATACTGTTGCATCTGCTGAGGGGTGAAGTGCCCCTGCTCCAGCAGCGCGAGCTGATCGGCCACCGCCTCTTCGACCCGGCCGAGCGCGCAATAGGCCGCCGCGCGGCTCACGCGCGCGACCGTATAGTCGGGGCTCTGCTCGAGCGCGCGCGAGTAGTCGCGCAGCGCCGCTTCGAGATCGCCCAGCTCCTCGAAATCCGCACCGCGGTTATAGTAGGCCTCGACATAGTCGGGATTGAGCTCGATCGCGCGCGTATGATCGGCGACTGCGCCCTCGAGGTCACCCATCCGGGCCAGCACATTGCCGCGATTGTTGAAGCCGACCGCATCGGTGGGGTTCAGCAGCAGCGCCGTGTTGTAGTCGCCGAGCGCCCGCTCGGGTCGGCGAACCTGCTCATAGGCGAGTCCGCGATTGATGAAGGCCCAGGAGAGATCGGCGCCCGACAGATCGCCCGACTTGATGATCCGCGTGCAGGACTCGATCCGCAGGATCACGTCGCTTTCCTGCACGCAGCCATCGATGTCGGCACCCCGGTCCGCCTGTGCCGAAGTCGCCAGAAGTGAGGACGCGAGGGCGGTGGCGGCAATCACGGCGCGCAGCATATGCAGGACCCTTCCGGTTTTGGCCTCAGTCCAACGCGATGCCAAACTCAGCCTCTCCGCGCAACCCTGTGGTCTGTCCCGTTTTCTGGCGCTCGCGCGATCCCTCAGCCAGCCGTGCGGCGACGCTGGCCGAAGAGGACCTTTTGCGCGTCCTTGTCGGTCGAGAGATCGAGGCGCTTCGCCTCGCCCACGGCCCGCCCAGTCTTGACCGCCGGGCGCTCCCACATCCGGTCCAACCAGCGCTTCATGTTGGGGAACTCGGCGATGTCCTGCGCCTGCCGCTGCCAGCCATTGGCCCAGGGCCAGATCGCGATATCGGCGATCGAGTAGGGGCCGGCCACAAAGTCGCGATCGGCGAGGCGCTCGTCGAGGATGCCGTAGAGCCGGTTGACCTCATTGGCATAGCGCGTCTTGGCATAGGGCACGTCCTCGGGCGCATAGTTGAGGAAATGATGCGCCTGGCCCGCCATCGGGCCGACACCCGCCATCTGCCAAAAGAGCCACTGCTCGATCTCGGCCTGGTCGCGCGGCGTGCTGCCATAGAGCTGGCCCGACTTGCGCGCGAGGTATTGCAGGATCGCGCCCGACTCGAAGATCGAGATCGGCTGCCCGTCCGGACCCTCGGGGTCGACGATCGCCGGCATGCGGTTGTTGGGCGAAATCTTGAGGAATTCTGGCGCGAACTGCTCTCCCGCGCCGATATTGACGAAACGCACCTCGTAGGGAAGGCCCATCTCCTCCAGCGCGATCGTGATCTTCCAGCCGTTGGGTGTCGGCCAATAGTGGAGTTCGATCGGCGCGGTCATGGGCAGCCTCCTGATGCGGGTCTGCTCGGGATCTAACGAACGCTCGGGACGACGCAAGGGTCGGGTCACACCTCGGTGAGGCGGGCCGGGGCAACGGCGAAGGCGGGATCGGCGACGCGACGGGGCCGAAACCGCGCCCAGCGCGGCTCGAGGGCTTCGGGGATGGCTGCCGCGCGGAGCGTCGGGATCGCAGCATCCGGCAAGGCGAGGACATTGCGGCAGAGGGCCATCACACCCGGATCCGCGTAGAAGCTCCAATGCGTCACCCGCTCATGCGCCCGTTCGGGCGCCATGCCCCGCTCGGCAAGCCAGCGCACCGTCGCCGGGTGGTCGATCTGGAGATCGAGCCAGTTGCGCATCCCGCGGCCCAGCCCGTCCCGGCCGAGCGGCGCGCCATGGCGGGCCGCGCGCGGGGTGATGCGGGCGAAGACGACATCATAGGGATCGTTGGCGCGGCTGAGGAGATGGATCACCTCCGGCGGCGCGCGGCGCGCGCGCCTGGCTGCGAGGAACGCCTCGGCCTCGCCGGCATGGGCGGCGGCGCCCGCGAGCAAGAGGCGCCGGAACGGCAGATCGGGGGCCGCGATCCCGGCCGCGAGCGCCACCCGCGCGCCGAGCGAATGGGTGAAGGCGTCGACGCGCAGATCCGGCCGCAGGTCGGCGAGCCTCCGGAGGAGCTCTGCCAGCGCCCTGCCCGCCCGCGCCGCCCGCGCGTGGATCTCGCCAAATCCCCGCCGCCCGAACGGCCCGAGGCGCGCCTCCCAGCCAAACCCGATCGCGAGCGCCGCGCCAGAGAGGCCAAGATCATGCGCCCAGGCCGCGCGCTCCGGGCGACGTTTCGCCGTTCGGTCGACGGGCGCATCGCCATAAAGGCGCGAATGCGGGCAGGCGCAGGCGCAGACCTCGCGCCGCCACGTATAGCGGAAGCCGTGGATCAGAACGCAGACCGGCGCGCCCTCGGGCAGCGCGCGGAGCGATGCGGCGAGGCGTGGCTCCCACGGGGCGCCGTCCGGCGCCGAGAGCCGCCCGTCCGCGGTCGCATTGATCGCGAGCCCAGCCATGTCCCGCTCCCTCGTTCGCGACCCGTTCCTCCCACGGAAACAACACACAATTGTGACGATCTGCCGCTGCCGGCCGGCCCGGCCCCCGGCCTGGCTTGACCGATCGCGCCCGAGCGCCTAGCCGGAAGGGGTGGCGAGTTGTCGGACCGGATTGCGGGCCACGGTAAACATACCGCTAAAGAGGTTGCGGCGCCCGGCTGAAGGGCTCCGCGAGACCCGGGTCCTTATGCGAGAGGAGGCCGGGCCACCCCCGGAACGCCATGAACCACGACCGACCCGAGCGCCGCCAGCAGCGCGGGCCGCGCACCCGCCTCGTCCATGACGGCATCCGCCGCAGCCAGTTCGGCGAGACCTCCGAGGCGCTCTTCCTCACCCAGGGCTTCGTCTACCCCGATGCCGAGGCCGCCGAGGCCCGCTTCAAGGG
>CAYORO010000220.1:0-6522 GCA_964406355.1 uncultured Limibaculum sp.
TGATCGTCGCCGTCCGGCGCGACACGAGGCGCGACCGCACCCGATGGAGCGCCTGCAGGTCGAGCTGATCCTGGCTCTTCTCGGCGACGGTCGTGAGATTGGGGCGGAGCGCTGCTTCAGCGTTCGCTTCCGCATCGTTGCAGTCGTTCTTCTGACCCTTGTTGAACGGCTTCACATAGATCGCCGGGATGATCCGAGGCTCGAAGCCGAGCCTGCGCAGGGTACGGCTGACGAAATCCGCGCTGAGGCACGCCTTCATTCCAACGATGCATCGCGGCAGCTTCTCAAAGACTTGCGGAAACGCGAGCCGCTCGATCTTCAGCCGCAAGACGCGCCTTGCCGCGGCATCAAAGCCGACGAGATGAAAGGTGTCCGTGCCGATATCGACGCCGATCACCGATAGATCGTCGAGCTCTTCAAGTCGCCTTGTTGCTATCACTGCTCCTCCTGATCAGAGGTCTCGCCTTCACAGGCTAACCCGCGTGGGGGAAGCAGCCGCCACATCCCATTAGCGGAGGTTCGTCCGGACTGTTGGCGCGATCGTGTGGCCCCCCAAGCGGTCATTTGTGCGTCGCGTGACTTCGACGCTGCGATCCACGTGACCCAAACGGTCTAATGGCCGCTGCCGCCCAAACCCACGCCTGAGACGATGGAGCCGAGAACCTTGAGGCGGAGACCGGCGGCTTTGACGACCCCGGTGGCGGCGATTACGTGTCCGAACAAGCCGCCGATGTTGTTGGTGTAGGCTTGAACAATGCAGCCGGTGCCATCGAGCAGGATATCTTCATGCTCCTTGTACTCCAGCTCTAGGAGAACCAGGAGCGTGCCGCGCTCGTTCGCGCCACTGAGATCGAGAAGATTGCCGCTGGGCACGACCTGACCGCGCGCCACAGCCGGCTGGATCGAGACGATCTTCGCCGGGAAGACAGCGTTCACGAAGGATAGACTCGCGTTGCTCTCGCAGGCGATCTCGGCGGGCATGCCCTCGTAGACCGTCGTGTGCGCGACCTGGGCGAAGCCGGCGGCGATGCGCACCGGCACATCCGCGGGCCGGTCGGGAATGATGATCATCGCGGGGCTGAGGATGAGCGTTGACGCCGGGCTGCCGACGCTCAGCGCCACCTGTGTGGTTGTCCCGTTGGTGAAGCTGCGCACTTCGGTAAAGGCCAGAGCGGCTTCTGCGGACTGGATGGCGGCCTCTGCGGCTTTGCGCTGAGCGGGCAGCGCCTCTTCGAGATCGATCTCGGAAAGATCGAGCTGCGCCCTGGCAGCACTCAGCTCGGCCTCTGTGGCGGCGACCGCGGTCTGGAGTTCGAGGACCGCGTTCGCGGTGCCGGCGCCGCGGTCGAGAAGCTGCTGGGCGTCGGCCAGGTCATCTTTCAGCTTCAGAAGCTCGGCCTCGGCCGTGGCAACGCCGGCCTCGGCGATCGTCTTGGCGTCGATCGCCTTGTCCTCGGCGGCTGCAACCAACTCGAGCTGCGCCGCGGCTGCGGCCAGGGCCGCTTGCTGGGCGCTGTCCTCGATGCGGAACAAGAGATCTCCCGCTTCGACGTGCTGGCCGTTCACGACATGGATCTCTGTCACCGGCCCGGAGGTCTGCGAGACGACGGACACGGTCCGGAACGGGACGATGCCGGCATAGGTCTTGGGGTGGAAGTAAAAGACCGTCAGGAAGAGCGCGAAGGCAAGGATTGCCCACAGGAAGACCGCGGTCTTCATGGTCCAGACGGTGATCGGCTCGCCGCGCCGGCGCAAGCGATAGTACTGGATGACGGCCGGGAACGAGGTGAACATCAGCTCAAACATGGGTGTCCCGGTTCTCAGATACGGTGGCGGTTGGGATGTCGACGTGGTTGGCCTCGTCTTCGGCGACATCTGCTTTGATGCTGAGATGAAAGCGCGACCAATCTGCCGCAAGCGCAACAAGGATGGCGCTGAGCGGCAAGAGCACATGAAAGTGGTCGAGCGGGAAGATCTCGTAGAGCAGCGCGATCAGAAGAAGCGTGGGTATCGTCTTGGCGAGCGGGGTTTCCTTTGCGTGGTGCTCGGCCCACCGGTCGAAGGCGGCATAGAGATAGACGATGCCATAGAGCGCGCCGATCAGGAGCACGATGACAACTCCGGCGAGAAAGTCGCCTTCTCCCGGTGGAACGAACCACCCGGGGGCTTGATGAGCTTCGCCTGCGTGCTCTGTCATGGGGCCTCTGCGCGACAGCTGCGGGGGTCTGATGCGGACGGATCCACCACGCGCTCGGTTAGAGCATGAGCGGCGTGCAGTCGATTGATAGAGACCTTCCACAGTCGTCGGCGTGATCGTCGGTCGACCTGTCCAGCGCGCTTGGTGGCCGTGCAGACAATGCGGTGTGGAGCGGATGCAGCACGATCCGCACCACGCACGAGTGCCGGTCCGACGCGCGACGCATCGCCGGGGCTGCAACGCCGTGCGCCTTCATCTTGGGCTCGCGGATCGAGCGCGCGCGAACTCTTGTCCCACACGCGGGTGCCGGTCGCGGAAATCCCGGCGCGCCTGGGATAGTATGACCGGTCGTCCGCCTCGACGGCGTCCAGGGCCAAGTGGGTCTGCCTCCCGGAAGCCATCGTCGCCGAACCCGGGCGGCGGCTGCGCTGGCGGGCCGGGACCGGCGGGGCGTGTGCCGGGCGGGGTCATGATTGGGGACCGAGAGTGACCGGGGCGTCGGTGACGATCCCGAGAAAGCTTGCCCGGCTGCCGAACACGTCCAGCGTGCCGTCGGTGGTGATCGTGCCGAAGACGTCGATGTCCGGCCCGCCGACGTCAATTCGGTAGGTGATCGCGCTGGCCGGCTGGGCCGCCGCCAGCGCGGCAATGATCGCCGCCGAGATGCATCGCAGCACTGCCTAACCCCCTGTTCTGCCACCCGAAGTTGTGTATCAGGCCGGCGGAACAGCGGCACGAATGGCGCCGTGCTCGGGCTCGAGGCGCGGCTTTGAGCGCCCGCATTTGCCGGTCGAGACCTGCGGTGAGAGCAGTCCGGTCCCTCTGTCAACCGGCGGCACGAAGATCGAGCGATGCGTGCTGCGTCAGCGTCGCCCGGCGCAAGCCCGGCGACGCATTTGCGTGATCAATAGGAGATCATCCAGGGTCGATGGGACGGGATCGACTTGTTCCCGTCCGGTCGATGCAGGGTTCGGGACCGTTTCCCGGCGGACGGCCTCTGGGCGCTGTCCGGGTCCTGGCTCCGCGTCGATCTCGGCTCATGGGCCGAGCGCTCGTTGGTCTCATGCGCCCGACGTGTGGCGCCGTCGAGGAGCCCGAGCCGCGGCACCGTGAGCATCACCCGCGGCGCATCTGCCCCGCAGACGGGGCAGGCACAGGGTGCTGCATACTCGGACATCGGGCGGATCGCCTCGAAGGGCCCGTGCTTCTCGCACAGATACTCGTAGACCGGCATCGCGACCTCAGAGATCCGGCGAGACCGGCACTTTGACCGATCCGTCGATATACTTCGTGGGACCTTCCGAGCCGGGCATCATATCGAACTCGAAGATGTCGGTCGGCAGCCAGAGCGTGGCGCAGGAGTTCGGGATGTCCACCACCCCCGAGACATGGCCCTGGACCGGCGCCGTGCCGAGGATCGCCAGCGCCTGCTCGCGCGAGTAGCCGAACTTGGTCATGTATTCGATCGCGTTGAGGCAGGCCTGACGATACGCAACGTTGAGATCCATGTAGTGCTGCTTGCCGTCTTCATCGACACTGATGCCCTCGAAGATCAGGTAGTCATCGTACTTCGGGACCTGGGGCGACGGCTTGAAGAGCGGGTTCTTCACGCCGTATTTGGCGACGCCGTCCTTGATGATGTCGACCTTGACGTGCAGCCAGCTCGCCATCTCGATGCCGCCGCAGAAGGTGATCTCGCCATCGCCCTGCGAGAAGTGGGTGTCGCCCATCGAGAGCCCGCCGCCGTCGACATAGACCGGGAACCAGATCTTGCAGCCGCGGCTCAGGTCCTTGATATCGCAGTTCCCGCCATGCTCGCGGGGCGGCACGGTGCGGGCGGCCTCGGCGGCGGCGGCGTCGCGCGCCTCGCCGGTGATCCGACCCATATGGGCCGCCTGCGTGTTGGGCATCGCGGCGAGCGGCGGCACCCGGTCGGGGTTGGTCTGGAAGAGCTCGCGCTCGCGCTTGTTCCACATGTCGAGATGCTTGCGATCGGGCAGGGTCCCGATCAGGCCCGGGTGGATGAGGCCCGCATAGCGCACGCCCGGCACGTGGCGCGAGGTGGTGTACATGCCGTGGAAGTCCCAGATCGTCTTCTGCGCATCGGGGAACTGCTCGGTCAGGAAGCCGCCGCCATTGGTCCGCGAGAAGACGCCGTTGAACCCCCAGAGGCTGCGGTTGAGCGGGCCGACATCGAGGAGCTCGACAACGAGGAGATCGCCCGGCTCCGCGCCCTTCACGCCGATCGGACCGGAGAGGTAGTGCACCTGCGGCAGCTCGACATCGCGCACATCCGAGGCGTCGTCGTTGTTGGAAATCTGGCTGCCGGTCCAGTCATAGGCCTCGACGATGAAGTCGTCTCCGGGCTCGACCCAGGCCACGATCGGGATGTCCGGATGCCACCGATTGTGGATCATGTCGTTGTTGTGCGGGCTGTCGCCCAGATTCACTTCGATGATGGTCTCGGCCATGGTCGGCCCCTCCTCTGCTTGGTTTCTGGTTTAGACGGACAGGAACGTGGTCACGCGGTTCTCGTCGATGCCCTCGCGCGGGCTCTCGAAGACGAACTCGCCGTTCTCGATCACCAGCACGCGGTCGGCGACGTCGAGGGCGAAGCTCAGCACCTGTTCGGAGACGACGATCGAGAGGCCCCGGTCGTCGCGGATCTTCTTCAGCGTGCGGGCCATCTCGCGGATGATCGAGGGCTGGATGCCCTCGGTCGGCTCGTCGAGCAGCAGCACCTTGGGCTTGGCGGCCAACGCCCGCGCGATGGCGAGCTGCTGCTGCTGCCCGCCCGAGAGGTTGCCGCCGCGGCGGTGCTTCATCTCGAGGAGCACGGGGAAGAGCTCGTAGATCTCGCCCGGCACCTTGCGCTCGCCGGTGACCGTAAGGCCGGTCTCGACATTCTCCTCGACCGTCATCGTCGAGAAGATCCCGCGGCCCTGAGGCACATAGGCGATGCCGCTCGACACCCTCTGGTGGCTCTTGAGGCTCGTGATATCGGTCCGATCGATACGGATCGCACCGGCCCGCGCCGGGACGATCCCCATCAGCGATTTCATGAGCGTCGTCTTGCCCATCCCGTTGCGGCCCATGATGGCGACGATCTCGCCGGGCTCGACCTTGAAGTTGAGCCCGTGGAGGATCTCGGACTGGCCATAGGCGACGCGGAGTTGGCTGACATCCAGCATGGGCGCTCTCCTCAGTGTCCGAGATAGACTTCGATGACTTTCGGATCGGCCTGCACCTTGGCCATCGACCCCTGCGCGAGGATCTTTCCCTGGTGCAGGACGATCACCTTGTGGGCGATGTCCTCGACGAACTTCATGTCGTGCTCGATCACCATCACGGACCGGTTCTTGATGATCCGGTTCAGAAGCTCGGCGGTCTTCTTGCGCTCGGCGACGGACATGCCGGCGACGGGCTCGTCGAGCATCAGAAGCTCGGGGTCCTGGATCAGCAGCATCCCGATCTCGAGCCACTGCTTCTGCCCATGGGAGAGGAAGGCGGCCTTCTGATCGAGGAGATCGGAGAGGAAGATCGTCTCGGCGATTTCCTCGATCCGGGTCACCACCTCGGCCGAGCGTTTGAAGGCGAGCGAGCCGAAGACCGTGTAGCCCGTCGGGTAGGACAGCTCGAGGTTCTCGAAGACGGTGAGGTCCTCATAGATCGACGGGTTCTGGAACTTGCGCCCGATCCCGGCATGCACGATCTGGTCTTCGCGCAGATTGAGGATCTCGCGATCCTTGAACCTGACCGAGCCGCCGGTCGCCTTGGTGCGGCCGCAGATCAGGTCGAGCACGGTCGTCTTGCCGGCGCCGTTCGGGCCGATGATCACGTAGATCTCGTCCTTGTCGACATAGAAGGAGAGATCGTCGACCGCCTTGAACCCGTCGAAGGACACGGTCAGCCCCTCGACGGCGAGGAGATAGTCGGTGTGGTGCAGGGGTGTGGCGTTCATCTGGGTCACTCCGCCGGGGCGCCGGCCGGGACACGCGCCTCGCGGGGCTCGCGCATACGGGCGACGAGGGTGAGGATCGGCCGCTTGACCCAGTCCTCGTAGATGCCGGCCAGGCCGTTCGGGAACACGAGCACCACGGCGATGAAGAGCCCGCCGAGGCCCAGCAGCCAGAGCTCGGGGAACTGCTCGGAGAAGGTCGTCTTGGCCCAATTGACCAGGAGCGCGCCGTAGACCGCGCCGAGGATCGAGTGCCGCCCGCCGACCGCGCAGAAGATCACCATCTCGATCGAGGGCACGATGCCGATCAGCGTCGGCGACATGAAGCCGACCTGCAGCGTGAACATCGCGCCGCCGATGGCGGAGA
>CAYORO010000221.1:0-6476 GCA_964406355.1 uncultured Limibaculum sp.
GAGGGGCGGCAGGGTCGGCAAACTCCGAATCGCAATAGGAGCCTCCGATGGCCGCCACCCTCTCCCGCCTCTCCGTCGCCGCCCTGATCGCCGGCCTCGCGGTCCTCCTCGCCGCCGCGCTGCCGGCGCGCGCCGAGACCGCCGCCGAGATCGACGCCAAGGTGGCGGCCGCGCTCGAGCAGCTCTATGCCAGCGAGCCCGCGACGCAGGACCTCGCCGCCCGGTCGGTCGGCATCCTGGTGTTTCCCGACATCATCAAGGGCGGCGTCATCGTCGGCGGCCAGTACGGCGAGGGCGCGCTCCTCGTGAACGGCGAGACGCAGGGCTACTACAGCATCGCCGCCGCCTCCTTCGGCCTGCAGGTCGGCGGGCAGACCTTCGCCCAGGCGCTGTTCATCCTCACCGAGGCCGGGATGCAGTATCTGCGCGACACCAAGGGCCTCGAGCTCGGCGTCGGCCCGACGCTCGTCGGCGGCGACAAGGGCTGGTCGAGCTCGCTCGGCACCACCAACATCCAGGGCGACATCGCGCCGGTGTTCTTCGGCCAGTCGGGCCTGATGGCCGGCGGCGGCATCACGGGCTCGAAGATCACGCCGATCGAGCGCTGAGGCGGGCGCCTCAGCCAAGGGCGCGGCGGTAGGAGACGGCCTCCGCCACATGCGGCTTGCCGACCGCGGTCGCGCCCTCGAGATCGGCGACGGTGCGCGCGAGCCGCAGCACCCGGTGATAGCCGCGCGCCGAGTACCGGTGGTGTTCGGCGGCGGCCTGCAGAAACGCCCGCCCGGGCGCGTCGGGCTCCGCCGCCCGGTCGAGCTCGGTGCCCTCCAGCTCGGCATTCGTGACCGGCCCGTGGCCGTTGGCGCGCTCGGCCTGGGCGGCGCGTGCCTCCGCGACCCGGCGCCCGACCTTGGCGGAGCCGTCGTCATGCGGCGGCAGAGCAAGGATCGCGGGCGTCACGGGCGGCATCTCGATGCGGATGTCGAAGCGGTCGAGCAGCGGCCCCGACAGCCGTCCGGCATAATCGGCCCCGCAGCGGGGCGCGCGCGGACAGGCGCGCTCGGGATCGCTGAGATAACCGCAGCGGCAGGGGTTCATCGCGGCGGCCAGCAGGAAGCGCGCCGGATAGGTGACATGCGCCGAGGCCCGGCTCACCGAGATGTGCCCGGTCTCGATCGGTTCGCGCAGGCCGTCGATCACGCGGCGCTCGAACTCCGGCAGCTCGTCGAGGAACAGCACACCGCGATGCGCCAGGCTGATCTCTCCGGGCTTGGCCTGGGAGCCGCCGCCGATCAGGGCCGCGCGCGAGGCGGTGTGGTGAGGGTCGCGATACGGCCGCTCGCGGCTGAGACCGCCTTTGGGCCCCTCGCCTTCGGCCGCGAGGGAGCGGATCGTCGCCACCTCGAGCGCCTCTTCGGGGCTGAGCGGCGGCAGGATCGAGGTGATGCGCTGGGCGAGCATCGACTTGCCCGAGCCCGGTTCGCCGATCATCAGGATGTGGTGCCCGCCGGCGGCGGCGACCTCGATGGCGCGGCGCGCACCCTCC
Source organism: uncultured Limibaculum sp. (assembly GCA_964406355.1). GTDB lineage: Bacteria > Pseudomonadota > Alphaproteobacteria > Rhodobacterales > Rhodobacteraceae > Thermohalobaculum. The sequence goes on from CAYORO010000221.1 coordinate 1,544, forward strand.
TGTCCCTTCACGTCGAGGAGATCGCGCCGGCTCTGCCGGTTGGTGACCGGGCCGGGGGCGGGGGCGGCAAGCGGGCAGCGGCCGGCGAAATGGTTGACCAGCGCGAGGAGGCTGTCGGGTGCGAGCACCTCGCAGGCGCCGACCCAGGCCGCCTCCGGCCCGCACTCGGCCGGGCAGATCAGGCCGAGATCCTGCTCGGCCGCCGCCAGCGCCGCCGGCAGCGCGCCCTGCACGGGCCTCAGCGTGCCGTCGAGCCCGAGTTCGCCGAGGGCGACATAGCGGCCGGTCTCCTCGGCGGGGAGGACGCCGAGCGCCGTCATCAGCGCCAGCGCGATCGGCAGGTCGAAATGCGACCCGGCCTTTGGCAGGTCGGCGGGCGAGAGGTTGATCGTGATCCGCTGCGGCGGCAGGGCGAGGGCAATCGCGGTGAGGGCCGCGCGCACCCGCTCCTTGGCCTCGGTCACCGCCTTGTCCGGCAGGCCGACGAGGTGGAAGGCCGGCAGGCCCGGCGTCAGCGCGCATTCCACGGTGACCGGCCGCGCCTCCACACCCCAGAACGCCACCGATGCCACGCGACTGACCATGCCCCCCGCCCGGACTGGTTAACGCCCGGAGGAGATGGCCTTTTGGTAAACAAATCCTTAAGATCAGGGGGCTGCGACCGGAGGACACCGATGCTCAGACCGCTTGCCCTCGTGCTGCTGACCGTGAGCCTCGCGCGCGCCGGCGAGGTGCAGATCCTGGCCGCCGAGGCTATCCCGACCGGCGACAGCTGGCGCTTCGACGTGACGCTCCGCCATGACGACACCGGCTGGGAGCACTATGCCGACGCGTTTCGGGTGGTGGACACCCAGGCCAATGTCTACGGCACGCGCACGCTCTTCCACCCCCATGTCGAGGAGCAGCCCTTCACCCGCTCGCTCACCGGCGTCGTGCTGCCGCCGCATCTGACGAGCGTGCGGATCGAGGCCCGCGACAATCGCCATGGCTGGGCGATCGAGAGCCTCGAAGTGGTGCTGCCCGGACGCTAGACTGACGGCGTTCAGGCGCCGATGAACTGCCAGTCGAGCTCGAGCTCCGGCAACTCGCCCAAGGTGCCGATGATCGGCAGCCCCTGCACGTTTTCATCGACGATCGCAAAGGCGAGCAGCAGATCGGCGCGGTCGAAATTCGGGTCGGTCAGCGCATTGACCCAGAAATCCACCCCGCCCGCGTCGGGCTCGCGGTCCAGCACATTGCGGAACAGGACCTCGACGATCTCGCGATCGCTCAGGCTCTCGGGGGCGCCGAAATTCTGCTCGAACTCGCCGGAATCGAGGAAGAACTGCGAGAGGCCGCGCTCGGTGAGCCCCGCCTCCCGCTGGTCGATCCAGAAATTGAGCCCAGGCAGGTCGATCAGCCCGTCGCGGTCGAGCGCCGCCTCGTAAAGGAGCGCGACGAGCTGGGCCTGCGCGACGGTCAGCCCGTCCGAGAGCGCGACAGTCTCGGTCTCGGCCGCGAGAACGCCGCCCTCAAGCGTCGACTGGATCTCGGTCTGGCCGTCATCCTCGAAGAAGAAACCCGAGACGAAGGAGAACGCATCGGCCGCCGCGGCCGGCGGCAGCGCGCTGTCGGGCAGCGTCTCGTCCGGCGCCTCGAAATTCGCGACGAAGCTGAAGCCGGTGTCGCCGGAATCCTGGGTGAACTGGATCGTCAGCCGGTCGACGAAGGTGGAGAAATCGGTCTCGCTCAGCACCCCTTCGTTGACCGTGATCGTGCCCTCGCTCGCCACGAACTCTTCGCCGTCGAGCACCACGGTGGTGCGGATCCGATAAGCCGCGACCGCCTCGTTGAAGATCGGGTCGCTGCCGAACTGGAGCGGGATCTGATCGACGGTGTAGGGAAGCTCAGCCGTCAGTGCGAGGCCTCGCGCCGGCACGAGGCCCTGCAGCATGAGAATGACGCGCTCGGTTTCCATCCAAAACTCCCGTCTGATCTCGGAAGTTGCGGATTAGGAGCGTGTGCCACGGAAATCAAGCTGTGCGTGGCCGATGGTCAGCCGGTCACGAAGGCCCACTGACCGTCCGACACCTCGGTCAGGTTGCCGATGATCGGCAGCCCCGCCACGTTCTCCGCGCTCTCTGCGAAGGCGAGCACGAGGTCCGCGCGGTCGAAATCCGGCCGGGCGAGCTCATTGACCCAGAAGCTGACGCCGCTGGGATCGGGCGCGCGGTCGAGCACGTTCTCGAAGAGCTGCTCGACGAGTTCCGAGTTGGTGAGCCGGTCAGGGTCGCCGAAGCTCCGTTCGAACTCCCGGCTGTCGAGGAAGATCTGGGCGAGCCCGCGGGCCGACAGCCCGAGCTCGCGCTGATCGATCCAGTAGTTGAGACCCGGCTCGTCGATCAGCCCGTCGCGGTCGAGCGCCGCCTCGTAAATCAGCGCCACCTGCTGAGCCTGGGCGACCGTCAGGCCCACGGTGATCGTTTCGGTGCGCCGGCCGCCCGAGACCTCGGTGATCTCGATCGGGCGCTGTGACTGCGAGCCGTCCGGATCGGTCTGCTCGAGATAAACGCCCTGGACGAACTCGAACCGGTCGAGCGCCGCGGCACCCGGAGGGCTCGCATTGGCGAGCGTGTCGCCGGGCGCCTCGAAGCGCAGGTTGAAGCTGAAGAACTCCGCCGCGTCGGCCGCGTCCTGCACGAAGCTGACATTGAGCACGTCGACCTCGCTGAAGAAGTCGACCCGGCTGGTCGCGGTGTCGTCGACGATGATTTCGCCCGGCCCCGAGACGGGTGCGGCATCGCCGAGGGTGACCGTGCCGCGCGTGCGATAGAGCGCGACATCGTCGCCCGGCGAAGAGTCCGGCACCTCTGCCGGGAACTGGTCTCGGGTGTAGGTGAACTCGGCCGAGATTCTGCGGCCGGAGCTCGGCAGAACCCCTGAGAAGGTGAAGACGATGACGTCAGTTTCCATGATGGGTTCCCCAATCGAGGCCGGTCGGGTCGATGCGGCGCAGCGTTGCGACCGGATCGTCGGCGGTATCATTGGCGGTGCCACCCGCGGCGACCATACGCGACCCACGGAATGTCAAAGTAAAGACGTCGATCCCCATCTGCTCCTCCACACCCGAGCGACGTTACTTTACCGCATCGGCAGGGCGACGCAGCCTCCAAAACGATGAATGGCGAATGAAAAAGCGACATGCGGTCATTTCTGATACGGACGTAAGTGAGACTATGCCATGACTTGGCGGTCGCGTGAGGCTCCTGACAGCCAAGTGTGTCCCGCAAACTGTCGCTGCGGATGGGGTTTTCGTGCCGATTTTAGACAAGTCTCAAGGCAGTACGTTCGCAGCTGCAAAATGCGAAATTCTTTGGTTAATCCCGGCTTGAGTATGGCGAAAATCCGCCAGAACTGGTACCGAATCCCGAGATGCCAGTGAGTGGTTGTGTCGAGGTTGAGATGGTAGCGAAAACTGTATTGAGCGGACTTGTTGCTGCGGTTGCGATCAGCGCTGCAGCGCCGGCGTGGGCCTACAGCTCGGCCTTTGAGGTGCGGTTTGACACCGCCGCCGGTGGCGAGGGCACTGGCCCGTCGAGCATCCGGCCGCCGTCGGACCCGGAGCTTCCGGCGTCCCCGGTCGACTATCTGATCAGCCAGGGCGATCTGTACGCCGCCGGCGTGACCGGCGCGACCGGTCCGCTGACGATCACGGTCTCGTGCTTCCGCGAAGACGACAGCGATTGCGACCTGGTCCGCGACGACGAGGGCCTGGGTGTTTACAGCGGCTTCGGTGACAGCCCGGACATCGACGGGCGCGGCCCCGATGAAGGGATCCGCTTCAGCTTCTCGTCGCCGGACGACATCAAGCTCGTTCGCTTCGATGTCGACGACATCGACTACAACGATGTGGCGTTCATCGAGATCAACGGCGAGCCGCTGTCTGACTACGAGTATTCGGTCAACTGCTTCGTCCCCGACCCGGGTCCGAATGACGAGTGCGACGTGTTCCTGCTCGAGGACGTGGTGCTCAACGACTTCACCATCGAGGTGAAGACCAAGAAGTCCGATTTCCGGATGGAAGCCTTCAAGCTGGAGCTGCACCCCGTGCAGGTCATCCCGGTGCCGGCGGCCGGGCTGCTGCTCGGCGGCGCGATGCTCTTCGGCATTGGCGGTGCGGCCATGCGGCGCCGTCGCGGCTGACCCGCTCGAAAGCGCCGATCGTGAGAAGGCCGCGGTTCGTCCGCGGCCTTTCTGGTTTCCGTGCCCCGGATCAGGCCGCGCGGGGGATCACGCCGCGCGGGCCTCGAGGGCTGCGAGGATCGCGTCGCCCATGGCGCGCGTGCCGACGAGCGTGGTGCCCGCCCCCTGGCCGAGATCGCCCGTGCGGTAGCCCTTGGCCAGGACATCCTCGACAGCCCCCTCGAGCATGTCCGCCTCGGCGCCCAGATCGAAGGAGTAGCGCAGCGCCATGGCGAGCGAGAGGATGCAGGCGATCGGGTTTGCCTTGCCCTGGCCCGCGATGTCCGGCGCGCTGCCATGCACCGGCTCGTAGAGCGCCTTGGGCCGGCCCGTCTCTGCGGGCGCGCCGAGCGAGGCCGAGGGCAGCATGCCGAGCGAGCCGGTCAGCATCGCCGCCGCGTCGGAGAGGATGTCGCCGAAGAGGTTGTCGGTGACGATCACGTCGAACTGTTTCGGCGCACGCACAATCTGCATGGCGCCGGCATCGGCCAGCATGTGCGAGAGGTCGACATCCGCGTACTCGGCCGCGTGCACCTCCTCGACGACATCGTGCCAGAGGATGCCGGCCTCCATCACGTTGCGCTTCTCCATCGAGCAGACGCGGTTGTCGCGCTTGCGGGCGAGTTCGAAGGCCGAGCGGGCGACGCGAGCGATCTCGCTCTCGGTATAGCGGTGCGTGTTGATCCCGACGCGCTCGTTGCCCTCGCGATGG
>CAYORO010000222.1:0-6461 GCA_964406355.1 uncultured Limibaculum sp.
CCCGATCTGCAACGGCCGGATGTCCTGTCGCAGCGCCGTCTCCTCGGCCATCACCATAACCCCCTCGCTCGACAGCACGTCATAGGCGGGCAGCTCGGCGGGGATTTTGATCGGCATGGTGGCGACACGCGGGCAGCTGGGGACCGGTCGGCAGATAAAGACCGCGTGAGTGATCCGCAACAGGCGCCGATCTGCGCCGCGGCGGGTGCGGGGCTCCGTTGCGGATCGTGCCGGGCGGCGCATATCGCGGGACATGGGTGAGACCGAGACAACGGATCTCCGATCTGTCGAGCGGGCGCTCGAGCGCAGCGAGCGGGCGGGGCTGCGCTTCGCGCTCTTGATCCGCGCTTGGCTGCTCGCCGGGCTGATGACCTTCAGCATCGTCAGCCAGGACTGGCCCCAGGGCTTTGTGGGCGCGGGGTTCCTCGCCTGCTTTCTCGGGACGGGTCTCGTGCTGCGCCGCACGATACAGCGCGAGCGCGACGCGCCCTGGATGCGCTATGTCTTCGTCGCCTTCGAGGCCGGCGCGCTGGCGCTCGCGGCGGTGCTGATGCCGCTCTCGACCGGGGGCGAGGTTCCGCAGATCTTCGTCTTCCGGAGCTTCGGGATCGACGTGCTGTTCTTCCTGGTGGCGATGTCGGCGCTCTCGCTCTCCCCGGCGCTCGTGCTCTGGGCCGGGGCCTGCGGAGTGGTGGCGCACTGGTCGGCCTGGACGACAGTGGTGCTCGCGATGGAGCGGACGGTCTCATGGTCGGACCTGCCCGCCTCCGCGCCGGCCGATGTGTTCCTCGACCTGTTCCTCGACCCGGACTTCATCGGCACGGGGACGCAGGTCACCGGCACGCTGCTCCTCGTCGCGACCGCGCTCGTCCTCGCGGCCGCCGTCTCGCGCGCCCGCCGGATGCTGCATCGCCGGATCGCCGCAGAACAGGCGCGGAGCGCGGTGACCGAGGTCTTCGGCCGCTTCGTGCCCTCCGAGGTCGCGGCCGAGATCACCGCGGCCGGCGGGGCGCTCGCCCCGGTGGCGCGAGAGGCCAGCGTGCTCTTTGTCGATGTCGAGGGCTTCACCCGCTTTGCCGAGACCGAGGAGCCCGCGCGCGTGATCGCAACGCTCGATGCCTTCTTCAACACTGTCTCCCAGGTCGTGGTGGCGCATCGGGGCGTGGTGATCAGCCTGATCGGCGATGCGGCGATGGCGGCCTTCAACGCCCCGCTCACCAATCCGAACCACGCAGCCGATGCGGTGGCGGCCGCCCGCGCGCTGCATACGGCCGTCGTGGAGCAGACCTTTGGCGGCGCCGCACTGCGGATCCGCATCGGCGTCGCGACCGGGCGGGTGGCGGCCGGCACCGTGGGCGGCCAGGGCCGGCGCGCTTACACGCTCTATGGCGACACGGTCAACCTCGCCCAGCGTCTCGAGGAGGCCAACAAGGCGCAGGGCACCTGCATCACCCTTGCTGGCGAGACCTGGGATCTGGCCGGCCAGCCTGCGGCCTTCGTGCCCGGCGGCGTAGAGACCGTGCGGGGGCGGGGCGGCGCCGTCGCCACCTATACCTGGGCCCCGACCGAGACCCGGACCCCGCGCCTCGCAGCCCCGTGAAGCCGCACGCGGCGAGCTTCGACCTCGAACGGCCGAGTGCTAGACGAGCCTGGACGCCAGCCACCCCGACACCTGGAGGTTCCCATGCTCTATCCCCGCACGCCCGCGCCCGCTCTCTCCGTGCCGCTCGTCCAGGGCGGCACCTGGACCCTCGCCGAGCAACGCCCGGAGCACTTCACCATCCTGGTCTTCTACCGCGGCAAGCACTGTCCGCTCTGCCGCACCTATCTCCAGTCGATCGAGGCGGCGGCGGACGACGTCGCGGGCATCGGCGCCGGGATCGTCGCGGTCTCGATGGACAGCGAGGAGCGCGCCCGCGCCTCGGCCGAGGAGTGGGGCATCTCGCGGCTGCCGCTCGGCTACGGCATGAGCGAGGCGACCGCCCGTCGCTGGGGGCTCTACATGTCCTCGCAGCGCGCGGGGAGCCAGGAGCCGCAGATCTTCTCCGAGCCCGCGACCGTGGTGCTCTATCCCGATGGCAAGATCTTCTTCGTGGCCGTGCAGAGCGCGCCCTTCACGCGGCCCGCGATCGACGCGCTGGTCAGCGGCCTGAAGTTCGTCGCCGCGAACGACTATCCCGCGCGCGGCGACCTCACGGCCGAGACGCATCTCGCCGACTGAGCGTCACGCGAGGACCCGGTCGAGCGCCGCGATCAGGCGCTCGATCTCGACGCTGGGATTGGCCGCCGCGTTGCGGAGCCAGGCCGTCTCGGCGATCCGGCTGATCGAGACGGCGCCCTCGGGGGCCGCGGCCTTGACCGCCTCGGCGCTCTTGGCCGTCGGCCGCCAGAGCGCGACGCCCGTCGCCGGGCGCGCGAAGAGCTTGGCGTCGGACCGGCTCTCCACCCAGTCGGCCAGCCGCTCGGCATCTGCCATGTTGCGCTCGATGCGGGCCGCCAGGCCCTCGCGCCCCCAGGCCATCAGTGTGGCGAGGAGCGGCAGCGCGACCGCACCGTGGCTACCGAGCACGCCCACATTGGGCGCGGCGAGATAGCTGCCGCCGAAGCTGATCGCAGCCTCGGACACCGCGGCCTCCCGGAAGAGGATCAGCGCCGATTCCTTCGGCTGGTAGAGCCATTTGTGAGCCGAGATCGCGACTGAGTCCGCGCGCTCGATCCCGTCGAGCAGCGCCCGATGGCGCGTCAGACGGAGCGGGCCTGCCCAGGCCGCATCCACATGGGTCCAGGCCGCGCGTCCGGCGAGATCGAGCGGATCGACCGCGCCGGTGTTGGTCGTGCCCGCCGTCAGCACCATCGCCGCATCCGCAAGCCCCGGCAGGGCGGCGGGGTCGAGCCGGCCGGCCGGGTCGACCGGTACCGCCTCGAAGGCGAGGCCGAGGAGATGCGCCGATTTCCGCACCGAAAGATGCGCCGCGTCGGAGGCCACCACCCGCCGCACCCCTGCCCGCTCGCGCGCGGCCCAGAGCGCGGTGAGATTTGCGATGGTCGAGCCCGGCACCATGTGACCGCCCTCCATCCCGAAATGCGGCGCGAGCCAGTCGACCACGCGCGCCTCGAGATCGCGGGCGACCGGTGCGGTGTCGGGATGGAGGAGGTTCTGGTTGAGCGCCGCGGCCCAGAGGGTTGCGGCCCAGGCGACCCAGGGCGTCGGTGGGTCCATATGGGCAAAGGCGTGCGCCTCTCCGAGTGGCCGGGCTCCGCCGAGCGCCACGGGGGCGAGTGCATCGAGTGCCGCCATCTCGCCGAGCCCCGCCTCGGGCAGCGCATCGGGCAGTGTGTCGAGCGCCGCCGCCGGTCCCGGATCCCCGAGGAGCGCGACGGCCTGGGCAAGCCCTGCCGCATCCGGCGCGAAGGCGCGGTCAGCCATCGGCCCGGCGCCCGATCGCGCGGGCGATGAGCGCGTCGAACTCGGCCTCGGTGCGCACGGCCTCGATCTCGGCCGCCTCGACCGACACCCCCCAGCGGCGCGCCATCGCCTCGTAGCGCGGCATCCGGTGCTCGATCAGCCGACGGAAGCCCCAGACGGCGAAGGCGTCGGGGTCGACCGCCGCCTCCGCCTCGCCCGTCTCGGCGCGGTAGCTCTCCCAGGCTGCGAGGAGGAACGGCTCGGGGTAGTACATCGGCTTCGGCGCACGGGCGAAGCGGCGGGCGAGCTCGTCCGCATGCCCCTCCGCCCCCCGGACGCCGACCAGCAGGGTCGCGCCCGCGAGCGTCGAGAGCACCGGATCGGCAGGGTCCTCGGGGTCCACCACCTCGCAGATCGAGCCGCCGGTGTCGCAGAGGAAATGGGCGTAGCCGTAGATCGTCTGCGCCTTGTCGAGGAACAGCGGCGTGTCGAGCAGCGCGGCGATCTCGGCCGCGCGGTGCTGACGCTGACGGCAGAGATACTCGGCGAAGGGGATGCCGCCCTTCGTCGGATCGCCCGGCTTGCCGAGATAGGTGGAAAGCGGCGCGAGATTGTCGAAGCCGATATTCGAGCTGATCCGGATCGAATCCGACAGCAGCAGCTCGCGGAGCAGCGGGACGGCCATCGCCTCGCGCTTGACGAGATCGGTGATGTGCTCGCCCATGTATCGGGTGCCGATCCGGTAATCGACGGAGTAGTGATACCAGCCGGCATCGTGGCGGAGGAGCGCGGCGGCGCGGGTCTTGCCGACGCCCGACATACCAAAGAGTGCCACAGCCTTGCGCGGCGCGGCGAGATAGGCGTCTGGCGTGGGATAGAGAAGCGGGTGCATCGCGCTTCCTCTACCCGCGGGCCGCGCCGCTGCCAAAGGGTTTCCACGCCCCCGGGCGTTCAGAGCGGCTGTCCCTGGGAGGGGGCGGGCTCGGGGAGGATCAGCGCCCGCTCGGCCATCCAGGGGTGGATCGCGGCGGCCTGGCGGAGCGCGCGTTGTGCAGGCGCCGTGCGGCCCTGTCCCATCAGGATCAGACCACGGCCGGAGAGCGCGCCGAAATGGGAGGGTTCGAGCTCGAGCACCCGATCGACGGCGGCGAGCGATGCATCGAGACGGCCCCGCTCGTAGAGCACGGTGGCGAGCTGGTTCCAGCCCTCGGCGAAGTCCGGGCAGTAGGCGACGAGCTCGCGTGCCGCTGCTTCGGTGGCCTCGAGGTCGTACCAGCGGCGGCGTTCGAAGACCCGGTCGATCAGCGCCTGGGCATGAGCATCGGGCGCCGCGGCCCAGAAGCGGCGGACCGCATCGGCGGCGATGCGGCCCTCCAGCTCGGTCGGCGCCGCGGCGAGATTGGCGAGGAGCGCGGCGCGCTCCTCGGGCTCGGGCGGCTTGGCCGGGCAGTCAGCCGCCGCGGAGGGTGCGACAGCGGCCCCCGCGAGGGCGAGGGCCAGAACAAGCGCCAGGGGGCGCTCACGCACCATGGGCGAGCACCGCCAGCATCAGCAGCGCGACGATGTTGGTGATCTTGATCATCGGGTTCACGGCCGGCCCCGCGGTATCCTTGTAAGGATCGCCCACGGTGTCGCCGGTCACGGCCGCCTTGTGCGCGTCGGAGCCCTTGTAGTGGGTCTCGCCCTTGCTGTCGGTGAAGCCGTCCTCGAAGATCTTCTTGGCATTGTCCCAGGCCCCGCCGCCGCTCGTCATCGAGATCGCGACGAAAAGGCCGGTGATGATCACCCCGAGCAGCATCGCGCCCAGCGCCGCAAAGGCCGCATCGCGCCCGGCGATCGAGTTGACCACCGCGAAGCAGACGATCGGCGAGAGCACCGGCAGGAGCGAGGGGACGATCATCTCCTTGATCGCGGCCTGGGTGAGCATGTCGACCGCCCGGCCATAGTCGGGCTTCTCGGTGCCCTCCATGATGCCCGGCTTCTCGCGGAACTGGCGCCGCACCTCCTCGACGACCGAGCCCGCCGCACGGCCGACGGCGGTCATCGCGATGCCGCCGAAGAGGAAAGGCAGGAGGCCGCCGAAGAAGAGGCCGGCGACGACGTAAGGGTTCGAGAGCGAGAAATCGACCGAGAGGCCCTCGAAATAGGAGCCCGGCGCCGCGTTGGCGGCAAAGAAGGCGAGGTCCTCGGTGTAGGCGGCGAAGAGCACCAGCGCGCCGAGGCCCGCCGAGCCGATGGCGTAACCCTTGGTCACGGCCTTGGTGGTGTTGCCGACCGCGTCGAGCGCGTCGGTGGTGGTGCGCACATCGGGCGGCAGATCCGCCATCTCGGCGATGCCGCCGGCATTGTCGGTCACCGGTCCGAAGGCGTCGAGCGCCACCACCATGCCCGCGAGCGCCAGCATCGTCGTGACGGCGATGGCGATGCCGAAGAGCCCGGCGATCTCGAAGGTGGAGATGATGCCGAAGATGATCACGAGCGCCGGAAGCGCGCAGGCCTCGAGGCTGACCGCGAGGCCCTGGATCACGTTGGTGCCGTGGCCGGTGACCGAGGCCTCGGCGACCGAGCGCACCGGGCGGTAGTCAGTGCCCGTGTAGAACTCGGTGATCACGACGATCAGCGTGGTGACGACGAGGCCGATGGCGCCGCAGAAATAGAGGTCCTTGGCGGTGAAGGTCACGCCCCGCGTCGTCTCGAGCACGGTGTCCATACCCTCGGGGAAGAGCGAACTAGTCACCGGATAGAGCGCGAAGAGCGAGAGCACGCCGGTGGCGATAAAGCCCTTGTAGAGCGCGCCCATGATCGACTTCTTCTCGCCGAGCTTGACGAAGAAGGTGCCGGCGATCGAGGTGATCACGCAGACCGCGCAGATCACCAGCGGGTAGAGCATCATCGTCTCGGCGAGCTCGGAGCCCGCGAAGTAGATCGAGGCGAGCACCATCGTGGCGACCACGGTGACGGCGTAGGTCTCGAACAGGTCGGCCGCCATGCCGGCGCAATCGCCGACATTGTCGCCCACATTGTCCGCGATGGTGGCGGGATTGCGGGGGTCGTC
>CAYORO010000223.1:0-6448 GCA_964406355.1 uncultured Limibaculum sp.
AGCTTGGAGACAGTGCGCGCGTTCTTCTCGCACTATCTTCAGGTACTTGAACAGGTAACCGAGGATCCTGAACAGCCGCACGAGACGCTGTCCCTGCTGAGCACCAGTCAAAGGCGACTAATGCTCGAGACTTGGAACGACACGGCAGTCAGCTATGAGGGTGAGACACTCCTGCACCGGGTCGTCGAGGCGCAGTGCGATGCGCAGCCCGCGAACCGGGCGCTCGCAACCGGGTCTGTGGAGCTGAGCTACGGGGAGCTCGATCGAAGAGCGAACAGGCTCTCGCATCATCTGAGAGCGCGCGGCGTCGGCCCCGGCGATATCGCGGTGGTCTGGACCGATCGCGCAGCCGCCCACATCGTTGCGATATTTGCCGTGCTGAAGACTGGCGCGGCTTATGCGCCGATCGGCTCTGACGATCCGGCCGAGCGTGTCCATTTCATCGCCGAGGACACGCAAGCCGAGGTGGTCATTTGCGATGGCGAGCGGGCACGCAGGCTGGCGGGCAGCGATCTCAGGGTGCTCGATCTGGAGGCCGAAGAGACGTCGATGGCAATGCGCCCGGACACGCGCCCGACTGTGGAGATGACGCCTGATGCGCTCGCCTATGTCATCTACACGTCCGGCTCGACGGGCAAGCCCAAGGGCGTAATGATCGAGCATCGGCAGATCGTCGATCGCACCCACTGGGCGAAGGCCGCATTCCGGCTGAGCGGTGGGGACGCGTTTCTCCATCTTTTCTCGCTGGCCTTCGACGCATCCGTCGTGCCGACCTGGTGGAGCCTCAACCAGGGCGCCTGCATCGTGCTGCCCTCGAAGCAGGAAATGCTCGATCCCAACGCGCTCGCCGCCATGGTCCGGCGGCATGGCGTCACCACGCTCTGCGCGACCCCCAGCTTCATGCCGCCACTTCTGGACGCCCTGGAGCAGAGCGGTCAGGGCAGGCTCGGCGCCCTCATGGTCGGTGGCGAGCAGTTGTCGCTCGAGCTGGCGCGGCGCATGCAGGGCGCGGCGGATCGGGTGTACAGTTTCTATGGCCCCACCGAGTGCTCCGTGCTGGCCAGCGCCTGGTCTCCGCCCCGCACGGCTTTTGCTAAGACGCTGATCGGTCGCCCGATCGCGAACACGCGGATCTACATCGTGGACGATGCGCTGCAGCCAGCGCCCGCAGGCGTTCCGGGAGAGATCCTGCTGGGCGGCAGCGGGGTCGCGCGGGGCTATCTGAGGCGACCTGATCAGACCGAGTATCGCTTCCTGCCGAACCCTTTCATCGATGAGCCAGCGGAGCGGGTCTACCGAACGGGGGATATCGGCCGGTTCCTGCCCGACGGCTCGATCGAGTATCTCGGCCGGCGCGACCGTCAGGTGAAGATCCGTGGTGCGCGTGTGGAGCTTGGAGAGATCGAAACGGCGCTCGCGGCCTGTGATGGCGTGGCGCATGGGGCGGTGATCGCGCGGGCCAACGCTGCGGGGGTCAAACAGCTCTATGCCTATGCGGTCCCGACCCGCGAAGGGACGACGGCCGAGGCTCTGCGCGAGCAGCTCGCGGCGGTCCTGCCGAAGAACATGATACCGTCTGGCTTCGTGATGCTGAGCGAGCTGCCACTGACCGCGAACGGCAAGCTGGACACGAGCGCCTTGCCACCGCCGCAGGACGCCGGTGCCAGCGCCGAGACGACGGTCGCGCCGCGAACGCCGACCGAGAAGCAGCTCGCGGCAATCTGGCGCCGGGTGCTGGGCGCGCAGGACATCGGCATCGACGACGACTTCTTCGAGATCGGTGGGGACTCGCTCGCGATCATGAGTGTCGTGCTCTTGGCCGAGGAGTGCGGATTGCACCTCAGTGTCAGCGACGTGCTTTCTCATCGCACCATCGGGGCGCTTGCAGAGCGCCTGATGGCCCGCAGCCACGCGCAGGCGATCACGAATGCGCCGCTCGCGGACATGACCTATACGGCGGCGAAGGCACGTCATTTGGCCTGGGACGCCGGCAAGGATGCTCTGCCCGGCCCGGACGATCCGCGTCAGCCGCAGGTGCTCCAGCTCAGGCAGGGCGCCAGCCCGGCGCTCTTCATGATTCATCCGGCCGGCGGCACCTGCCTTTGCTACCGCGGGCTGGTGGAGTGCCTTGACAGCCCGCGGACTGTCTTCGGGCTCGAGGCACCCATGGATGCCCAGGATGCGGCGGGGAGCCCCATTGGTCTTGTCGAGACAGCGCAGCGCTATGTTCGGGCGATCCGGCGGCGCCAGCCAGAAGGCCCCTACTGGTTGGGCGGTTGGTCGCTGGGTGGCGTGCTGGCCTTCGAGATCTCCCGCCAGCTCGAGCACGCAGGTCACGACGTCGCCAACATCTTCCTGATCGACAGCCGCCTGCCGACCGAGCGGCATGTGGCCGAGACGCTGGGTCCGCTCGCGGCCGACACTGCGCGTTCGCTGTCGATGGCATTGCGGGACCTCGAGCGCCTCGCCGGCATCGAGGTGCCGCTTGGCCACGCGGCACTCGCGGCTCTTCCGCCCGAGGACCGCCTGACGCATGCACTCGGGTCGCTGCAGGATCTGGGAACATTCGATGCGAAGATCATGCAGAGCTTCGTGGTGCGGTTCCTCCGATCCTATTCGACCGCGGCATCGATGCTCAGCAGCTATAAGTGGACACCATGCACCGCGAGGCTCGTCCTCTTGCAGGCCCGGGACGCTTCGGCGGACGAGACCGACGACCTCTCCGAGCGGATTGGCACATTGGGCGAGGTCGAGGCCGAATGGCGGGCCGCAACGCGCGGCGAGTTTGCGACGCAGGTGGTTCCAGGCACGCATGAGGAGCTGATGTCGCTCCCCTTCGTGAAGGCCGTGGCCGATCAACTGGACACGGCGCTTCGGCGGGGTGGACAGCGATCGGGCTTCCTGCCCTCGCTTGCCGCTCTCGGCACCGATGATTGGAACACCTTGCTGAGAATGGCGGCGCAATAATCGGCCACGTTGATGCCCGGGATCGGCCTGGGAGGGCGGCGTAAAATCCCGCCACTGCTAGCCTTCGGATCAAAAGGTCCGGAGGCAGGAGGATGTACGGCGTGGAACTGTACGGGCTTGTCCGTCGTGCGGTGATGCTTGAAGGGCTGAGCCATCGGGCGGCGGCGCTGCGGTTCGGGATCGACCGGGGCACGGTTGCGAAGATGATCGCGAGCCCGGCGCCTCCCGGGTACCGTCGGACGATGCCGGTGCGCCGGCCGAAGCTGGCGGACCACGAGGGCTTCATCGAGCAGGTCCTGGACGACGACGAGAGGGCGCCGGCCAAGCAGCGCCACACGGCGCGGCGGATCTTCGAGCGGCTGCGCGAGGAGCGCGGGTTCGACGGCGGCTATTCGACGGTGCGCGACTACGTGCGCTCGCGCCGCCAGGTGCGCAGGGAGGTGTTCGTGCCGCTGGCCCACCCGCCAGGGCACGCGCAGGCCGACTTCGGGGAGGCGACCGCCGTGCTTGGCGGCATCGAGCAGAAGGTCCGGTTCTTCGTCATGGACCTGCCCCAGAGCGACGCGGTCTTCGTGAAGGCCTATCACGCGGAGACCGCCGAGGCGTTCTGTGACGGCCATGTCGAGGCCTTCGCGTTCTTCGGCGGCGTGCCGCTCTCCATCCTCTACGACAACACCCGGCTCGCAGTGGCTCAGATCCTCGGCGACGGTACCCGCAAGCGCAGCCACCTCTTCGCGGCCCTGCAATGCCACTATGTCTTCGAGGATCGCTACGGGCGGCCGGCGAAGGGCAACGACAAGGGTGCTGTCGAGGGCATGGTCGGCTTCACTCGCCGCTCCTTCATGGTGCCGATCCCGCATGCCCGCGACATCGACGAGCTGAACGCCATGCTCCGGGAGCGTTGCGAGGCCAGGCAGCAGGCGGTGCTGCGCGGCGAGACCGGCACGATCGCGGAGCGGCTGGAGAAAGACCTCGCGGCCTTCATGGACCTGCCTCCGGTCGCCTTCGAGGCCTGCGACCAGCGCCCCGGACGCGTGTCGAGCCAGGCGCTCGTGCGGTATCGGAACAACGACTACTCGGTGCCTGTCGCCTATGCACACCGGGAGATCATCGTGAAGGGCTTTGTCGACGAGGTGGCCATCATCTCTGGCGGCGAGGAGATCGCCCGGCATCGCCGATCCTATGAGACCGCCGACTTCGTCTTCGACCCGCTGCATTATCTGCCGCTGCTCGAGCGGAAGGTGGGCGCACTCGATCAGGCGGCGCCCCTGCAGGGCTGGGACCTGCCGCCGGAGTTCGCGACCCTGCGTCGGTTGCTCACCGCGCGGCTCAGCCAGAGGAACCGGTGCGCCGCAGGCAAGCGCGAGTTCGTCCAGGTCCTCCGCCTGATTGAGACCTTCCCGTTGGCCGCTGTCCACGCGGCCGTGAAGGACGCACTCCGGCTCGGGGCGATAAGCTCCGACGCCGTGCGCCACCTTGTCCTGGCGAGGATCGAGGGGCGGCCTGCTCGCCTCGATGCCGACCGCTATCCCCACCTGCCCGTGGCGACCGTCGGCAGGACCAGGCCGGCCGACTACATGACGCTAACGGAGGCGCTATGACCATAGCGTCCGACGAGGCACCGGAGATCCTGCTCCGCCACCACCTCAAGAAGCTGAAGCTGCCCACGGTCCTGCGCGAGCACGAGAAGATCGCCCGGCAGTGTGCTGCCGAGGGATTGGACCACGTCCGCTACCTCGCCCGGCTGATCGAGCTCGAGCTCCTCGACCGTGAAGCCCGGATGATCGACCGGCGGATCAAGGCCGCGAAGTTCCCCGCCCTGAAGACCCTCGAGAGCTTCGACTTCGACGCCCTGCCTGGCCTGAACAGGAAGCTCGTCCTCGACCTCGCCCGCGGCGAGTTCGTCGCGCAACGGGAGAACATCATCGCGCTCGGGCCCAGCGGCACAGGCAAGACCCACGTCTGCACCGGCATCGGCCTCGCGGCCTGCCAGCGCGGTATCAAGACCCGCTTCGCCACCGCCGCAGCCATCGTCCACGAGATGATCGAAGCTCAGGACGAAAAGCGCCTGCTCCGCTTCCAGCGCCAGCTCGCCGGCGTGGAGCTGCTGATCATCGATGAGCTCGGCTTCGTGCCGCTCTCCAAGTCCGGTGCCGAGCTGCTCTTCGAGCTGATCAGCCAGCGCTACGAACGCGGCGCCACCATCATCACCTCGAACCTCCCCTTCGACGAGTGGACCGGCACCTTCGGCGACGAGCGCCTCACCGGCGCGCTCCTCGACCGGCTGACCCACCACGTCCACATCCTCGAGATGAACGGCCAGAGCTACAGGCTCAGCCAGAGCCGCGCGCGCAAGGCCAAACCCACTCCCTGATCCCCGCAGAAGAAAACCGGCCCTGACGGGCCGGAGCGCCTTGGCACGCGCCAGCTATTTGGGGAGCGCACGCGCCAAGGCGCTCGCCCGTGGCAACCGTCCGCTCTCAAACCGGAGTGGCTGGATTTTGCGCCGCCATCCTGGCGGGATTTCCGACCGTCATTGACAGAGAGGCGAGAACGGCGCAGAGCGCACCTTCGAGCAATTCCGCATGGGTGCACTGCAAGCGCTCGAGGCCTTTGGGCCCGGCAACTATCTCGCGGCGATCACAAATGAGACCACCTTCTCCTTCACCGAGCTCAAGACAGCGAAGACGAGCGTCTATCTCACGATCGACTTCGCCAACAGCACCGTGCTGGGTAAGTTCAGCGGCCTGATGCAATGGCTCGCTGCTGAGGAGTTGGTCGGTGTTGGCAACAACAAGCCCGTGCTCTTCGTACTCGACGAGTTTTGTAACGCGCCGCTCTACACCCTGCCAAAGATCCTGACGCTACTGCGGACCTATGGCGTCAAATGCATCCTGGCGACACAGGATCTCGATGACATCGCCCGCGTCTACTCCAAGCACGCGCTCGAAGCCGTCCTCTCCGAGACGGACATCAAGCAGATCCTCGGCGGCAACCGCTCGCAGACGACGCTCGAATACGTCTCGAAGTACATCGGCGAGCCCACCGAGTCGAGCTCGAGCTTCTCGCTCGGCGAGAGCGGCCCGCAGGAGAGCCTCAGCCGCACGGGCCGCCGTCTGATGACCGAAGACGAGCTTCGGAGGCTTCCACCCGAAGGCCAGATCGTGCTCTACGGCAACCACAAGCCGATCCTCGCGAAGAAGGTCCAGGTCTTCTCCATCTCACCCTGGCGCTGGCGGGTCGCACCGAACAGCCTCTACGGCGGCAAGCGCAAGTTCCTGCCGATCGAGGTCGAGATCGGCTGGACGGGGGCCGGGGTTACCCGTCGTGGGCGCCGCGCCTATCGTCGTCTGCTCCGCGCGATGGCGCGAAAGGAGCCAAGACAGCTCTGGCGCGCGTTTGGTCATCTGGCCGGTCTGCTGATGCCTGGTCCGACCTTCCTCCTCTGCGCGGCGCTCGCGGCCGGTGCCTGGAGCGAGGG
>CAYORO010000224.1:0-6352 GCA_964406355.1 uncultured Limibaculum sp.
GATCGCGCGGACGGCGCGCGACATGCTGGGCGGCAACGGCATCTCGGGCGATTTTCCGGTGATGCGCCACATGATCAATCTCGAGACGGTCAACACCTATGAGGGCACGCACGACATTCATGCGCTGATCCTCGGCCGTTCGCAGACCGGGCTCCAGGCCTTCTTCTGAGGGCCCGCGTCTTGGGCCCGCGTCTTGGGGGCGTCGAGCCCCCGCGCCGCGCGGCGGCTGCGCCGCCGGGCACCCGGGCCGGCGAGGCTGGCGCGGATGTCGATGGCGCGGGCCTCCAAGAGGACATCCTCGTGCGCTGCCTGCCCAGGACGTCACGGTCCGGCAAACGGCCCGGTCAGCGACGGCGGGCAACCCAGCCGAGGCCACCGAGCGCCACGAGGAAGGGCAGGAGGCCGGCGGGGAGGGGGATCCGGGCGTCGATCACCTCGCTGCCCAGCAGCACCACCTCGGAGAAGCCGCCGGTTTCTGCCACGCCGAGGACGTCGGCATCGGAGGGCAAGATCCGCCGGCCCGGCAGGATCGTCGTGGCCATCAGCGCGCCCTGCAGATCGAGATGGCCGCCGCCGGCGGGTGTCGTCGGCAAGCGGATGCCGTCGAAGAGCCCGGGCATGGTGATCTCGAGCCCGGTGCCGTCGAAGCCCGGGCCGCCCGGCAGGGTCTCCGTGTCGTCGCCGTCGTTGTCGATGTCGTCTTCATCGGTGAAGCCCGGATCGACCAGGCCCAGGACATGCCCCATCTCGTGGAGCGCGACGGTCAGGAGGTCGAAACGGTCGGCGGCGTCGCCCGTTGGCTCGTCGAGCAGGCGCGCTGTGTTGAGCGCGATCGCGTCGCCCGCGCCGTTCGCCAGGACGGTGCGGCGATCGACTTCCGGCTCGGATCCGCCGACCCCGCGGAACTCGCTCGCGTCGCTCGGCGTCGGATCGAAGAAGAAGTCGATCCCGAAGGTGTCGAGCCGGGTGGCGTCGAAGCGGATGGTGCCGAAGGGGACCGCCTGGCCGCCCACCGTGACCAGGTTGCGCGTGGCGACGCCGAGCGTGTTGCCGTCGAGCGGGGCGAAGCCGAACTCGATGACGACGAGGCCCGGCTCCGGCAGCACGGTCGACCACAGATCGGCCGCTGCCAGCATGATGCCGCCGAGCGAGCCGCCGCCGGCCATGGCGTCGGGCGCGGTCGCGGTGTTGGGCAAACCGGGGCGGGCATCGATGAACGTATCTCCCGAGGGCTGCTCGATCAGCAGAAAGGTGACCGCCCCACCGGCGCCCGGCAGCGCGCCGAGCCCGGCGGCAAGGCCTGCCCGCAGCAGGACCACGCGGGACAAATTCGACATCACTGGCTTGCGGCGGACCAAGCGTAGGGCTCCGATCTCTGTCCGAGGATGCGCGGTGACCGCGGCCGGATATCCGCCGATTTTGGCCGCGAAGTGTCAAGCGTCTTTTCAACCTCAGGGGGCAAACCGCCATCAATTTTCCGGTCCGTGGCGGTTGGCCGGACCACTGCGCGGATTTCGCTTGCCATCGACGCCGCTCGCGCCGTTCTCTCTCGGGCGATGGTGACCCAGAGGCCGAGCCCCCGCGCGACCGCCCCCTGCGCGACCGCCCCCCGAGACCCCGGCCGATGAGCGGGCCTGCGACCGGCATCCGCTTCGCGCTGCTGGCGGTGACCCTTTTCGCCCTTCAGGACGGGATCTCGAAGCATCTGGCGGCGTCCTACCCGGTGCCGTTCTTTGTGATGATCCGCTACTGGTTCTTCGCGGCCTTCGTGCTCGTGCTGGCGAGCCGGGCGCCGGGCGGGCTGCGCGGTGCGGCCCGGACGCGGATGCCGGTGGTGCAGTGCCTGCGCGGCGTACTGCTGGCGGCACAGATCATCGTGATCGTGTCGGCGTTCGATCTGATCGGGCTCGGTGCCACGCAGTCGGTCTTCGCGCTGCATCCGCTGCTGGCGACGCTGCTGGCGATCCCAGTGCTGGGCGAGCAGGTCGGCTGGCGCCGCCTCGCGGCGGTGGCCGTGGGGTTTGCGGGCGTCCTCGTGATCCTGCGTCCCGGCGCCGAGGTGGTCGACACAAATGCGCTGGTGGCGCTGCTGGCGGCGCTGATGTTCGCGGTCTATGGCGTGCTGACGCGGCTTGCGAACCGGGCGGACGGCCATGCGCGGGCCTCGTTCTTCTACACCGGGATCGCGGGGGCGGTGTTCATGACCGCCGTCGGGCCGTTTTTCTGGACCTCGATGCTGCCGGTCGACTGGATCTGGATGGCGCTCCTCTGCGTGACGGGCATGAGCGGGCACTATTTTCTCATTCGGGCGCTCGACGCGACCGAGGCGTTCCGGATCCAGCCGCTCATCTATCTGCAGATGGTGTTCGGGATGGGGGTCGGGGCGATCGTCTTCGGCGAGACGATCGAGGCCGCCGCACTGGTGGGCGTCGCGATGATCATTGCGGCCGGGCTTTATGTGATCTGGCGCGAATATCAGACGATCCGCGCGGCCCGGCGCACCGCTTCAGCCGAGTAGCGCGGGTGCAGCGCGGAGCTGGCCCGCCGGCATGCCTCGGGAGGTGAGCACCGGGCGCGTGGCGTCTGCCGCGGGGAGCGCGCCGGCCCGGGCCAGGAGCGCTGCGACGGCCACCGTGGCAGCCCGGTCTGCGCCATCGGCGATCTTGAGCGCGATGCCGATGCCGGCCTCGGGCACGGCCGCGACAAAGCAACCCTCGGCTCCGGTCTTGGCGATCGCGCCGGCGGTCGCCTCTCGGGTGAAGCGGGTGGCGTCGCGCCCCGGGCCGCCGATCAGCTCCGGATGCGCCTTCATCGCCCCGACGATGCGGCGCGCGGCCTCGGCGCGGGGGCCCGCGAGCGTCTCCGGGCGGGCGAGCCGGGCCATTGCGCGCGCCATGGCGGCCAGCGACAGCGCGTGGGCGGGCGCCGAGCAGCCGTCGGTGACGGTCGCCGACACCGTCTCGCCCGCCGTCTCCTCGAGCGCCGCGCGCACGCGGGCCTGCACGGGGCCGTCCGCCTCGAGATAGCCGACCGGATCCGCGCCGAGATGGCGCGCGAGCGTGAGGAACCCGCAGTGCTTGCCCGAGCACTGGTGATGCGTGGCGTCGGGCGCCGTCCCGGCCTCCCGCAGCGCGCCCCGCGCCCGGGCGTCGAGCGGCGGATGCACGCCGCAGCCGAGATCGCCCGGGGCGAGGCCGAGTGCCGTCAGCCAGCCCGCCACCCGGTCGGCATGGGCGGGCGTTCCGGAATGCGAGGCGCAGGCCAGCGCGATCTCCTCGGGCCCGAGGCGAAAGGCGTCGGCCGCGCCGCTCTCGACCAGCGCCAGCGCCTGCAGCGGCTTGAGCGCGGAGCGCGGGAGCACCGGGCGCGCCACATCGCCCCAGCTCTCGACGACACCGCCGGGCGCCGCGATGGCCGCCGCGCCGACATGAACGCTCTCCAGCACATCGCCGCGCCAGAGTTCCGCGAGCACCGGTTCCGGGATGGCGGCGTCAGTCATCGATCAGCTCGGTCCAGAAGGCGCTGCCGAGATCGCCGCGCAGGCGCTGGAAGGCAAGGCGAAGGCGCGACTTCACCGTGCCGAGCGGCAGGCCGAGCTGCTCCGCGATCTCCGAATGGCTGAGCTCGGCGAAGAAGGCCATCCGCACAACCTCGCGCTGGTCGTCCCCGAGCGCGCCGATGGCACGCCGGACCCGCGCATCGCGTTCGGCGGCACCGATCTCGCGCTCGGGCCCCGCGATGGCGTCCGGCAGCAGCAGCGGGTCGTCCGGATCCGGCGTGCGACGGATCTCGCGGCGCAACAGGTCGATCCGCTTGTTTCGCGCGATGGTGAAGATCCAGGTGGCGGGCGCGGCCTTGGCAGGGTCGAAGGTCTCGGCGCGGCGCCAGAGCGCGATCATGACCTCTTGGGCGGCCTCCTCGGCCATCGTCTCGTTGGCGCCGCCGCGCAGGAGAAACGCCTTCACGCGACCCGCATAGCGCTCGAACAGCCGGGCGAAGGCCGTCCGGTCCCGGCGCCGCGCGACCGCCTCTATCAGCGCCGCATCCTCACGGGCCGCGGAGTCCGCCAGCTCACGGTCGTCGGTCGTCGGATCGCCACCGCCATTAGCCATCGGACAGCGTTGCCATCGGGAAAGGTCCTCGCCAGGAGCCCGAACGCGGGTGAGCGGCTGAGGCTGCGGCCGCGTGCCACCGGGACCGCGCGGGCTGGCCTTCCCGTCCGGTCCTGCGCTATGCTGCGCTCCGCGAGTGTGAGGCAAAGGATCGCCCCGGGCAAGGCCGCGCAAGAGCCGGAGGGGCTGGCGAAATGAGGCGAGCATGACGAGACTTCTTCGAGCGTCGCTGCTGCTGATCCTGGCGATCGCAGCGATCCCGGCCGGCGCACAGACGCAGAACCGGGTGGATGTTCAGCGCGACTGGTCGGTCTTCCAGGTCGAGCGCGAGGGCAGCAAGATCTGCTGGATCGTGTCGCGGCCGACCAAATCGGTGGCGCTGCGCGGCGGCAAGCAGGTGACCGTGAACCGCGGCGACATCTTCTTGATGGTGGCGGTGCGCCCCTCGGACGGCGTTGCGGGCGAGGTGTCCTTCATCGCAGGCTATCCTTTCCGCGACGGCTCCCAGGTCGAGGCGCGGATCGGCTCGAACCGCTACACGATGTTCACCAATGGCGAGAATGCGTGGCTGCGCGGCCCCGAGGAGGACGCCAAGGCCGTCGCCTCGTTCCGGGCCGGGGTCGACGCGGTGATCGAGGGGGTGTCGACGCGCGGCACCACCACGGTCGACACGTTCTCGCTGCTCGGCTTCACCGCGGCGCTCGAGAGCGCGCAGGGCCGCTGCGGTTGATCGCGGGGCGCGCAGAGGAGGCGGCGGCATGGATGCGGAGTGGAATTCGGCCCGGCCCGGCAAGATCGACCTCGCCAAGCTCATCGAGGCGCTGAAGTCGGCCGCGATGCCGACAGGGGTGCACCGGATCGACTGGGAGGTGCGCCGCGCCAGCCTGATGCGCGACCAGATCACCCGTCGCTACGGTCCGGCCGACGACCGCGAGGTCGTGCTCGCCTTCTACACCGACGAGGCGGAGACCGCGACGGTGAGTGTCGCGGCCGTCGATCCCGAGTCGCGCGAGAACACCGCGGTTGCCAATCTGAGCTATGACGGCACCCAGACGCGCCTCCGGGTCGAGAGCCAGTCGGTGCAGTTCCTCGAACGGCTGCGCGAGCGGCTCTGAGGCGCGCCCGATCAGGCGGTGCCGTCGCCCGCTGTCGTCGCCCCGCTGGCCTCGGCGTCGGACTGGACCGGCGCGGGCGCGCTCTCGGCTGTCTCCGCCTCCTTGGCGGATTGCGCGTTTTGGGTCGCGAGCGCGCGCAGCCGCGCCTTGAAATCGGCGCCATAGTCGAAATGGCCCTGATGCGAGATCCCGGGCCCCGCATAGCCCCAGACCGCGTTGGGCATGGTCTCGTTCGCCCGCTTGCAGAACGAGAAATCGTCCGACAGCGCGCCGCCGGTCGGGATCGGGATCTCGCCGAAGAAGTCCCAGACCTTGGCATGGTCGCCGAACTTCGCCTCCGGCAGTGCGGGACGCTGCTCGAGGATCCCGGCATCGATCATCGCGCGCATCAGCCGGGTCGAGACCAGCACCGCGCCGAAGCCGATGCCCTCGACGGGGATGATGTCCTGGCCGAGCGGGACCCGGCCGGGCTTGATCCGCAGGATCCAGGGCGAGGCCATCGCGCGGGCCGCGTCATGGGGGTGGCCCTTGATCCTCGCCTGGGCATAGGCCTCGAGGTCGAACTTGCGGCGGGTGTAGATCGCGCCGACCACCGGCTTGTCGGCCGCGATCAGGCGCTGGAAGACGTGCTTGTGCACCCGCATGTCGTTGTCGATGAACATGATGTGGCTGATCGCGTCTTGGCGCAGCGCGAACATCGCCAGATGGTTGCGCGAGGTGATCACGTCGAAATAGTCGAGCGTCGCAAAGCGGTGGCGAAAGCCCGCCCCGTGGATCGCGTCAATCGCCGCGACGATGCTCTCGACATATCCGGTGGTGCAGATGCCATCCGATGTCGGCGTCGCGATCAGGATCTCGCGTTGTCCGTCAGCCATGGGTGCCTCGTGTGTCTTTCGGGTCTGTGGGCCGCGTCCGTCGCCGGCTCAGAGCATCGCGGGGATAACCTGATCGGGCGGACGGTGGCCGTCGGCGAAGGTCTTGATGTTGAGAATCACCTTCTCGCCCATCTCGAGCCGGCCCTCCTGGGTGGCCGAGCCCATATGCGGCAGCAGCACCACGTTGGAGAGGCCGAGCAGCGCCGGGTTGACCGCCGGCTCGTGCTCGAAGACGTCGAGCCCCGCGCCC
>CAYORO010000225.1:0-6351 GCA_964406355.1 uncultured Limibaculum sp.
CAGCGTCGACGCGGGCGCCGGGAACGACACCGTCTTCGGCGGCTGGGACAACGACACGATCTCGGCGGGCGAGGGCGATGACGAGGTCTGGGCTGGGCTCGGCGACGACCTCGTGACCGGCGGCGCGGGCAACGACACCCTGGCCGGCGGCTGGGGCAACGACACGCTGACGGGAGACGAGGGTGCCGACAGCTTCGTCTTCGGCCTCGGCGACGATGTGGTGAGCGATTTCGATATCGCGGAGGACATCGTCGATCTGCGCTTCGTGCCGGCCTTCGAGACGGTGGAGGACGTGATCGCGGCGTCGAGCGAACTCGACGGCGCCACCGTCATCGAAATCAACGGCAAGAGCCTCACGCTCGACGGCGTTGCCCTGGCGAGCCTCGACGAGATCGAATTCGCCTTCGCGACCGTCTGATCCCCCTGGCGGGCCGCCACGGCCCGCTCACGCACTGTCACCCGAGCGGTCCGCGGCCCTGAGCGTGCGGCCGGGCTCCGCGCGATCCATGATGGAGAGACACCATGCGACTGATGATCAAGCTGTCCGCCCTGCGCAAAGCCCAAGAGGCCGTCGCAGATGACGGCGACAACCGCCTCGCCGGCACCCGCGAGGCCGACACCATCGAGGCCCTCGACGGCAACGACCTGGCCTGGGGCGCCCCCGGCGACGATCTCCTCGACGGCGGCGCAGGCAACGACCAGATCGCCGGCGGCCTCGGGAACGACACCCTGATCGGTGGCACGGGCGACGACACGCTCGGCGGTATGCGGGGCGATGACGAGCTGACCGGCGGCGCCGGCGCAGATGTCTTCGCGTTCACCCTCGGCAGCACCACCGTCACCGACTTCGAGGACGGGGTCGACGTGATCTGCCTGCCGGTTCCCTCGGACAAGGACAACTTCGACGAAATGCTCGAGACCGCGGTGCAGGACGGCGAGAATGTGGTCCTCACCCTCGGCGAGCGGACAATGACGCTCGAGAACGTCACGCTCGACCAGATCGACGCGGAAGATTTCGTCTTCGCCGGCGCCTGAGGGCCGCATGCGGCAGGGCGGGGGCCCGTCGGCGGCCCCGCCCCGTCTGCTCGCCCCGTCGGCGGCCCCGCCTGCTCACCCCGCCTGCTCACTCGGTGAAGATCACCGAGACGGTCGGATCGCCGGGCAGCCCGACATAGGTCGCGGTCGCCGCGCCCTTGGCCTTGGCGGGCGGCAACAGCGGGCCGATCGAGCCGACGCTGACCAGGTCGCCCCGCTCGAGCGTCACGCCCTGGGAGAGCAGCCAGAGCAGGCTCTCGACCGGATGACCGAGCACCGAGGAGCCCGGCGCCTCGGAGAGCACCTCGCCATCCGCCGCCGTCACCCGCACGGTCATTGTCTCGAGAGCGGCCAGCATGCCGTCGCTCATGGGGACCTCGGCGCCCATCACGCCGAGCCGCGCGCCCACATTGCCCGCCGTCAGCGTCACGCCGGTGATCGGCTCGCCGCTGGCCACCGCGAGATCGGGCAGCTCGAGAAAGGGCCGCACGGCCGAGATGTGAGACAGCGCCTCCTCGCGGGTCTCGGCCTCGTTGATCGCCTCGTCGCCCACCACCAACAGGAGATCGGCCTCGAAGAGCGGACGTGCGCCGAAGCCCGCCGGCACCCGGGCGCCGTCCTCCAGCAGCATCTTCTCCAGCAGCACGCCGCGCACCGGCTCCTCGACGCCGAAGCGCTCCTGCGCAGGCGTGCTGGTCAGCCCCGCCTTGTGGCCCACGGGCCCGCCCTTCGAGAGGCGCAGGCGCTCGATCAGCTTCTGCTGGGAGCAGAGCGCCTCCTCGAGCGTGGCGTCGGCGGCAAGCGCCGTCGTTGGCGTGCCGGCCTGCCAGTCGGAGACGTATTTGGCGATCGCCACGCCCGTTGCGCAATCCGCCTGGGCGGCGGCGGGGAGGAGGCCGAGGAGAGCGGCGGCGGTGATGGATCGAAACGGCATGGCAGTCCCCATGATCTGATGCACCGCCTTGCGCCTATCACGGATCGGGCGGGCGATCACCCGTCGCCGGCTTCGGCGTCTCGGACAGCACGTCTCGCATCCAGGCCGCGAAGAAGGGCAGGCCCACCAGGATAAATCCGATCCGCACCACGTGATGGACTGCCACGAAGCCGGGATCGGCCTGGATGGCGAGCGCGATCAGGCTCATCTCGGCGACGCCACCGGGGGCGTAGGCGAGGAGGGCGGCGAGGAACTCGACCCCCGTCGCCCAGGAGATGCCGGCGGCGAACACCACCGACACCGCGAGCAGCACCGCCGTGCCGCCGAGCGTCGCCGCCGCCACGGCCGCCCATTGCGCGAGCCGCACGCCGTGGAAGCGGCAGCCGATCGCGCTCCCGGTCACCACAAGCGCCACCTCGATCAGCCAGTGGGGCAGGGCGCCCTCGACCACCCCGCCGAGCCGGAGCGCCGCGCTCGCGAGGATCGGGCCGAGGAAGAACGGGATCGGCAGGCCGACGCGCTCGAGCCCCCAGGTGGCCACGAGCGCCGCCGGCAGCAGGAGCGCGAAATCGCCGAGCGAGATCATCGGCCGGGCCGAGAGCAGATCGTCCGGCGGCGGCGCGAAGCCGAGGATGCCGAAGGCCACGATCGGGGCCGCGAAGATCACGATGGCGATCCTCAGCGACTGCGAGAGCGCCACCGCCCGGTCGTCGCCGCCGAACTCCTCCGAGAGGATCACCACCGCCGTGAGCCCGCCCGGCACCGAGGAGCACATCGCCGTCATCGGCCCCTGGCGGATCAGCCCGCGATAGAAGAGATAGGCCGCCCCCGAGGCGACCGGCACATAGAGGATCGCGCCAGCGAGCGAGAGCGGCCAGCGCGCGAGCTCCTCGACGCGCACCCCGTCGAAACTCTCGCCGAGGAAGAGGCCGACCAGGATCAGGAAGTTTGCCCGCAGCCAGAGCGGCACGCCCACCGGCAGCCCCGCCAGCGCCGCCACCATGCAGCCGAAGAGCGCCCCCAGCATCCAGGCCAGCGGCACATTGGCCCAGTCGGCCAGCGCGCCCGACACCCCGCCGACCAGGAGCCCGAGCGCAAGCCGGCGCATCGCGCCCCGCTCGAGCCGCTCGGACCAGGGCGGCTCGACGCGCATCAGTGCTCCTCGGGCGCCATGAGCTCGTGTTCGGCTCCGTCCCGGATGGCGGTGTAGAAGCAGGTCCGCCGATAGGTGTGGCAGGCAGGCCCGGTCTGGTCGACGATGAGCAGCACAGCGTCGCGGTCGCAATCCACCCGGATATCGACGATGCGCTGGATGTGGCCCGAGGTCTCGCCCTTGCGCCAGAGCTTGGCCCGTGAGCGCGACCAGTAGGTCGCCCGGCCGGTCGCGATCGTCTCCCGCAGCGAGGCCTCGTTCATCCAGGCGAGCATCAGCACCTCGCCCGTTTCATGGTCCTGCGCGACGGCGGCGACGAGGCCGCGGGCGTCATAGGACAGGCTCGCCGGATCGAACGGCGCCGGAGCGGTCGGTGTGGAAGCGGGGGGCATTTGGGAGATCCGGGGTTTTGCAGAAACGCTCGAGCCTCTATTTGGAGCGAAAAGTGGAGGGTTTGGCAATGTCCGTCGCGTCGAATGACCTGATGAAGCTCTACTCACAGCGCATCCTGGCGCTGGCTGCGGGCATTCCGCATACCGGGCGCCTCGACGCGCCGGAGGGGACGGCGACCAAGCGCTCGCCGCTCTGCGGGTCGACCGTGACGGTCGATGTGCGGCTCGAGGACGGCCGGGTCGCCGAGTTTGCCCAGGACGTGAAGGCCTGTGCGCTCGGCCAGGCCTCGGCCGCGGTGCTCGGCGCCGGCGTGGTCGGGCTCGGACGAGACGATATCGCGCAGGGGCGCGATGCGCTGGCCGCCGTGATCAAGCAGGACGGCCCCGCACCAGCCGCGCCGTTTGATTCGCTCGAGGCTTTGCGGCCGGCCCGAGACTACAAAAATCGACACGCTTCGATCCTTTTGGCCTGGGATGCCACAATTGCGGCCATCGATGCGGCGGATACGTCTTCTGAAGGCCAAAAAGCAGTCCCATCTGGGCGGTAACCGCGCCTGAATACCGATTATTTCGAAACTGGAGTCATCTTCCTGCTGTGCTTCTCACCGATTTCTCGCAGACTGTCGGGCGGGGTGAGAAGTTTGACTGGGGGTGGCTCATGGAGATCGCTGCAGCGGTCGGGTCGTGGCTCGACCGGCTCGAAAAGGACCAAGATTTTCGGACGACCACCGAGGCGATCCGTCCACGCTGGATGCTCGATACCGAGCCCGATCCGCTGCGGACCGCGCATCAGCGCTATCTGGACGAGCTGGACCGGTTCCTCTGCTGTCCCGACACGATGCGGTCAATCCTCGCCGAGCCGGTGCTGAAGATCTGGTTCTTCCGCACCTTCGGCTATCGCGGCGATCTGCGCTTTCATATGGAGCCGAGCGTCCTGATCCGCGAGCTGCCGTTGCTGGATATCGGGCGCGGCGCGCGGATCGGCTACGGCGCGGTTCTGCGCACGGGGATCGTGACGCCGGGCACCGCCGCGATCCGGCTCGCGCCGATCGATATCGGCGAGCTGGCGGAGATCGGTGCGCATTGCCTCATCGATGGCGGCTCCGAGATCGGGCGTGACGCGGTCGTCGAGGAGCGGGTCGAGATCGGGACGGACTGTCGCCTTGCTGAGGGCGCCCGGATCGGTGTGTCGACGCGGATCGGCGACTTTGCGATCATCGGGACCGAGAGCCGGATTGGGGCCCGCTCGGTGATCGGCCGCGGCGCGGTGATCGACGCGGGCGTGACGGTCGAGGAGTGCGGCGAGGTGCCGGACCACCATCGCCTGACCGCCGGGGGCCTGTTTCCGATGCCGCATCGCCGTCTCGCAGCCTGAGGCCGCGTTCCGCTCCATGGGCGCGGCGATCGGTCGCTCGGTGCCCCTCCCGGTCGGCCGAGCCCTGTGTTACAGCCCGACCGGGCCATTGTGCAGTGCAGGAGAGCCGAGATGGACATCAGCAAGATTTCGCCGGGAAAGAACCCGCCGCATGACTTCAACGTGGTCATCGAGATCCCGGGCGGCGCCGGCGGTGGCCAGCCGGTGAAGTACGAAATCGACAAGGACTCGGGCGCGCTCGAGGTCGATCGCATCGTCAACGTGCCGATGTTCTACCCCAACAATTACGGCTTCGTGCCGAACACGCTGCACGAGGACGGCGATCCGGTGGACGTGATGGTGCGCACCGAGGTCTCGCTGGTCCCGGGATCGGTGATCCGGTGCCGGCTGATCGGCGTTCTCAAGATGGAGGATGACGGCGGCATGGACGACAAGCTGCTCGCCATGCCGATCGAGAAGGTCGACCCGTTCCAGGCCGAGATCCAGAACCTCGAGGACCTGCCGATCCGCCACCGCGACCGCATCTGGCACTTCTTCGAGAACTACAAGTCGCTCGAGCAGGGCAAATGGGCCCGCATCATCGGCTGGGGCGACAAGGCGGAGGCCTCCGAAATCCTCCTGCGCTCGATCGAGCGTTACCGGGAGAAGCCCGCCGCCGCCGAGTGATGCGGCCGGCTGACTGGCGGTGCGCGCTCAGCGGGTGTTGCGCGGCGGAGTGATCTGCGCAACCGTGTCCCCCAGACAACAGAAAGTTTTGGGGGACAACCGATGTTAATCGGGATCATCTTCTGCGGAGCACTGTCCATCGTCTATGGCGTGTGGGCGGTGCGCTCCGTGCTCGCCGCCGATGCGGGCTCCGAGCGCATGCAAGAGATCGCCGCCGCGATCGAGGAGGGCGCCGAGGCCTATCTCCGGCGCCAGTACCGCACCATCGCCTATGCGGGCGCCGCGATCTTCGTGATCGTGGCGATGCTGCTCGGGATGCCGGTGGCCATCGGATTCGCCATCGGGGCGGTGCTCTCAGCGGCGGCCGGCTTCATCGGGATGCGGGTTTCGGTGCGGGCCAATGTGCGCACCGCGCAGGCCGCCTCCAAGGGGCTCGCCGAGGGGCTCGAGATCGCCTTCAAGTCGGGCGCTGTTACCGGCATGCTGGTGGCGGGGCTCGCGCTGCTCGGCGTCGCGGTCTATTTCGGCATCCTGACCGGGAGCGCCGGGGGCTATTCGGTCAGCGACCGCACGGTGATCGACGCGCTGGTGGCGCTCGGCTTCGGTGCCTCGCTGATCTCGATCTTCGCGCGTCTCGGCGGCGGCATCTTCACCAAGGGCGCCGACGTCGGCGGCGACCTCGTCGGCAAGGTCGAAGCGGGCATTCCCGAAGACGATCCGCGCAACCCGGCGACCATCGCGGACAATGTGGGCGACAATGTCGGCGACTGCGCGGGCATGGCCGCCGACCTGTTCG
>CAYORO010000226.1:0-6333 GCA_964406355.1 uncultured Limibaculum sp.
GGAGACCCGCTTGAGGAGCATCGGCAAGCCCGCGGAGAAAGGCCCGCGGGCGTTGCTCATGCCCATCCCGACATCGTCGCCGTAGCTGGTGGTGTCCTGGCCGATGAGCAGCAGTTCGACGGCGCCGTCGCGGACGAGCTCTCGCGCCTCGTCGACAACGCGGTGGACACCTTTGGACCGCATCTTGCCGCGGATTGATGGGATCGTGCAGAACGCGCACCGCTGGTTGCAGCCTTCGGACATCCTCAGATAGGCGTAGTGCCGGGGTGTGATGCGGAGGCGTGCCGCGTCGGATTCGAAATACCCCGTGCCCTTGCCGTCCTTGCCGTTGACCGTCAGGCCGATGGTGTTGAACCCTCGTTCTTCGGCGGCCTGCAGCGCGTTGCCGGCGATCCAGTACGCCGGTGTTGTTTCGCTCGCGAGATCGGTGCGTTCGACGGCCGTTCCGACGCCGCTTCCGCCCGGCTGCACAGCAGTTCCGTGCGCACGTCGATTTCCTGGGACAGCTCTGTGAAGCGTTCTGCCAGCACGCGCACGTCCTTCGCGGTGGCGATCAGCAGCTTCCGGAAGTTCTCCGCCTGGGCGGTCTCGGCGGTGGAGAGCTCGAGCTTGGTCAGCTTGGTGACGCCATCGACCAGGCGCAGGATCTCGGGGCCGAAGAGCCGCTCGATTTCGGCCGGGGTCGCCTCGGTGTCCTCGAGCGTGTCGTGCAGGAGCGCGGTCACGATGGTGGCGTCGTCGAGCTTCAGCTCGGTGAGGATCGCGGCCACCTCGAGCGGGTGGCCGGTGAAATAGGGTTTGCCGTCGGCGCGCAGCTGGCCGCCATGGACCTGCGCGCCGAAGACATAGGCGCGCAGCAGCAGGTCCTCGTCGGTGTGGGGATTGTACTCGCGGACCCGGTCCACGAGCTCGTAGGCGCGCGTCACGCCCGGTTCCTCCGTCGGTCGCTCTGTCGGTTGCTCAGTCTGCCCGTCCCGGCGCTTCGGGCGGGCGCCTGAGCCGCCGTCTCCGGGCTCAGCGCGACTGCTCGGCCATCAGCGCGCGCAGGAGCTTCTCTTCGTCGAGGTCGTCGCCCGGCGCCTGGGCCGGGCCGCCGGGGCCGACCGGCACGTTGAGGAGCGGCGCCATGCTGTCCTCCTCGGGCTCGTCGACCTCGATGTTGCGCTGGTGGCTCTCGATCGCCTGCTCGCGCAGGATCTCCGGCTCGACCTCGCGCGCCGCGATCTCGCGCAGCGCCACCACCGGGTTCTTGTCGTTCTCGCGCTCGACGAGGATCGGCGCGCCCGAGGACAGCATCCGCGCCCGGTGGGCTGCGAGCATCACCAGATCGAAGCGGTTCGACACCTTATCAACGCAGTCCTCGACCGTGACCCGGGCCATGCCTTGCTCCTTGTGCAGAATGGAGCGGCAAACTAGCCTGTCGGTCCGAGCGATGCAAGGCAGGCCCGGATGGGTGCCGCATCGCCGGCCTCGGCCTGCCTCAGTCTGGTCGCGATTGGCGCCTAGCGTCCGAGGATTAGGGCGTCCCGAGCGGACGCGGCGGTCGAAGTGGGAGCGCGCATGCGGGCGGCCGAGGTGTTCCGGAAGATCGTTGAGCCGTCGCTCGAGCGGGTGGCGGTGATCGAGGTTCTGCATGTCGAGCGGCATGAGGGCCGGGATTTCGTGATCTCGCACCTCCTGCGCCGCAACATCCTCACCGAGTTCGACGCCCGGCTGTCGCGCCATCTCGCGGCGACCCGGGGCGACGGCTTTCCCCATGCGACCGTCTCGGTGCGGGTGCGCGACCGGCGCGAGGAGGGCGCCTGGCAGAGCGCGGCACCGGTCGACTACCCCTCGATCCCGCACGCCCTCTGTGCCATCGCGCGCCGGGCCGTGGGGCGGTCCGACAGCGCGACGCTCCGGCTGCATTACCACGCGCTCGAGGAGGAGGAGCGCCCGGGCCAGGGCATCCGCCGGGTGCTCGACCGCGACGAGGTCGAGATCCTCGAGACCGCGCTCGCCCATTGCCAGCAGCTCGGCGAGTTTGCCTTCCTCGACATCACCGGCGATTTCGACCTGATCATGATCCGCCCGCCCGACGGCTCGATGCAGCCGATCGTGATGGATCTCTTCAACCGGCGCCTGCAGATCCCGCCGGTGCCGGGCGTGACGGGCGGACAGGTCTCGGCGGCGCTCTTCGAGTTCGAGCGCACGATCAAGGAGAACACCGAGGCGCGCACCTATCTCGCGGCGCTGCGCAACTCGATGATGCTCAACAAGGAGCGTGCGGTGCTCGAGTTTCGCGCCGCCGCCGAGAAGCGCATCCTCGACTTCGAATACGCGCTCCGCGGGCGCCCGCTCGAGGATTTCCGCCTCGAGGCCGTCGTGGCGCTCGTCGCGCGGCTCAAGGCGGGTCTCGGCGAAAGCCTCGCGGGGCTCTCCGAGGACGCCCAGATCACCGCCTTCGACTGGGCGCTGACGATCGAGACCGGGCGGGGCCGTCCCGGCGCCGCCTATGGACCCGAGGAGCACCTGCTCGAGCGGGAACGCGAGCGGGAGCGCGAACGCGAGCGCAAACGCCAGAGCGCGGCCTGAGGGCGCGTCAGATCGGCTGAGTTGCGGCCAGCAGGCGCTCCGGCAGCCGCGCGATCATCTCGCCGACGCCAAGCCCGGTCACCGGGTGGCACCAGTCCGGCGCGACCTCGGCGAGGGGACAGAGCACGAAGGCGCGCTCTTGCATCCGGGGATGTGGCAGGACGAGGCCCTCTGGCGCGCGCCGCCCGGCCTCCTCGGGCGTGAGCGCGGCCCAATGCGCCTGGGTGTCGCGGTCGGGCAGCACCAGATCGTCGAGCGCGATCAGATCCAGATCGCAGACCCGCGGTGTCCAGCGGCCCGGACGGGTCCGGCCGAGGCGTCGCTCGACATGATGCAGCCGCTCAAGAACAGCGTCTGGCGCAATCGAGGTCTTGAATACGGCGGCTCCGTTCACGAAATCTGGGCCACTGCCTGGCGGCTCCGCCGGGCTGCGATACCATCGGGACACGCGGATTTCGAGGAGCCGGGTGTCCTCTTGCAGCAGCGACAGGGCCTCTGCGAGGGTGTCGATGGCGGTAGAGCCCGGCCGGGGAAGGTTTGCCCCGAGGGCGATAAGAGCGCGTGCCACGGTTTGGTCACCTGCCTTGGCATGTCGGCACTGAGACTATAAGCGAGGCAGCAATCGATTCGCAGGCAGCGCGCGAGCCAATCCGCCATGGCGCTGCGAAACGCAACCGGAGAGCTTGACACCCCATGTTCTATCGTGACGAAAGACTTGCGCTATTCATCGATGGGTCGAATTTGTATGCCGCCACCAAGGCGCTGGGATTCGATATAGACTATAAGCTTCTCCGGTCGGAGTTTATGCGCCGGGGCAAAATGGTCCGGGCCTTCTACTACACCGCGCTGATCGAGAACGAGGAATACTCGCCGATCCGCCCGCTGGTCGACTGGCTCGACTACAACGGTTTCACACTGGTGACCAAACCGGCCAAGGAGTTCACCGACTCGACCGGCCGTCGCAAGGTGAAGGGCAACATGGATATCGAGCTCTCGATCGATGCCATGGAGATGGCCGACCATGTCGAGCACATCGTGCTGTTCTCGGGCGACGGGGACTTCAAGCCGCTGGTGGCGGCGATCCAGCGCAAGGGCGTGCGGGTCTCGGTGGTCTCGACGATCCGCTCCCAGCCGCCGATGATCGCCGACGATCTGCGCCGCCAGGCCGACAACTTCATCGAGCTCGACGAGCTGCGCGACGTGATCGGCCGTCCGCCGCGCCAGAACCGCGAGGATCGGGCCGAGCCCGCCAATCTCGCCGCCGATGGGAACGTCTGAGGCGGCGCCCGGCGCCGAGCCTCCGCGCGACTGCCCCGTCTGCCCCCGCCTCGTCGCACTGCGCGCCGAGACCTCCGCTGCCGAGCCCGACTGGTGGAACGGCGCCGTGCCGAGCTTCGGCGATCCGGGCGCGCGCCTGCTGGTGGTGGGCCTCGCGCCGGGCCGCGGCGGCGCCAACCGCACGGGCCGCCCCTTCACCGGCGACTATGCGGGCGATCTCCTCTACGCGACGCTCCTCGCCCACGGGTTCGCCGAGGGTTTCTATGGCGCGCGCCCCGATGACGGCTTCCGCCTCCGCGATTGCATGGTAACCAACGCCGTGCGCTGCCTGCCGCCCGAGAACAAGCCGACGGCGGCCGAGATCACCGCCTGCCGCCCCTTCCTTGCCGCCCGCATCGCCGCGCTGCCGCGGCTCGCCCATATCCTCGTGCTCGGCCGCATCGCGCATGAGAGCACGCGCCGCGCGCTGGGGCTCGGCGCCGCCGCCTGCCCCTTTGCGCATGGCGCCGAGGCGGCGGCGGGCCGGCTGACGCTCTGGTCAAGCTACCACTGCTCGCGCTACAACACGAACACGGGTCGCCTCACGCCGCAGATGTTCGAGGCCGTCCTTGGGCGTATTCGGGACGCGCTCGGTCGCTGAGAGATCGGACGGCCAGGTCTCGCCTGTGCGGCATTGTGCTAGATTGCGACAGGTGGTCCTCGGCACGCGCGTGCGGCCGGGGCGCCCGTCCCGCCAGACTCTGCAGAGGAGCCCGACGCCATGATGATCATCCCCATCCTCCAGCTGCAGGGCGGACGATGCGTCAGCCTCGAGCGCGGCAATCTGGCCGAGCCGACGATCTGGCATGGCGACCCGGTCGCCAAGGCCATCGGTTTTGTCGAGCAGGGGGCGGAATGGCTCCATGTGACCGATCTCGACGCGGTCGCGGGCAGCGGGAGCAATGCCGAGCTCGTCGACGAGATCGTCCTGCGTGCCGGTGTGCCGGTGCAGGTCTCGGGCGGCATCAGCTCGGACGCGGTCGTCGGGCGCCTGCGCGATGCCGGTGCCGGGCGGATCGTTTTCGGCTCGAGTGCTGTAGCCTATCCCGACTGGGTCAAGGCCCATGCCAAGGCGGTGCCGGATCTCTTCGCGATCTCGATCGACATCTGGCAGGGCAAGGTCGTCACCCATGGCTGGAAGAACGAGGCGCTCTTCACGCCCGAGGAGCTGATCCACGCCTTCGACGGGGTGCCGCTCGCCGCGATCGTGATCACGGATATCGACCGCGACCTCGACCTGCCGGATGCGAGCTTCTCGCTGGTCACCCGGCTTGCCGAGGAGACGCGCACGCCCACCATCGCCTCGGGACTGATCAAGTCGACCGACGATGTCTCGGTGCTGCGCTACCTGCCCAACATCGCGGGCGTGATGATCGGGCGGGCGCTCTACGACAAGTCGGTGGATCTGGCCGAGGCGATCGCGCTGGCCAAGCCCGCGCCCGAGCCCATCGCGCCCTTCCAGTGACACGCGCGCCCGGGGGCCAGGGCGCCGCTTGCCGACGGGTGGCGCGGCGGCTATAGCGCTGCCGACTGCCCGGCCCGGCATCCTCCACCCCCCGCCGCGGGCGCCAGCCTGCAGAGGAGCCCATGTCCTCCCCGCCGGACACCGATCTCGAGGAGCGTCGTGCCCCCGCGCCTGCCGCTGCGCCTGCCCCCGCGCCTGCCGCTGCGCGGCCAGTGCGTCCGCGGCTGGTGATGAAGTTCGGCGGCACCTCGGTCGCCGATCTCGAGCGCATCCGGGCGGCGGCCGAGAAGGTGAAGCGCGAGGTCGAACGGGGCCTCGACGTGGCGGTGGTGGTCTCGGCGATGGCCGGGCGCACCAACGAGCTGGTGGGCCTCGTGCACGAGACTGCGGCGCTCTATGACGCCCGCGAATACGACGCGGTGGTGGCCTCGGGCGAGCAGGTCACCTCGGGCCTCATGGCGCTCGTCCTCCAGGACATCGGCGTGCCGGCGCGCTCCTGGCAGGGCTGGCAGATCCCGCTCCGCACCAGCGGCCAGCACGGTGCCGCCCGGATCGAGGCGGTCGAGACTGAGAACCTCGCGCGGAAGTTCGGCGAAGGGCTGCACGCGGTGATCGCGGGCTTCCAGGGGCTCGGGCCCGACGGCCGCGTGGCCACGCTTGGGCGCGGCGGGTCCGACACCACCGCCGTGGCGGTCGCGGCGGCGCTCAAGGCCGAGCGCTGCGATATCTATACCGATGTCGACGGGGTCTACACCACCGACCCCCGAATCGAGCGCCGCGCCCGCAAGCTCGAGCGGATCGCCTACGAGGAGATGCTCGAGCTCGCCTCGCTGGGCGCCAAGGTGCTGCAGACCCGCTCGGTCGAGCTCGCGATGCGCTACAAGGTCAGGCTGCAGGTCCTCTCGAGCTTCGAGGATCGGCCGGGAACGCTCGTCTGCGACGAGGAGGAGATCATGGAGCAGAACGTGGTGTCGGGC
>CAYORO010000227.1:0-6333 GCA_964406355.1 uncultured Limibaculum sp.
GAACACGGCCGCGACCCCCACGGCGACGGCGGCGCGCGCGAGCACCGGCGCGTGCGCGCGGTTGCCGCCTGGAGCGCCACCCTGCCCGCCCGGCGCCTGGACGGCATGGGTCGCGTCCATGACCACCGGGTAGCCGGTCTGGGCCATGATGGGCAGCGCGCGGAGGTCGGCGACCAGCGTGTTGTAGCCGAAGCTGGACCCCCGCTCGGTCAGGAGGATGCGGCGGTTGCCGGTCGAGGCGATCTTCTCGGCCACATGGGTCATGTCCCAGGGCGCGAGGAACTGGCCCTTCTTGACGTTGATCGGTTTGCCGGTCGCGCCGGCGGCGAGCAGCAGATCGGTCTGGCGGCAGAGAAAGGCCGGGATCTGCAGCGCGTCGACCACCGCGGCGACCGGCGCGCAGTGTTCTGGCAGGTGGATGTCGGTGAGCACCGGGCAGCCCACCTCAGCCCGCACCGCCTCGAGCGCCCGGAGCCCGGCCTCGAGGCCGAGCCCGCGCTTGCCCGAGACCGAGGTGCGGTTGGCCTTGTCGAAGCTCGCCTTGAAGACGAGGCCGATCCCGAGCGGGGCGCAGATCTCGGCCAGCCGTCCGGCGATCTCCACCGAATGCGCCTCGCCCTCCGCCTGGCAGGGGCCGGCGATCAGCGCGAGCGGCGCGTCCTGGGCAAAGCGAACGGGGCCGATCGAGACCGCCTCCGGTGTCCCGCCCTGGCCGGGAGTGTCCGATGTCATGCGCGCGCCCCGTCTCGTCTGCCGCTTCGGCGCCCCTCATAGCCTGCGCAGGACCGCCGTGGAAGGCGCCCCGACCGGTGTCGCGCGGGCCGCCCGATCCTCGCTGGACAACCTATCCGGCAGCGGGGATAAGGACGCATGATCTCGAAGCTCATCGCCCTCTTCCGCGACCCGCTGGCCAACGTACCCGTCACCGAGGAGGACGAGCGCGAGGCGCTGGCTGCCATCCTCGTCGAGGCGGGCCATGCGGATGGCGACTACTCGGCAGCGGAGAAGGCCCGGATCGCCCGGATCCTGAGCGCGCGGTTCAACCTGTCGCCCGGCGAGGCGGTCACGCTGCGCGCCAGCGGCGAGGAGGCACGCGATGCCGCGACCGATCTCGTGCGCTTCACCCAGGCGATCAACCGCATCGTGCCCCATGAGGAGCGGATCGGCATGATCGAGGCCGTCTGGGAGGTCGCCTATGCCGACGGGGTCCGTGACGAGGCGGAGAGCTCCTTCGTGCGCCGCCTCTGCGGGTTGATGTATGTGGCCGACCGCGATGCCGGCGTCGCGCGCCAGCGGGTGGCCAAGCGCCTCGGCCATAGCTGACGCCAGCCTAGAGCGTTTTCCGACCAGACTGACTCAGTCTGGTGTCTGGAAAACGCGATCAATGCTAGCGCTAGAGCGCGCGACCTGACCCCATCAGGTCGGACAGCGCTCTAGACGATCCCCCGCCAGGACCGGTACCACTCGACGAAGCGCGCCAGCCCCTCCTCGATCGGCGTGTCGGGACGATAGTCGACCGCCTCGACGAGCCCGCTCACATCGGCCCAGGTCTCGGTGACATCGCCCGGCTGGCTCGGGACCAGTTCCGTCTCCGCCTGCCGACCGGTCAGCTCTTCGAGCAGCGCGACGAGCTTCAGCACCGTCTCGCGCCGGTGATTGCCGATGTTGAAGACGCGGTGCGGCGCCCAGGAGCGTGCGGGATCGGGATCGGTGCGGTCGAACTCCGGGTCGGGCGCCGGGGGCCGCGGGATCAGGCGCAGCACCGCCTCGGTCGCGTCGTCGATATAGGTGAAGTCCCGCGCATTGCGCCCCTCGTTGAAGAGCCGGATCGGCCGCCCTTCATAGAGCGCCTCGGTGAAGAGGTAGACGGCCATGTCCGGCCGACCCCACGGCCCGTAAACGGTGAAGAAACGCAGGCCTGTCGCCGGGATCCCGTAGAGATGGGCATAGGAATGCGCCATCAGCTCATTGGCCTTCTTGGTGGCGGCATAGAGGCTGACCGGATGGTCGACGCTGTCGCCCACCGCATAGGGCAGCCGCGCATTCCCGCCATAGACCGAGCTCGACGAGGCGTAGAGGAGATGGGCGACATCGCCGTGGCGGCAGCTCTCGAGGATGTTGAGAAATCCCGTGAGGTTGGCCTCGCCATAGGCATGCGGGTGGTCGATCGAGTATCGCACGCCCGCCTGCGCGGCGAGATGCACCACATGGGCCGGCCGGTGCTCGGCGAACACGGCCTCGACCGCGGCGCGCTCGGCGATCTCGACGGGCTGGAAGTGAAATCCCGGATGCATCTCCAGGAGATCGAGCCGCGCGCGCTTGAGCGCAGGGTCGTAATAGGGTGTGAGGTTGTCGATGCCGACCACCCGGGCGCCGCCGGCCAGGAGGCGGTCCGCGAGGTGGAAACCGATGAAGCCTGCCGCGCCGGTCACCAGCACGGGACGGTCGCGGCCGACCGCCTCAGACATAGGCAAACAACATGAGGACACCCAGCAGCACGGTCATCCACAGGGCCATATAGCCGGAGGGCTGGGTGCGGGCGAGCCAGCTCTCGGGGCCGTGCGTGCGATAGAGCCGCTCGACAAGGCGACTGACCTCGGCCAGCGTCCGATCGGCCGCCCGGGCATAGGCACCGAGCCACGCCCCCGCGAGCACACCGACGATCGCCCGTCCGCCCCGGCGCCAGAACCAGTCGAGATCGAGGAGGCGGCCGGGGCGCGGTGCGATCCGGTCCAGGAGGAGGAAGAAGGCGACCACCCCGCCGAGCACCAGCGCGAGCTGCGACACGATCCCGGCCGCGCTATAGGGCACATAGTCGGCCCCGCCCGGCGCCAGCGCATAGAGGAGGCCATAGAGCGGGCCGAGCGCGAGACAGAGCCCCGCCAGCAGCATCATCGCCGCCTGCATCGGCGCGGGCGGGTCCTTCGCGCCCGGCACCGGCGCCGCGACCGGCCGGAAGAAGGCGAACCACTGGTAGCGGAGCCCGGCATTCAGCACCGTCGCGGCCGAGGCCCCGGTGATCGCGAGCCAGACCCAGAGCTCGCCCTTGTAGCCGATGCCCGACGAGATCAGCGATTTCGAGGCGAAGCCGGCCGTCAGCGGCAGCGCCAGCGCCGTCGCCCCTCCAACCAGGGCGCAGATCGCCGTCACCGGCATCGCCCGCGCCAGCCCGCCGAGCTCGTCGAGCGCCCGCCTGCCGGTCGCGTGGATCACCGCGCCCGCGGTCATGATCAGGAGCGCCTTGTAGAGGATGTGCACGAAGGACTGCGTCGCCGCCCCGTCGAGCGCCAGCGGCGAGCCGACCCCGACCGCCACGATCATGATCCCCACCTGGTTGACGATCGCATAGGCCAGGATCCGCCGCATGTCGCGCTCGGTCAGCGCAAAGACGAGGCCGTAGGCGATCATGAAGAGCCCGATCCAGATCAGCAGCTCCTCGCCCGGGAAGCCGCGGATCATCGTGTAGACGGCGGTCTTGGTGGTGAAGGCCGAGAGGAACACCATGCCGATGATCGACGACCTGGGATAGGCATCGGCCACCCAGGCCCCGAGCGGCGGCCCGCCCGCATTGATCAGGAACGAGGCGAGGATCAGCCAGGTGGCGGGTGTGCCGAGCTCCATCGCGGTGAAGGCGGTGCTGCCGGTCTCGGCGACATGGCCCGCAGCGCCGGCCATCAGGAGGACACCAGCGATGAAGTGGATCGCCGCATAGCGGAAACCGGCCGCCCGGGCTCCCTCGCCGCCGGCCCAGACCACCACGGTCGAGGCGATCGCCATCACCTCCCAGTAGACGAAGAGCGTGAGGAGATCGCCCGCGAGCACGGCCCCGAGCGCCGCGCCGGCATAGACGAAGGCCGCGGCGAGCTCGCGCCGGTCCTCGTGGTCGAGTGCGAAGAGCCCGCCTGCGAAGGCTGCGAGGCAGAACACCGTGCCGTAGAGGAGCGAGAGCCGGTCGATCCGCACGGGCTGGAGGTCGAAGCCCATATAGCTCGTCTGGCTCGCCACCACGCAGGTCGCCGCATCGGGGCAGGCCGCCTGCGCCCAGGCGATCCAGAGCGTGGCGAGCGCCAGCAACGGGCCGGCCAGCAGCAGCCCGCGGCGGAGCTGGTCGCCCGCGGCGGCGATCGCGAGGCCCGCCAGGATCAGCACGACGGCGGGCGGGACGGTGATGGCCTCAGTCATCCTCGTCCTCCCGCCGGAGCGCATCGGCGATGACGCCCGCGGCCAGAACGAGGCCCCCGCAGGCGAGCACTCCGAACACCGCGCTGAAGCCCGGCGTCTTCTGAATGTCGAAATACGCCTTGCCGTGGAGCAGGAGCTCGAGCGCGGCCAGCACCGCGAGCGCGATCAGGGCGGCTCGGCGCGCGCGCGGGCCGGCATCGGGTTCGGCGATCCAGTCGAGCAGCCGGTCGAGCCTCATCGCGCGGCCTCCGCAAGATCGGTCGGGACGGCCACAACGGCCTCGGCCAGGCGGAACACCGTGTCGGGGAAGAAGAAGAGCGCGATGGCCCCGGCTGCCGTCAGCGAGAGCGCCAGGACCGAGGCGGCCGGACCCTCGCCATGGGGCACCTCTCCGGGCGGCGGCGCGGGCGGATCGACCCAGAAGGCGCGGTAGACGATCGGCAGGAAGTAGAG
Source organism: uncultured Limibaculum sp. (assembly GCA_964406355.1). Lineage (GTDB taxonomy): Bacteria > Pseudomonadota > Alphaproteobacteria > Rhodobacterales > Rhodobacteraceae > Thermohalobaculum. The sequence continues at coordinate 4,636 of CAYORO010000227.1, forward strand.
CGCATTCAGCACCGTCGAGACCACGACGACGCCGGTCGAGAACCACTGTTCGGCCGCGACATCGGCCCCCACCATGAACCACTTCGACAGGAAGGTCGCCGTCGGCGGCACCCCGATCATCGCCAGCGAGCCGACCGCGAAGGCCGCCATGGTGATCGGCATCCGCCGGCCGATCCCGTCGAGCTTGGAGATCTCGCCGAGATGGGCCGCGGTGTAGATCGAGCCGGCCGCGAAGAAGAGCGTGATCTTGGAGACCGCATGCGCCGCGATATGAAGCGTCGCGCCGATGATCGCGGCCGGTGAGGCCACCGCCGCCGCCATCACCACATAGGAGAGCTGCGAGACGGTCGAGAAAGCGAGCCGCTTCTTGAGGTTGTCATGCGTGAGCGCGATCAGCGAGGCCATGATCACGGTGAAGCCCGCCACATAGACCGCCCACTGGCTGGCGCCGGTCTCGGCCAGATAGTCGAGCCCGAAGATGTAGACCACGACCTTGACCACGGTGAAGACGCCGGCCTTGACCACCGCGACCGCGTGGAGGAGCGCCGAGACGGGTGTGGGCGCCACCATCGCGGCCGGCAGCCAGATGTGCACCGGCATCACCGCCGCCTTGCCGATCCCGAAGATGTAGAGCGCCATCAGCGCGGTCGCCGCACCGACCGAGAGCCCTGTGTCTGCGAGGATCCCGCCCTGGGTGAAGGTCGCCGTGCCGGCCGCCACATAGGTCCAGACGATCGCGGGCAAGAGCAGCGCCATCGAGGTCGCGAGCAGCAGCACGAGATAGATCCGCGCCTTCGCCTCGGCCTCGGCATTCGCCTTGTGCGCGACCAGCGGATAGGTCGAGATCGTCAGGATCTCGTAGAACAGGAACAGCGTGAACAGGTTGTCCGAAAAGGCGACGCCCATCGCCGAGGCCAGCGCGATCGCGAAGCAGATATAGAAGGGCGTCTGCCGCGGCTCGTTGTTCCCGCGCATATAGCCGATCGAGTAGATCGAGTTGACGATCCAGAGCGTCGAGGCGACGGTCGCGAACAGCATGCCGAGCGGCTCGATCGAGAGCTTGAAGGCGATGCCGCCGATCACTTCGAAACCCGCCACCGAGGGCCGCTCGCCCTCCAGCACCCGGTCGAGCAGCTCGAGCACCGTCAGCCACAGCCCCACCGCGGCCGTGAGCGTCACGGTCTCGCGGAGATTGGGGTAGCGCCCGGCGAGCGCGATCCCCGCGGCGCCGACCGTGGGGATGGCAAGGGCGAGCCAGATCAGCGTCTCACTCTCCAACAGCCGCCTCCCGCGTCATGTGGCCCTCGAAGAGGAGCGCTGCCGCCTCGGCGGGCACGCCGGCGGAGATCTCGGTCTGGAGCCCGAAATAGAGGCTGAGCCCCGCGAGCGCCCAGGTGATCGCCAGCATTTCGGGCGGGGTCGGCCGCGGATCGAAGCTCGCGCCCGCCGGCGCCCGGAACCAGGCGATCTCGACGACGCGGCCCACATAGAACACCGCCAGCACCGAGGCGATTGCGATCGCGGCGACGAGCCACCAGGCCTCGGCCTCGGCCGCGCCCTGGATCAGATACCACTTCGAGACGAAGCCCGCCGTGCCGGGCACGCCGATCAGCCCCATGCCGGCGACGACGAAGGCCCCCATGGTGAGCGGCATGGTGCGGCCGAGCCCCGCCATCTGCTCGATCTTGGTGATGCCGG
>CAYORO010000228.1:0-6262 GCA_964406355.1 uncultured Limibaculum sp.
CTCGGAGGCGGAGGCCGAGCCCTCGTTGATCAGCACGACGATCGGCTTGCCCTTGGCGAGGTCGCCGGGGCGGGCGTTGCGCCGCTCGGCCTCCTCCAGATTGCGCCCGCGAGTCGAGACGATCTCGCCCTCCTCGAGGAAGCTGTCCGCCACCGCGATCGCCTGGGAGAGAAGCCCGCCCGGGTTGTTGCGAAGGTCGATCACGTAACCGACGAGCTCGTCGTCGGGCAGCTCGCGCTCGATCTCCACGATCCCGGTCTCGAGGCTGTTCGTGGTGTTCTCGTTGAAGGCGGTGATGCGCAAGATGCCCACATTGCCCTCGGTGCGCGTGCGGACGGCGCGGATGGTGATGACGTCGCGGATGATCGTGACGTCGAACGGCTCCTCCTCGCCCTCTCGGCTGATCGTGATCACGATCTCCGAGCCCACGGGCCCGCGCATCTTGTCGACCGCGTCGGAGAGCGTGAGGCCGAGCACGGACTCGCCGTCGATATGGGTGATGAAGTCGCCTGTCTCCAGGCCGGCCTCGGCGGCCGGCGTGTCGTCGATCGGCGCCACGACCTTCACGAAGTTGTTCTCCATCGTGACCTCGATCCCGAGGCCGCCGAACTCGCCACGGGTCTGCTCGCGCATGTCCTCGAAGTTCTCCGGCGGCAGATAGCCGGAATGCGGATCCAGCGAGGACAGCATGCCGTTGATCGCGGCCTCGATGAGCTCCTGCTCGTCGACCTCCTCGACATAGTTCTGCCGGACACGCTCGAAGATATTCCCGAAAAGATCGAGATATTCGTAGGTGTTGCGGGCGTCGTTCTCTTGGGCGGAGACCGCGGTCACAAGATGGGGGAGGGCGGCGGGCAGGCCGGCTCCGATGGCAGTTCCGACCAGAAGGGCCACGACGGTGGTGCGCATAGGTTTGGGCCTCATTCGCTGACGTTCAAAAACCAGGGGGCAGGATCGACCGCCATCCCGGCCTGTCTGATCTCAACATATAGCTCGCTCGTGTCGACTTGCGGGACCGCTCCGCTCGCTTCAAGTAAAAATTCCTCGGAGCTCGGCAGCGGGCCGCCGAGATCGCCGAGCCGCTCGCCGCCGAGCACGGTCTCGCCAACCCGCCGATCGGTGCGCCCGAGCCCCGCGAGGACGATGAGCCAGCCCTCCTCGGGCTCGAGGATCACCACCTCGCCATAGTCGATCAGGGGGCCCGCATAGCGGATCGTGCCGTCCCAGGGCGCGGTGACCGCGGCATAGGCGGGTGCGGTGAGGGAGACGCCCTGGCCCGTGCGCCCCCAAGGGTCAACGCCGCCGAAGTTCCCGGTGAGCCGGCCGGCGACGGGCAGCCGGAGGCGTCCGCGGCTCTCGGAGAAGCGTGCGCGCGTCGTCTCGGGCAGGCTGGCGCGGAGGGTGCGCGCGAGATCGTCGAGATCCTCGGCCCGGGCGGCGGCCTCCTCGGCCTGCTGGGCGAGCGCGCGGCGAAGCTCGGCGCTGGCCCGGCTGCGGCGACGGCTCTGCGCGGTCTCGGAGCGCAGCGCCTGGAGCGAGGCGAGTGCGCCGCGCGCTTCGGCCCGGGCGATCTCCTGGCCGAGCCGGACCGCGCGGAGCGCATCGAGCCGGCGCGTTGCCTCGGCCATCTCCTGGCGGATGCGGGGTGCGAGATCCGCGATCAGGAGGCTCGACCGCGCCGCGGCCAGCACGCCGTCGGGGTGGGCGAGGAGGGCCGAGCGCGGGGCCCGTGCGATGCTCTGGAGCGCGCCGAGGAGCGCGGCGAGCCGCGCGGCCTCGGCCTCGAGCGCCTCGGCGAGCCGGCGATCCTCGGCGGCGAGGCTGCGGAGCCCGCTGCGGAGCGCGGCGAGCGCGGCCTCGTTGGCCTGCACGGCGATCCCGAGCGCAGCGCGGCGGCCATCGGTTCCCTCGACCTCGGCAAGCGCCGTCTCGGCGGCGGCCAGCAGGCTCCGCGCCTCCTCGATGCGGCCGATCGCGGCCTCGTCGGCCAGCGGCCCGCCCGTGAGTGCGACGGCGCAGAGCACCGCGAGCAGAAGTATCAGTCCGGTTCGGCGTCGCCTCACCCCGCGCCCCTCAGGATCAGGCTGCGGCCGGTCATCTCGGTCGGCGGCTGGATCGCCATCAGCTCGAGCAGCGTCGGCGCGATGTCCGAGAGCCGGCCCGAGCGAAGGCCGAGCCCGGCATTCGAGCCATGCGCCGCGAGCGCGACCGGCACGGGGTTGAGCGTGTGCGCTGTGTGCGGCCCACCCGAGCGGGGGTCGATCATCATCTCGCAATTGCCGTGATCCGCGGTGACGAGCATCGCGCCGCCGGCCCGGGCCACCGCTTCGAGCCCCGCGCCCAGCCCGTGATCCACCGCCTCGCAGGCGCGGATGGCGGCGCCGAGATCGCCGGTATGGCCCACCATGTCGGGATTTGCGAAATTCACCACGATCAGATCGTAGCCCTCGCCGACGGCGCGCACCAGATGCTCCGTCACCTCGCCGGCCGCCATCTCGGGCGCGAGGTCGTAGGTCGCGACCTTGGGCGAGGCGGGCATCACCCGGTCCTCGCCGGCGGCGGGCTCCTCGACGCCACCATTCAGGAAGAAGGTGACATGCGGGTATTTCTCGGTCTCGGCGAGGCGGAACTGGCGCCGCCCCGCGCCCGCCACGCAGGCGCCGAGGGTGTGGGGCACGGGGTCGGCGGGGAACACCGTGTCGAGCAGGCTCGAGAGGTGGTCGGAATAGGGCGCCATCCCGAGGCGCGCGGCGAATTCCACGCGGCGGTGGCGGGCGAAGCCGTCGAAGGCCGGATCGCACAGCGCACCCATGATCTCGCGGGCCCGGTCGGCCCGGAAATTCAGGCAGAAGATCCCGTCTCCGCTCTCCCGCATGCCGCCATAGTCGCCGATCCTCGTGGGCTCGACGAACTCGTCGGTCTCGCCGCGGGCATAGGCGCGGCCGATGGCGGTCGCGGCATCCGGGGCCTCGCGCCCCTGGCCTTCGACGACCACCCGATAGGCGCGCTCCACACGGTCCCAGCGGTGGTCGCGGTCCATCGCGAAGAAGCGCCCGCAGACGGTGGCGATGCGCGCGCCCTCGGCGAGCGCGGGCGCCGCGGCGCGGGTCAGCATCGCGAGATAGCCCTGCGCGCTCTGCGGCGCTGTGTCGCGACCGTCGAGCAGCAGGTGGAGCGCGACGGGGATGCCCTTTCGCGTCAGCAGGTTGGCGGTCGTCGCGATATGGGCCTGGTGCCCGTGCACGCCGCCGGTCGACATCACGCCGAGGAGATGCGCGGTGCCGCCGGTCTCCTGCATCCGCGTGACGAAGCGCTGCATCGCCGGGCGCTCGCCATAGCTGCCATCGGCGATGGCGCGGTCGATCCGGGGCAGGTCCATCCAGATCACCCGGCCCGCGCCGATGGTGATGTGACCGACCTCGGAATTGCCCATCTGGCCCTCGGGCAGGCCCACATCGGGGCCCGAGGCCGAGAGCCGGGCATTGGGGCAGGTCTGCATCAGCCGGTCGAAATTCGGCGTCCGGGCGAGCAGCGGCGCATTGCCCTCGCGGCTGTCGCTGAGGCCCCAGCCGTCAAGGATCGCCAGCACCACCGGCTTCCAGATCATGCTGCACCGCCCCTCAACCGCACCCAGGCCCCGTCCTAGAGAGCGGCGCGCGGGCGGGCAAGGCGCAGGGCGCCGCGGGCCCGGGTCCCCTGCCTAGGCGCCACCCCGGTGATAGGGGCTGCCGGCGAGGATCGACACCGCCCGGTAGAGCTGCTCGGCGAGCATCACGCGCACCAGCATATGCGGCCAGACCATCGGCCCGAGGGAGAGGAGAAGGTCGGCGCGGTCGCGCGCCGCGGTCCCGTGGCCGTCCGCGCCGCCGATCAGGAAGGTCGCCTGGGGGCGCCCGGCGTCGCGCCAGCCGGCGATGGCGCGGGCGAGGCCGGGGCTGTCGAGTGCGCGCCCCCGCTCGTCGAGCGTGACGATGACCGCGCCGGGAGCGAGCGGCTCCAGGAGCCTGGCGGCCTGGGCCTCCGGTCCGCGGGCCTTGCCGTCATGCACCTCGGTGACGGTGGTGCCGCGGATGCCGATCGCCCGGCCCGTCGTGGCGGCCCGCTCGAGATAGTCGCGCACAAGCTCCGCCTCGGGCCCGCTGCGCAGATGCCCGACCGCCGCGATGGTGAGCCGCATCGGCGCCGCCCGGCCCGGCCGTCAGGCCGAGCGCGCGGTCCGGTCGGCCGGGGCCATCCACATCTTCTCGAGCTGGTAGAACCCGCGCACCTCGGGGCGGAAGACGTGGACGATGATGTCGCCCGCGTCGATCAGCACCCAGTCCGCCGCCTCGCGCCCCTCGATCCGGGCGATGATCCCGGTCTCGGCCTTCAGCCGCTCGGCCAGCTTGTCGGCGATCGCCGCCACATGGCGGGCGACCCGGCCCGAAGCGACGACCATATGATCGGCCTCCTGGCTCTTGCCGGCGAGCGGGATCGAGACGATCTCCTCGGCGCTGTCCTGGTCCAGCGAGTCGAGGATGAGCTGAAGCAGCGTGTCGCTTCCGGTTTCCGTGGCAGCCTGTCCGGTGTCGGCGGGCTGCCCATGGGCGCGCGCGGCGCCCGCAGGACGATGTCCGGTGAGAATGGCGTCCTCCGATGGCCTGGGTGCCCGCCCCACCATAGGACGCCCACCCGGTCCGAACCTACGGCCTAAGTATAACACAGGGGTGACACCCGCCAAGAGCCATCGCCAGTCGGCCCCTCCGCCCCAAGAAACGAGCGGCGCCCGAGCGGACGCCGCCGTTGCAATCGGATGCCGGCCCGGTGGCCTCAGGCCGCCCGGCGCTTGCGCAGCGCCCCCAGGCCGCCGAAGCCCGCCACCGCCGAGAGCAGGAACAGTGCGCTGGCCGGCAGCGGGATCTGCGAGATCTTCACCGCGTCGATGAAGCCGCCCAGCGTGTCCTGATCGGTGTTGGCGAAGAAGGAGAGCGTCAGCGGTCCCGTCCCGTCCTTCACCTCGAAGGTGTCGCTGGTGATGATCACCCAGTCATCCACGGTGCCCATGCCCGAGGTGACGCCGCCGGTCAGCTCGATCCCGTTCTTGACCTGATAGCCGATGCCGTCGGTCTCGTTGGTCGCATCGCCGACGCGCGGGCTGTAGGCGAAGCTCAGCTGGTAGAAGCCCGCATCGAGCTCGCCGAGGCTCTGCGTGATCCGCGAATTGGTGGTGCTCGAGCCGCCGTTCGGATGGCTGTCCAGCTCGACATAGTAGTCGCCGTCGAACGGATTGATCGCGCCGCCGCCGTTGATCGTGTTGACGGTCTGGATCTCGATGCCGGTGCCGCCGGTCACCTCCCAGTCGGGAAAATCCGTGCCGGTCCAGACATCCCAGGAGGCGTTGCCCCGGCTGCCCGGCATATCGTCGAAAAAGTCACCGAAGACGCCCGCATTGGTCGGGCCGGTCTCGAACGAGCCGTTCTCCACGATGGTGTACGCATTGGCACCGGCCGCGCCGAGCGCCAGCGCGGCGGTCACACCCACAAAGATGGACTTCATTACCCTCTGCTCCTCGCAACGCGGACCACCCACCCACGGATTTCCGCACCTCACAGGGCCGTGATGCCAGCGCCGATCCGCCGGAACAACGGTTCGGGGAAGTTTTTGCCAGTTTGCAATTGACCCGGGTTCGGGTCCGATGCGGATTGCATCGAAACTGTCCCGTCTTGCAAAGGACTGACCCTGATCGGGACAGGAGCCCGCGTGTCCGGTCCGACCGGCCCGAACGGCCGCGCCGCCCGACGAGGGGCGCGCGCGGGGGCGATTCGCCTGCGGTCAGTGGTTGCCGCGGACGACCCGCTCATAGGAGGTGGCGATGTCGCGGGTCAGCGCGCCCACCTCGAAGCCGTAGGGCCCGATCTCACCGACGGGCGTCACCTCGGCGGCGGTGCCGGTGAGCCAGCACTGCTCGAAGCTCTCGAGCTCGGAGGGCATGATGTGGCGCTCGACCACCTCGATCCCCTTGTCGCCCAAGAGCCCGATCACCGTCTGCCGGGTGATCCCGTCGAGGAAGCAGTCGGGCGTCGGCGTGTGCACGACGCCGTCCTTCACAAAGAAGATGTTGGCGCCCGTCGCCTCCGCCACATAGCCGCGATAGTCCATCATCAGGCTGTCGGAGCAGCCGTTCGCCTCGGCCGCGTGCTTGGACATCGTGCAGATCATGTAGAGCCCGGCGGCCTTGGCGTGGCAGGGGATGGTCTCGGGGCTCGGCCGCTTCCACTTGGAG
>CAYORO010000229.1:0-6251 GCA_964406355.1 uncultured Limibaculum sp.
GCCCCTCGCGCCGCCAGATCCGCTCCACCCGCTTGTGGTTCACATGCCAGCCCGCATTGTTCAGCAGGCCCGTGATCATGCGGTAACCGTAGCGCCCGTAATCCCTCGCGAGTTCGATGATGTCCTCGGTGAGCAGGGCTTCATCGGACCGACCTCGAGGCGCCTTGCGCTGAGTAGATCGGTGCTGCCCGAGCGTGCGGCAGGCGCGGCGCTCACTCACGCCGAGCGTCTGCCGCACGCTCTCGATGCATCGCCGGCGGCGCGCGGGGCTCAGAAGTTTCCCTTCGCGGCTTCCGCCAGGATGAGCTTGTCGAGCGTCAGGTCCGAAACGGCGCGCCGAAGTCGCTGGTTCTCCTTCTCAAGCTCCTTCAAACGCTTCAACTGTTCCCGACCCATGCCCCCGTAGAGCCGACGCCACCGATAGTAGGTCTGCACCGTCACGCCGATCTGGCGCACCGCATCCGCCACCGACATCCCCTGGCCCTGCAACACCTCAACCTGGCGCAGCTTCACGACGATCTCTTCCGGTTTGTCTCGCTTCCCAGCCATCTCTGGTCCTCCTCAAAGCGGGATAATCCTATCCCGGTGGGTGGACCACTTCAGTGGGGGCACTCCACATCTGCGATGATAGATCAAGCAAGAGAACCTGAAGTCCGGAGCTTGGCAGGCCGAACTAAGATGCTCGATACTCGGAGCGGTGGTTCAGCCTATCCCGATATGAACTTTCGCTTGTGCGGCCCGTTGGTGCACATACGCCAACCTAAACTGCCATCCGCGAGAGTGCGCTATGGCCGAAGAGGCGCTGGTGCAGCACGGCACCAGCGGCATGCGCGATCACGAGCAGCAACAGGGCGACCGATAAGGCCGCATGCGCGATTGCTGCGACCCTGGCGACGTCGATGGTCACCGGCCATGCGGGCAGGGTGATGAGGCCGAAGACGCTGGGTTCGAAGCCCAGCGCTGCCACCCGAATGTAGCCGAGGATGGGCAAGGTCAGGAGGCAGAGATAGAGGAGCGCGTGAACACCCCGCGCGAAGCGGGGCAGACCGCTCGTCATTGGCAACGCCACCTGACCGCGCCAAAAGGCTCGGAGCGCGAGTCGGCCGAGCGTCAGCAAGAAGATCGCCGCGCCCAGCGACAGATGCGTCTGCACTGCCCATTCGGCGAGAACCGGATGCTGCTCGTAGAATAGGCAGTTAACGACGGCGAGCATGAACTGAATGGCCACGAGGCCAGCGGTCGTCCAGTGGACCAGCCTCAGAGCCCGGCCATGGCGGTCGGCGGTGGTCACTGTCCCAGGTCGATCCGGTAGGCCGACGGTGCGCAGGGGCTGCGCCCGGCATTGTCGCAGAAGCTTCGCGACAGGCCGTGGACTTTTGCGGCGTCGAGAGCGGGCCGCGTGAAGGTGAAATCAGTCTCGGCTGCGCGCGCATGACAGGAGAGGCATGACGCTTGCGGTCGCGTGGAAAGATCCACTGTGCCCTGGCCGTTGAACGAGCCGTACTGCCAACGCCCATCCACCTTCTGCTTGTGGAAGACCGTGCTCAAGACGCCGGGGCTGTAGTAGGTCTCCATCAGGATCCGGGTCCCATCCGGCAAAGGCTCACCAGCCTTTGCGAGCTCTATCGCTCGCGGCGTGGTCAGCATGCGGCGGTAGGTGCCGTCCGAGCGATCGACCTGCGCGTAGGCCGCGAAGGTCTCACCGTATCGGACCGTGCTCTCGATGGGGGCCGACATCGCGAGGCCCATCGCGGTAACCGCGAGAGCAGTTGCGAGAACGGCAGTGCAGCGCGTCATGATGACCTCAACCGGACGATAGGGGTCAGTCGGCCAGCAGATCGGCGCGTCTGACTTCGATGGCATCGAGGAACGCGGGCGCGTCGATGTTCGCGATTGCAATGCGGCCGACGGCGGGGCGGCGGAAGTCGATGCGATCCACCCGGGCGATCAGATCGGCGTTGTTCTCGGGCGTGCCCTCGGTGTTCACTTTCATCATGTCCGGGTAGATCGGAGCGACCGATCCCCAGTCGGCATAGGCGGTCAGCCCGACGTTCAGCACCTGCGGCAGATCGGGGCGGATCATCTGATCAGCAATGGTCCACGTCTCGGCACCTTCGGCCCGATGTAGCAGCGTGAAGAGCTCGCCATGACGCGCAACGCGCAGCTGAACCCAGCCGGTCGGCGAGGGTTGGATCTTCAGCGTCGAGAGCGAGTTCGTGGTGGTCTTGATCTCGAACTGCGGCGAGCCGGCAGGCGCTGAGGTCCCGATGGAGAAGAAAAGCCAGTTCTCCCGTCCCGGCGCCCAGGTGGCCGCCGTGAAGTCCCGGGGCGCGCGGATGAAGATGCCGGCCAGAGAGAACAAAGTTTGAGGCAAGTCGGCCTCGGTTCCGGTGACATTGATCCGAGTCGTGACGATGAAATCGCCCTCGATGGTCTGGTAGAGGTGCCCACCGTGTAGCTCCTCGAACCACCCGCCGGAGATGGGTTCCAGAACCAGATGCCCGTCTTCAATCCGCGGCTCCTCCCATTTTGGGGTGAATCCCTCGGGCGCGTGTTCGGACCAGGCAGCCAAAGCCTCGGGCGTATCGAACCCCGTCGACAGAGCGGTGAGATCATCCGCAAGCGCTGTGACCGGCGTGATTGCGACGAGGGCGGCAAGGAGGACGTGTTTCATAGAGGGGTCCTTTCTGGATTAGTCGTTGACGACGATGAGGGAGTGGGCGCCGGGACCGGTCGGGATCGCGTAGCCGGTGGGGACAAGCCGCGGGTCGATTCCGGGCTGTCGCTTGACCCGCCAGAACTCCAGTGCACTCGCGCGAGGCTCCGGCCCGTCGTACTCGAAGATGCCCGCGACCAGGTGGCTGTCATCGGCATCGAAGGCGACGCCTTCGGGCAGGATGCCTTCCATCTCCCAATCGCCCAGATGGCGCATCTGGCCACTAGCGGGATCGAAGGCGACGAGGCTCAGCAACGAGAGCGAGTACCCCGGCGTATCCGGTTCGAGCCAAGTCTGTCCGATATTGAGCGTCGCGATCAGATCGCCCGCGTTCGAGAAGGCGATGCTCTCGGCATGGCGGGGCACTTCGACGCCGGCGACGATGATGTGTCGAGGCTCGGCGGCGTCGAGCGCGCCGAGCCGTATGGATGTCAGCTGCGTGTTGGGGGCATTTACATAGAACCCCTCGACGTCCGGTCCCCACTTCAGATCGTTCGTGATGAAGTGCCGGCCATCGCGCGAGAACTTGCCGGACATCGACCACTTCGTGGTCACGACCGGATTGCCCCATTGCGAGATGCCGGTGACGCCGCCATCCGGCGCCCTGTCGACGCGATAGAAGCGGACCTGGTTGCGCAGCGCGAAGGTGACCGCGACGAGATCGGCCGACGGATGCCACTCGGCATGGTGCGGCAGCATCCCGTTGTCTGGCAGTTCCGGGATCTCAGTCAGACCCTCGAAGGCCATCTGGATTGGCTCGCCGAACGCGCCCTCGGCAAAGCTCACGAAAGTCAGCGGGGTCCCCGGCGTCTTGGTCGCGAGCACCAGCGTGCGCCCGTCCGGGCTGACCGAGACACCCATCGGCCGGGTCCCGACCTCAACCGATCCGACAACGCGAGGCGCTGTCAGATCCGTAACGTCGATCGCCCGCAGCGTGGTGCCCGCCTGCAGATCGCGGATCATCGTGTCGCCGGCTTCCTGCCCGGTATGCGTCTCCGCCACAAAAACCGTCTTCCCGTCCGGCGTGGCCGTAATCGAGTAGACGGGGTTGATCACCGAGTTCGACACCTCGATCCGCGCCGTCAGCGCCCGACCGCTGAGGGGCAGCCTGACCAAGCCAAGCTCGTCGGGACCACGGCGCGCGCCGAGGTCGCCGTCGATGTAGGCATAGGCGCGCATGTCGCCGTCCGATATCGCGGCGATGTAGCGCCCGTCGAAGCCCGGCGGCTCCTGGGCCTGGGCGGTTGCGGATAAAAGTACGGCAAGTCGGGTCGGTCTGTGCATGGAGCCCTCGTCTGGCAGGTGACTTCTGCGCAGAGGTTGATGCGGCCCCCCAGCCATGCAATGCGGTTGGCTGATAAGTTCGATAACACAGGATTATGGATATGCCTGATCTGCTGGACCATGCTGCTGCCGTGGCCTTGTCGGAGGAGCGCCACTTTGGGCGGGCCGCGCGTCGGCTCGGCGTCTCTCAACCGGCGCTGACCGCGCGCCTCCGGCGGCTGGAGGCGGCGATCGGGGCGCGCCTTTTTGATCGGGACCGAAGTGGGGTGCGCGTGACTGGCGCTGGTGCGGCTTTCGTAGATGGCGCGCGCAAGACCCTCGACGCCGCTGAGGCGACCGTGGAAGCCGCGCGCGCCGCCCAGGACGGGTTCGGTGAGATGCTGCGCGTCGGGTTTACGCAGATTGCGGCGCAGCAGGTCATGGTGCCCGTCCTTGAACGGTTCCGTCAGGCTCACCCCGATGCGCGCGTCAGCTTGACGGAGGGGACGACCGCCTCGCTCGAACGCGATCTGGAACAGGGAGCCGTCGATGTGGCGTTCCTGCACCCGCCCTTGCACACCTCCGGGCTGCAAAGTCGCGAGCTTACTCGGGTGCCATTGGAGACGCGAAGTCTGCATCCAGATGGTGCGGGGAGACCTCCTGTCGGCGTGCCACGACACAAGGCGCCGGTTCTGATGGGCGAGCTTGATCAGTTGCGGGAGCGGATGGCGCTTTGCGCGGCTCCGGCAGCGCCAGTCGAGGCGGACACGCTGATCGGATCGCTCGTGCTCTCGGCTGCCGGCTATGGCGACGCGATTGTCGTCTCAGGTTTCCCTGACTTCGGCTTCTGTGCGACAAAGCTCCCAGCGGATATGGAGCTGAGCCTGGGGACGAGCATCGCTTGGCGCGTTCTCGACAGAAGGACGATCATCGAGGAGTTCCTCGCCAAAACCAACTCAAGGCACGGCGATGCACAGCCGACGACCGCCGGCACCGGGGTCTGAGGCGCAGCGATATTCGCCGAAGGGGTCCGCACTCGCCGCTGAGCTTCCTGAAGTGAAGCGCCGCAGCCAACGGTGTTTCAGAGCTAAATCGCTAGTCGCATAGTAGCGCCGTGGTTAGAGCCTAACAACCGTGGCGTGCAGTGCGGAAAACACTTATGCGCCGCCCTTTCCCATGACCCACGGGTTGCAAAGGATCGATCACGGCTCGGGAGCGTCAGTTGGCTTTCCTTGCACCCTCAAAACGGCGGCGCCGGTGGGGCGCCGCCCCAATAGTTTGCTACTCAGTTGCTGCGCACGATCGAGTGGGGGCCGTGTGGCGTCTGGATCGAGGCTCTGAGCTTGACGAGGCTGGGCTCAGGGCCGGCGACTAGGCGCCAGAAGTCGATGGAGCCGCCGGGCGCGCCGGGGTCGAGCTGGTCAAAGGTCACGACCGCGACGACGCTGCTCGAGGCGTCCCAGACCGCGGCCTCGGGCAGGATGCCGTCATAGGCATAGGTGCCGACGGTCTCGAGCCTGCCAGTCTGAGGGTCGATATCAATCAGCGTCAGCGACGAATAGGGGGTATGCCGCGCATCGTCGGCCGGCGCGTAGGAGACCTCCAGATTGGTCGTCACGGCCCACTCGCCGTCCGGCGAGATCGCAATGCCCTCGGGCGAGATGCTGGTGCCCGCACGCCCGACCAGGAAATGGCGCGGCCCGTCTTCGGTGGGGCGCTGGTGGCGTATTTCGGCTGCCTCGCCGAGGCCCGCGAGGCGATGGAGGAGCGCTATGCCGGCTGCTACCGATCCGTCTCGGCGTTCGCCGAAGAGCTGACCGAGCAGCAGGGCGACATCCCGGATCATCTGGCGCCCTATATCGACTATGAGCGGATGGGGCGGGACCTGGCCCTCTCGGACGTCTTCACCATCGAGACCGGCATCGACGACTGCCATGTCTTCTGGGCGGGCTGATCTCTGATCGAGACGGCGGCCCTCCACGGCGCCCATCCGACCGACCCGTTCCCCGCAGCTGCCGTGCCGATCACGGCCGCTGCCGCGATCTCGAGATGTCTCCTTGGGGCTCGCTCATCAGCGCCAGAGGCGTTCGGCGAAGCGGCGTTCCTCCGGGCCCATGATCTGGAGATAGACCAGGGTGGATTTGATCTGCGAATGCCCAAGCCAGCGTTGAATGAGCGTGACGGGCACGCCGGCACTCGCAGCAGCGACGCCGAACCCGTGGCGCAGCCCCCTGGGACAGGCATGGGGGCCGACGACCTTGGCGATCGCCAT
>CAYORO010000230.1:0-6197 GCA_964406355.1 uncultured Limibaculum sp.
CGCGATCATCACCTTCGTCTCCAACATCCCCGGCGAGACGCGGACGATCCCGCTCGCGATCTACACCGCGATCCAGAGCCCGGGCGGCGAGGTGGCCGCGGCCCGGCTCGCCGCCCTCTCGATCGGGCTCGCGCTCGCCGGGCTCGTGCTCGCCGAGGTCGCCGCGGCGCGGGCCCGGCGGCTGACCGCCCCGTGACCCCTCCAGCTGCACGCGACAGCGCGGCCGCGGCGCTCGATGTGACGATCGGCCATGCGCTGGGGGCCTTCGCGCTCGACGTCGCCTTTCGGGTTAAGGCGGGCGGGGTCACGGCGCTCTTCGGGCCATCGGGGGCGGGGAAATCCACAACAGCGCAGGCGATCGCAGGGCTTGTCCGTCCTCGGTCGGGGCGCATCGCGCTCGGCGACACGGTGTTCTTCGACGCGGCCACCGGGCGCCATCTCTCCGCGCGGCGCCGGCGGATCGGCTATGTGTTCCAGGACGCGCGGCTCTTCCCGCATCTTACCGTGGCGGCCAATCTCGGCTATGGCGCCCGGCGGAGCCCGACGCCGCCCGGGGCCGGGGAGCGCGACCGGGTGCTCGAGATGCTCGGCATCGGCGGGCTGCTGGCACGGCGCGTCGCGGGGCTCTCGGGCGGCGAGCGCGCGCGGGTCGCGCTCGGGCGCGCACTCCTCTCCGGGCCGCGGCTCCTCATCCTCGACGAGCCGCTGGCGAGCCTCGACCCGCCCCGGCGCGCCGAGATCCTGCCCTATCTCGAACGCCTGCGCGACACGGCGCATCTGCCGATCCTCTTCATCAGCCATTCGCTCGACGAGGTGACCCGCCTCGCTGACCGGATGATCCTGCTCTCGCGCGGGAGGGTCGCGGCGAGCGGCACGGTCGAGGAGATCATGGGACGGCTCGATCTCTTTCCGCTCACCGGGCGGTTCGAGGCGGGGGCGGTAATCCGCGGGCGCCTCGCAGGCCATGAGGGCGGGCTCGCACGGGTCGAGGTGGCGGGCGGACGGCTGACGGTGCCGCCGATCGAGGCCGCGCCCGGCGCGGAGGTGCGACTGCGGGTCCGCGCGCGCGACGTGATGGTGGCGACGCAGCGGCCCGAGGGGATCAGCGCGCGCAACATCCTCGCCGGCATGGTGGTCGAGATCCGCCCCGAGAGCGGACCCTATGTCGACATCCTGATCGACTGCGCCGGCATGCCCCTGATCGCGCGCATCACCGCCGAGGCACGCGACGCGCTGGCGCTCGCGCCGGGCGGCCCGGTCTGGGCAGTGATCAAGACGGTGAGCATCGCGCGCGCCTCCGGCGGCCCGGCCGCCCGAGGCTGAGCCTCTCAGAGCGTCTCGAGCGCCTTCTGGAACACCGTGCCATCCACATTGCCGCCGGTGAGCACCACGACGACATGGTCGCCATCGACCTCATCGGGGCGGAAGAGCGCTGCGGCAAGCGCCACGGCCCCGCCGGGCTCGGCGACGATCTTGAGCCTGAGGAACGCCGCCGCCATCGCCTTCAGCGCCTCCTCGTCGGTCACCGCAATGCCCGGGCCGGCGAGGCGCTGCAAGATCGGGAAGGTGAGCTCGCCCGGCGTCCGCGTGACGATCGCATCGCAGATCGACTGCGCATCGGGTGCGTTGCCCACCCGCTCTCCGGACTCGATCGAGCGGGTCATGTCGTCGAAGCCCGCAGGCTCGACTGGCCGCACCCGGAGCCCGGGCGCCTCCGCCGCGAGCGCAACCGCCATGCCGGCCGAGAGCCCGCCCCCGCCGCAGCAGACGAGCACATCGCCGCGCGTCACGCCCACGGCCCGCGCCTGGCCGGCGAGCTCGAGCCCGCAGGTGCCCTGCCCCGCCATCACCAGCGGCTCGTCATAGGGCCGCACCAGCGTCAGGCCGCGCTCCTCGGCGATCTTCTCGCCGATCGCCTCGCGGCTCTCGCCGCCGGGCCGGTCATAGGTGATCACCTCGGCGCCGTGCGCGCGGGTGTTGGCAAGCTTCAGCGCCGGCGCATCCTCCGGCATCACGATCACCGCGGGCACGCCCAGCATCCGCGCCGCCTTGGCCACGCCCTGGGCATGGTTGCCGCTCGAATAGGCGAGCACGCCCCGCTCCCGCGCCCCGTCGCTGAGCGCCGTCAGGGTCGAATAGGCGCCGCGAAACTTGAAGCTGCCCGTGACCTGGAGCGCCTCGGCCTTCACCAGCACCCGCCGCCCGGCGATCTCGTTGAGAAACCCGTTCTCCAGCAACGGCGTGATCAGCGCCGCGCCCTCCAGCCGACGGCGGGCGGAGCGGATGTCCTTGATCGTGATGGCCTCGGTGATTTCCATCATCGTCATGCATGGGCCTCCAGAAAGGACTCGATCGCGTCGATCGCCTCGGGTTCGTCAAGAAACGGCGCATGGCCGCGCCCTGCAACCTCAACATAGTGCAGGTCGGGGCGATGCGTCTGCATGGATGTCACCGTCTCGGCGGTCAGGATATCCGAGTTCTCCGCGCGGATCACGAGGATCGGGATGGTATCGAGCGCCTCGAAGAGTGGCCAGAGGCTGAGACGGTCGGTCTGCCCCTCGATCGCCGCCCCGACGGCGAAGCGCAGCTTGGGATCATAGGCGAGCACGGGCCGGCCGTCCTCCTCGTCATAGATCGCACGGGCGTGGGCGATCCAGCGCTCGCGCGACACATCGGGAAAGCCGCGCGCGTTCTCCGCCTTGAGCTGCTCGCCCGCAGCCTCGAAGCTTGCCGCCCGCGGCGGCCGGCCGAGGCCCACCATGATCCGCAGCAGCCCCGCCATCTCGACCACGGCGCCCACATCGTTGAGCACCAGCGCCGAGATCAGCCCGGGCCGACCGGCGCCGATCGCCATGCCGAGGATGCCGCCTCGCGAGGTGCCGATCAGCGCCGTCCGCGCGATGCCGAGATGATCGAGCAGCGCCATCGCATCGGCCGCCTCTGTCGGCACCGCATACTCCGCGAGCGGGTCGGCGGCGTATTCGGAAGCCCCGCGGCCGCGGCTGTCCAGCCGGATCACGCGAAACCGCGCGACGAGCCGCTCGAGGATGCAGTCGAAGTCGCGCCCGTTGCGCGTCAGCCCGCCGAGGCAGAGCACCGGCCGCTTGTCGCCGCCGCTGTCGCGATAGGCGAGCCGGCGTCCATCCTTCGCGTGGAAATTCTCCATCAGAGCGCCGGGGCGATCTCCGGGACCGAGCGCAGGTCGGCGACGATCCGCTCCGGCGGCATGGTGAGCCGCTCGAGGGGTGCGTCGGCGCGATTGACCCACACGGTCCGGAAGCCGTAGGCGGTCGCCGCCCAGGCGTCCCAGCCATTTGACGAGACGAACATCACCTGCCGCGCCGCGACGCCGAAGCCCCGGCCGACGAGGTCGTAGACCTCGCGCGCCGGCTTGAACCGCCCGACGCTCTCGGCCGAGAGCACCGCGTCGAGCCGGTCGCCGAGCCCGGCACTCGCGACCGCGGCCGAGAGCATGGCCGGGCTGCCATTCGAGAGGATCGCGGTGCCGAGCCCCGCGGCCCGGAGCCGGTCGAGCACATCGGCGACCTCCGGATAGGCGCCGAGCTCCCAGTAGAGCTGGAGAAGCCGCGCGCGCAGCTTGGGATCGGCGAGGCCAAACGCCTCAAGCGCGTGGTCGAGCGCGTCCTGCGTCACCTGCCAGAAGTCGGCATGGCTGCCGGCCACCGTGCGCAGCCACGTATAGCCGACCTGCTTGTCGCGCCAGAGGCCGGCCAGCGCCTGCCACTGCTCGGCCAGGGCCTCGCGGCCTGGCTCTGCCGCCGCCTGCCGCGCCGCCGCCGAGACGTCGAAAAGTGTTCCGTAGGCGTCGAAAACGCAGACGGCGATGGCCACCGCTTCCCCCCAGAGTATGGTGTGGTGTTGTTGGCGCGGAGAATGCAGTCTGCGCGCCCGGTTTGGAACCCCCCGGGCGCCAATGGGACGGCATGCGCGCACCGGCGCCTCAGCAGATCCCGTCGATCTGGTCCATCGTGAGCCCGCCCGGCACGATCGTCACCGGGACCGGCAGGCGCCCGGCCATCTTCTGCACCATCTGGGTCACCAGCGGCCCCGGCCCGTCATCCTCGCCCGCACCGAGCACCAGCACGCCGATGTCGCGATCCTCCTCGATCTGGGCCAGCACCTGCTCGGCGGAGTTGCCTTCGCGAATCGCAAACTCGGGCGTGATGCCGGTCAGCGCCCGCAGCTCCTCGGCAAGGTCGGTCAGCCGCTTCTCGGCGGCCGAGCGCGCCTCGGCCCGCATCACGTTGGCGACCCCCATCCAGTGCTGAAAGTCGTCGGGCGCGATCACGTAGAGCATGGTGACGAGGCCCTGGGTCTTCTGCGCGCGCCGCGCGGCGAAGCGCATCGCCTGCGCGCATTCGGGCGTCTCGTCGACCACCACCAGGAATTTTCGCAAACGGGCCCCCCCGATCCGCCACGGCCAGACTGCCACGATGGCAGGGCCCGGACGGATCGGCAAGGGACCGACATCCTCACGCCGCAGACCGACGGCCGACATAGGCGAGGAGGCCGAGTGCTGCGAGCAAGGTCCAGACACTCGCCGGCAGCGGGACCACCCCGTCGATCGTGAGCGTCGCGCTCTGGATTAGAACGGAATGTTTAGGTGACCTGAAGCTGGCCGACGAAGTGAGAGATTTCCTGCAGGGTCTGTTCGCCTATGAACGGTTGCGTCCCTGACGGGTAGGTGAGGGTAAAGTCCTGCACCGGAAAGATGCCGCTGAACGGATTGATGACCCCGGGTGCGTCGAGATCGACGGTGAAGCTGCCGGTGATGATCGCTGTGATCGGGTCCCTGAGGATACCGCGCGTTCACCCCTTGTTGGAAGTTTGGCCGCCGACCCTCGAAGAACAGGTTGTTGGGTGTTGTGGCGTCGGCAGTCCCACCCGTCACGGTGAAATCCTACCGGGCCGTCGCAGCCTCGCCCATCGATGTCGAGACGACCGCAGTGAGAAAGATCAATGCCCACCATAACAGCATCGGTCACTTCTGAATCTCTGGGATGTTGATGAAATGAATGCTCACTATACTGAATTTAACACCGCGCCCCAAGACAGTCGCCAAAAAAATCTTGGGAAATGCGGAGCAAACCTGGGCAAACAACGGTGCTCTGACCCGGCCCGGATTGCGAAGCGAGACGAAATCTACAAGAGTCTGGGAAATGCAGGGAAATCCTGAGCGCGAGCCATGCCAGCGCCATCACTGATCGCGTTTTCCGGTCACCAGACGGCGTCGGTCTGGTCGGACATCGCTTTAGCGGTCGCGGCGGGTGAACCTCACGCCGCCATAGACCTGATCGACCGGGGCGAGCTCGATCGTGGCGACGTTGACATGGGCGGGCGCCGAGAGCGCGTAGAGCATCGCGTCGGCCACATCGGACGGGGCGAGCTCCTCGATGCCGGTGTCGGTCGCGCGGGCGCGGGCCTCGGGGTCGGGCATGGCGACGTCGTAGAACTCGGTCTCGACGCGGCCGGGGCAGATCTCGGTCACGCGCACCCGGCTGCCGGCGATCTCGAGGCGCAGGTTCTGGCTGAGGAGGCGCACTGCCCCCTTGGAGCCGCCATAGACCGTCGCGCCGACAGGGTAGATCCCGGCGACCGAGCCGATGTTGACGACATGGCCCCGCTGCCGCGCCACCATCCCCGGCAGGACAAGACGAAGCACGTCGAGCAACGCCGTCACGTTGGTGCCGATGGTGCGCTCGAGATCCTCGCGGCTGGCGCTCAGGACGCCGGCCATCCCCGCACCCAGCCCCGCATTGTTGACAAGAATGTCCGGCTCGAGGCCGTCGAGCGCCCGTGACAACGCCGGCCCGTCGTTGATGTCGACTGCGAGCGGATGGCAACCCGTTTCCTGGGCGAGCGTGGCGAGCCTCTCCGCCCGTCGCGCCAACGCGTGCACCTCAGCGCCCGCCGCGGCCAAGGCCCGAACCGCAGCAGCGCCGATCCCAGAGGACGCCCCGGTGACCAACGCTCGTTGTCCGGCGAGTGCCGTCGATCCGCCTGTCATCCGCCTTCGCCTCAGCCAGCCCGCGGTGGCAGGTTCGCGCGGGAAATCAGGCGGCGCAAGCCTGGCGTGACCGGTACCGCACGACCCCAAGCAGGCCCAACCCGCTGAGCATCAGCCAGATCCCCGCCGGCAGCGGCACCACGCCTTCGGGTGCAGCAGAGATCTCGGT
>CAYORO010000231.1:0-6192 GCA_964406355.1 uncultured Limibaculum sp.
CGACCGGCAGCAGCCCGCGCCAGCGGAGCTCGAGCAGCACGGCGAGCAGCGTGTGACTGTCCTTGCCGCCCGAGAGGCAGACGAGCCAGCGCGCGCCCGGGGTCACCATGCCATAGGCCGCGAGCGCCTCGCGGGTCTCGCGGATCAGCCGCTTGCGGAGCTTGCGAAACTCGAGGCTCTCCGGCGCCCCGGCATAGAGCCGCTCGATGATCTGATCGTCCGTCGCATCCAGCATGGCCGTCACCAGCCTCAGTCTTGCTTGTCCGGGACCGGATCGTAGCCCGAGCCGCCGGCGGGGTGGCAGCGGGCGATGCGGCGGAGCACCAGCCAGCCGCCCTTGAGCGCGCCGTGGCGTTCGAGCGCCTCGAGCGCATAGGCCGAGCAGGTGGGCTGGTAGCGGCAATGCATCCCCACCCAAGGGCTCGCCACCAGCCGATAGGCCCGGATCGGCAACGACAGCACCCAGGCAGCGGGCGTCACCGGTCGCGCCTCGGCGGGCGATGGACCTTGTCGAGGGCCACCGCGAGGTCGCCCTTCAGCGCCTCGAAAGGCCGGGCGACCGTGGCACCCGGTCGGCCGATCAACACATAGTCCCAACCGGGCCGCGCGCGGGGCGCGAGCACCGCCCGGGCTGCCTCGCGCAGGCGCCGCTTGGCGCGGTTGCGCGTGACCGCCTTGCCGATCTTCTTGGAACAGGTGAAGCCGACGCGCGGCTCGGCGGCCGCCTCCTCGCCCCGGTCGCGGCCCTGGAGGATCAGTCCCGGCGCCACCCATTTGCGCGCCCGGGCGCAGGCGAGGAAGTCGCGCCGCGCCGTGATCGTCTCGGGCAGGCGCTCAGGCCCCGCGCGCAGCTCGACTGCGGCCGGAGGACCGCCAGCCGTCTCGCACCGCTCCGCCAGCGCCGCCCTCACGGCCCGCTCAGGCCGAGAGGCGCTTGCGCCCCTGCGCCCGGCGCCGGTTGATCACCTTGCGACCGTTCTTCGTCGCCATGCGCGCCCGAAACCCGTGGCGCCGCTTGCGAACGAGCCGGCTCGGCTGGTAGGTCCGTTTCATCGCTCGTCTCCTCCCGAGGGCCGCGCGCAGGACGCGCGCCCCTTGAATGCCAGACGCGCCGTTTAGTGTCGAGCGCGCGCCCCTGTCAACGGAGCGCCGCACGGTTGCGTCAACGCCGCGTGAGAGCGATGGGAATCCGAGCCCTCGCGCCCACATCTATCGAACCGACGAAGAAGATAACGTAAGGTCAATGAGATGAGCTTGGGCGAGGACATCATGGTGGGTGACGTCGGGCAGGACAGGCGCGACGGGGGTCGCGAACCTGGCGGGCGCTGGCGCTCGCTCTTGCGGTTCGCGCCGATGCTCGCGATTGCCGCAGGCGCGGTGGCGGCCCTGGTGCTGGCGCGGGACTATCTGAGCTTCGCCGCGCTCGAGCGGAACTACGAGGTGCTGATCGACTGGCGCGATGCCAACTGGTGGGCGGCGGCGGCCAGCTTCCTCGGGCTCTACACGCTGGCGGTCGCGATCTCGGTGCCAGGGGCTGTATGGCTGACGATCATCGGCGGCTTCCTCTTCGGGATCCTCACCGGGACCGTGCTGGTGGTGACCGGTGCGACCGCAGGCGCGGCGCTCGTCTTCCTGGCGGCCCGCACCGCGGTCGGTGACTGGCTCCGCGCGCGCGCCGGGGGCTGGGTGCGCCGGCTCGAGACCGGGTTTCGCGAGGGCGAGGTGAGCTTCCTGCTGATGATGCGGCTCGTGCCGGTGGTGCCGTTCTGGATCGCCAATCTGGCGCCGGCCTTTCTCGGGGCGCGCTTCTCTACCTTCGTTTGGACGACGCTGGTCGGGATCGTGCCGGGAACGCTCGTCTATATCTCCATCGGCGCCGGGCTCGGCGAGCAGCTCGAGCGCGGCGAGCGGCCGGATCTCGGCGTGATCTTCGAGCCCCATGTGCTCGGCCCGCTGCTCGGTCTGGCGGCGCTGGCCGCACTGCCGCTGGTGCTGCGCCGCTTCGGCTTCCGCCGGCCGGGCTGAGGAGGCACCGATGCTCAAGACGCCCGAGGAGAGCGCCGTGCTCACCCCCGATCTCTGCGTGATCGGTGCGGGGTCGGGCGGCCTCTCGGTCGCCGCCGGTGCGGTCCAGATGGGCGCCTCGGTGGTGCTGATCGAGGGCGGGCGCATGGGGGGAGACTGCCTCAATGTCGGCTGCGTGCCGTCGAAGGCGCTGATCGCAGCCGCGGCGCGCGCGCAAGCGATGCGCGAGGGCGGCCCGCTCGGCATCGCGCCCGTGGAGCCCACGATCGACTACGCCGCTGCCATGGGCCATGTGCAGGAGACCATCGCCGCGATCGCGCCCCATGACAGCCACGAGCGCTTCGAGGGGCTCGGCTGCACGGTGATCCGCGACTGGGCGCGCTTCGTCTCGCCCGAGGAGGTGGTGGCGGGCGACCGGCGCATTCGGGCGCGGCGGTTCGTGGTGGCGACGGGCTCGGTGCCGGCGGTGCCGCCGATCGAGGGCCTCGATACGGTCCCTTATCTCACCAACGAGACGCTCTGGGAGCTGACCGCCCTGCCCGACCATCTGGTGGTCTTGGGCGCCGGGGCTGTGGGGCTCGAGATGGCACAGGCGCATCGCCGGCTCGGCGCGCGCGTGACGGTGATCGAGGCGCAGCGCGCGCTCGGTGGGAGCGATCCGGATCTCGCGGCGGTGGCACTCGCGCGCCTCGGCGCCGAGGGGGTGGCGCTCCACGAAGGTGCGGCGGCCGAGCGCGTCGCGGGCTCGGAGGGCGCCGTCACGGTCACGCTTGCGGGCGGCGAGACGGTCGAGGGCACGCATCTCCTCGTCGCCACCGGCCGCCGGCCGGCGCTCGGGCGGCTCGATCTCGTGGCGGGCGGCATCGAGCACGGTCGCGCCGGGGTGACCGTCGACCGGGGCCTGCGCTCGACCTCCAACCGGCGGGTCTATGCGATCGGTGATGCGGCGGGCGGCGGCTTCACCCACACCGCGGGCTACCATGCGGGTCTCGTGGTGCGCAGCGCGCTCTTCCGCCTGCCGGTCACGGCCCGCACCGATCTCCTGCCGCGGGTCACCTACACCGACCCCGAGATCGCCGAGATCGGCCTGACCGAGGCCGAGGCCCGCGCGGCCCATGGCGACCGGATCGAGGTCCACACCGCGCCGCTCGCCGAAAACGACCGCGCCCGCGCCGAGCGCCAGACCGACGGCCTCGCCAAGGTGATCTTCGGCCGCGGCGGACGGATCCTTGGCGCCGGGATCGTCGGTCCGCATGCGGGCGAGCTGATCCAGATCTGGGCGCTCGCGGTCTCAAAGGGCCTTCGCGCCAAGGACATCGCCGGCCATGTCGCGCCCTACCCGACCCTCGGCGAGGTCTCGAAGCGCGCGGTGGGCGCCTATTTCTCGGCGCGGCTCTTCGACAGCCCGACCGTCAAGCGGATCGTTCGATTGCTTGCCCGGATCGGCTGACGCTCCCTAAATACGCGTTGGATCAACGGCGCTGGAGTGCAGCATGTGGTTCTTGCGCGGTCTGTCCGGGCGACTGCTGGTCGTCACCGTGCTGATCGTGATGATCGTCGAGGTTGCGATCTTCATCCCCTCGGTCGCTCGGTTCCGGATCGAGTACCTGCGGGAGCGGCTCGCCCGTGCCGAACTTGCGGCACTGACGATGCTGTCCTCGCCCGAGCCGATGATGGAGCCGGAGCTGCAGCGCGCGCTGCTCGCCCGGGCCGAGGTCGAGACCGTGGTGGTGCATCGCGACGGCGCACGGGTGCTCTTGCTCGCGCCCGATCCGCCGCCGCCGATCGAGGCGACCTACGACCTCAACGCCATGATGGCGCCGGAGATGATCGTCGACGCGCTCTCCCGGCTCGGCTCGGCCCCGGGGCCGGCACCCATCCGGGTGATCGGTGTGCCGCCGCGGGGCGAGGAGACGCTCGAGATCACGCTCGACGCGGCCCCGCTCCGGCGCGAGATGATCGACTATGGCTGGCGCATCCTGCGGCTCTCGCTGATCATCTCGCTGCTGACGGCGGCCGTGGTGTTCATGGCGATCCGGCGGCTGGTGGTCGCGCCGACCGAGCGGGTCATCGAGAACATGAAGGGGTTTCAGGAGAACCCCGAGGACCCGACGCGGATCATCGAGCCGCAGGCGCGGATCGGCGAGGTGGCGGAGGCCGAGCGCGCGCTCGCGGCGATGCAGCAGGACGTGCTCCGCGCCCTCAAGGAGCGCTCGCGGCTCGCGAGCCTCGGCGAGGCGCTGGCCAAGATCAGCCACGACCTGCGCAACATGCTGGCCTCGCAGCAGCTCCTGATCGACCGGCTGGAGATGTCGTCCGACCCGCTGGTCGCCCGCGTGATGCCGAAGATGCTGGGCACGCTCGACCGGGCGATCTCGCTCTGCCAGCGCACGCTCGCCTATGGTCGGGCCGAGGAGGCCGCGCCCGTGCTCCGCGAGGTGGTGCTCTGTGCGCTCGTGCGCGAGGTCGCCGAGACGCTCGGGCTCTCCGAGGAGAGCCGACCTGTGCGGGTCCGGATCGACGTGCCGGAGGGCCACACGGTGCCGGCCGATCCCGAACAGCTCTACCGGGTCCTCGCGAACCTGATGCGCAACGCCGCCGAGGCGATCACCGAGACCGGGCGGCCCGGCGAGATCGCGATCGGCGCGCGCGTGGGCGACGCCATCTCCTGCATCCTCGTCTCCGACACCGGCCCCGGCCTGCCCGCCCGGGCACGCGAGCATCTCTTCAAGCCCTTCAGCGGGGGCGCGCGGCGCGGCGGCACGGGGCTCGGCCTCTCGATCGCCCATGACCTCGTGCGCGCCCATGGCGGCAACCTGGAACTGGTGCGCTCGACCACCGAGGGGACGATCTTCGAGATCCGCCTGCCGGTCGCCTCGCGGCCCCCGCGCACCAAGCCGGCCCGCGCAAGCGCCTGACCCGGCCCGCCAGCATGGTCGAGGGCACCGATCGGGATAAAACCGACTTGATCACTCGGGAAATTTGCGGCAGTTTCCGAGTGTTCCAGTCAGGAATGCCAACCGGAGCCCTGTCCGACATTCGCATCACAAGGGAGACCACCGATGCCCCGCACCCCCCTGCTCGCCGCGCTGCTCGCGGCCGTCGCGCTGCCGGCCTTCGCCGAGGGCGAGCTCAACCTCTACTCCTCGCGCCACTACGACACCGACGAGCGGCTCTATTCGGATTTCGAGGCGGAGACCGGCATCACCATCAACCGGATCGAGGCCAAGGCCGACGCGCTGATCGAGCGCATGATCGCCGAGGGCCGGAACTCGCCGGCCGATATCCTGCTCACCGTCGATGCGGGCCGGATGTGGCGCGCGGCCGATGCGGGGCTCCTCGCGCCGGTCGAGAGCGCGAGCCTCGAGCGCACCATCCCGGTGCATCTGCGCCACCCCGACGGGCTCTGGTTCGGCTTCTCCCAGCGCGCGCGTGTGTTCTTCTACGACAAGGAGGACGTTGCCGACCCGCCGCGCACCTATGAGGAGCTGGCCGATCCGAAGTACAAGGGCCTCGTCTGCACCCGCTCGGGCTCCAACATCTACATGCTCTCGCTGATGGCTTCGGTGATCGACGCCCATGGCGAGGATGCCGCAAAGGCCTGGGCCGAGGGCCTCTGGGCCAACCGCGCCCGCGACCCGCAGGGCGGCGACACCGACCAGCTCCGCGCAATCGTCTCGGGCGAGTGCGACATCGTGATCTCCAACACCTACTACTTCGCCCGCGCGCTCGCCGGCGATGTCGACGGGGTCACGGGCGGGATCGAGCGCATCGGCTGGGTGTTCCCCAACCAGTCGGACCGCGGCACCCACGTGAACATCTCGGCCGGCGCGGTCGCCGCCCATGCGCCCAATCGCGACAATGCGATCCGGTTCCTGGAGTATCTCGCGAGCCCGACGGCGCAGGCCTATTTCTCCGACGGCAACAACGAGTACCCGGCGGTGCCCGGCATCGCGCTCGGCGGGCCGGTGGCGCAGCTCGGCCTGTTCCGCCAGGACGACCTCAACCTCTCGGTGCTCGGCGAGAACCAGGCCAAGGCCCAGGCAATCTACGACGCCGTCGGCTACGAGTGAGCGAGGACGAGCCGCTCGATCACAAGGGCCGTCGCCGCGCCGACGGCGATGGCCCAGCCCACGCTCGCGAACGTCCCGATCATGACGTATTCGG
>CAYORO010000232.1:0-6180 GCA_964406355.1 uncultured Limibaculum sp.
GCCGTGGCGCGTGAGCTGCGCATCGAAATGGACGCTGTCCGCGCCGGGCTGGCCGGCTTCAAGGGCGTCAAGCGGCGCTTCACCCGCGTCGGCGAGTGGCAGGGCGCCGCGATCATCGACGACTACGGCCATCACCCGGTGGAGATCGCCGCGGTGCTCAAGGCCGCCCGCGCCGCGCTGCCGGACCCCGCGGGCCGCGTGATCGCGATCCACCAGCCGCACCGCTTCAGCCGGCTGCACGACCTCTTCGAAGAGTTCTGCGCCTGCTTCAACGACGCCGATGTCGTGGCGATCGCCGATGTCTTCGCCGCCGGAGAGCAGCCGATGGAGGGCGTCTCGCGCGACGCGCTGGTCGGTGGCCTCCGGGCGCATGGCCACCGTCAGGCCCATGCGATCCGCGCGCCCGAGGGACTGGCGGGCTTCGTGGCCGAGGCGGCGCGGCCCGGCGATCTGGTCGTCTGCCTCGGCGCGGGTTCGATCACCGCCTGGGCCAATGCGCTGCCGGGCCAGCTGGCCGAGCTCTCCGCGCCCGTGCCGCGGATGGCCGAGGGGCGGTGAGCGCCTTCCTCGACCGGCTGCCGCCGCTCCGTGGGCGGCTCACCGCCAGGCGCGCGCTCGCCAATCTCACCTGGTTCCGCGTGGGTGGCCCGGCCGAGGCGCTGGTGCAGCCCGCCGATGCGGGTGATCTCGCGGCCTTTCTCGCGGCCCTCGACCCGGCGACCCCGGTCACGCCGCTGGGCGTCGGCTCCAACCTCCTGGTGCGCGACGGCGGTATCCCCGGCGTCGTGATCCGCCTCGGCTCCCCCTTCGCGCGGATCGAGGCCGAGGGGACCACCCTGCGCGTCGGCGCGGCCGCCCTCGATGCGCGGGTCGCCGAGGCCGCGGCCGCGGCCGGCATTGCCGAGCTCGAGTTCCTCCGCGGCATCCCTGGCACCATCGGCGGGGCGCTCGCGATGAATGCCGGCGCCTATGGCCGCGAGATGCGCGACGTTCTGATTGAGGCCGAGGCGGTCACCCGCGACGGGCGGCCGATCACGATCCGCGCCGCCGAGATGGGTTTTGCCTATCGCAGCGCCGCCGCCGCCGACGGCCTCGTCTTCACCGCCGCCACCCTCCGCGGCACCCCCGACGACCCCCATGCCGTCGCCGCCCGCATGGCCGACCTGCTCGCCCGGCGCGAGGCCGCCCAGCCGGTCCGCGAGCGCACGGGCGGCAGCACCTTCCGCAACCCGGGCGGCGCGTCCTCCGGCGCCGATGGCACCGCGCCGGGCCTGCGCGCCTGGGAGCTGATCGACCGCGCCGGCTGCCGCGGGCTCTCCCTCGGCGGAGCCCAAGTCTCAGAGAAGCACTGCAACTTCCTGATCAACAAGGGCGATGCGACGGCCGCTGATCTCGAGCAACTGGGTGAGACAGTGCGCGCTCGGGTGAAATCGCAGTCCGGGATCGATTTGCTCTGGGAAATCAAGAGAATCGGGGTTACTCTCGCGAAATAAATATACCAAGCGCCCGGCGAGGCGCGCGACGGCCCGGGCACAGGCAAACACAACAGCCCGGTAAAAATTCAGAGGCGCGGATGTCGAGCAGGGCTTCCCGCGTTGCAGTGCTCAAGGGCGGTGTGTCCGCTGAGCGTGAGGTGTCGCTCGTGTCCGGGCGGGCCTGCGCGGCTGCGCTGCAGGGAGCGGGCCATGACGTGGTGGAGATCGATGCCGGGCGGGACCTTGCCCGCGCGCTCGGCGACGCGCGCCCCGATGCGGTGTTCAACGCGCTGCACGGCCGCTGGGGCGAGGATGGCTGCGTGCAGGGCCTCCTCGAATGGATGCAGCTCCCCTACACCCATTCCGGCGTGCTGGCCTCGGCGCTGGCGATGGACAAGGCGCGCGCCAAGGCGGTGTTCGTCGGCGCCGGGCTTCCGGTGGCCCACGGGCTGCTCGTCGGGCGTGACGAAGCCCGCGCCGCCCATCCGATGGAGCCGCCCTATGTGGTGAAGCCGGTCAACGAGGGCTCGTCGGTCGGTGTCCATATCGTGCTTGCCGGTGCCAATCAGCCCGCCGCGATCGCCGAGGATGCGCCCGAGACCCTGCTCTGCGAGCGTTATGTGCCGGGGCGCGAGCTCTCGGTCGCCGTGCTGGGGGACCGCCCGCTCGCCGTGACCGACATCGTGACGGAGGGCTGGTACGACTACCACGCCAAATACGCCGCCGGCGGCTCGCGCCATGTGGTGCCGGCCGCGATCCCGCCCGAGATCGCTGAGACCTGCCTCGCCCATGCCCGCGCGGCGCATCAGGCGATCGGCTGCCGCGGCCTCTCGCGCACCGATTTCCGCTGGGACGAGGCGCGCGGCCGCGACGGGATCGTGGTGCTCGAGATCAACACCCAGCCGGGCATGACGCCGACCTCGCTCGCGCCCGAACAGGCCGCCCATTGCGGGATCGACTTCGGCGCGCTCTGCGACTGGCTGCTGGAGGATGCCTCATGCGGGCGCTGAAGCGGGATCCGCGGCTCGAGGCGGCCGGGCCCTCGCGGCTCGGCTACCGGCTGGCGCGCGCCTGGGCGCAGCCGCGGGTGCGCGCGCTCGTCACAGTCTATCTGCCACTCGCGCTCGCCGCCGCGGTGGCCGTGGCCGTCGTCTCGACCGACCGGCTCCGCCTTGCCGCCGAGGCGCGGATCACCGCGCTGGCCGAGCGCATCGCCGCGCGGCCCGAATTCACCGTCAAGGGCGTGCGGGTCGAAGGCGCGGGCGCCGGGCTCTCGGCGCGGCTTGTGCGCGAGGTCGCCGAGATCGCCGGCCAGAGCTCGCTCCGGCTCGATCTCGACGCGCTCCGGCGCCGCCTCGAGGGGCTCGGCGAGGTGCGCGCGGCCACGGTGTTCTTCGACCCCTCGGGGCTCCTGAAGATCCGCATCGCCGAGCGCCAGCCGGCCGCCCTCTGGCGCGATCCGGCCGAGGCGCTCTGGGTGATCGATGCCGAAGGCGTGCTGATCGGCCCCGCCGGACCCCGCGTCGCCCACCCGAAGCTGCCGCTGCTCCTTGGGCTCGGCGCGCCGGGGCAGGTCGCCGAGGCGCTCCGTCTGATGGAGGCCGCGCCCGCGCTGATGCCGCGGCTTCGCGCCTTCGCCCGCATCGGCAAGCGGCGCTGGGACCTCGTGCTCGACCGCGACATGACCGTGCTTCTGCCTGCCGCCGCGCCCGAACGCGCGCTCGCGGGCGTGATGGCGCTCCAGTTCGCCGAGGAGATCTTCGCGCGTGATCTGGTGGTCATCGATCTCCGCCTTCCCGACCGGCCGACGCTGCGCCTCGCGCCGCGGGCGGCCGAGACAATGGTGCTCCGCCGCGCGGGCGATCTTTTCCTGGAGGAAGACACATGAATTTCGACGCCTGCGACGTTCACCGCTCCATGCGCTCCTGCCTCGGCCAGGCGATCCGGCGGGGCCGCATCGCGCTGGTGGATATCGGGAGCTGCCAGATCACCTGCCTCGTGCTCAAGATCGACCCCGAGCGGGTCGCCGAGGACGGCAGCGCGACGGCGCTCTTCTCGGCGGTCGAGGTGGTGGGCGACTGCACGGTCCAGTCGCGCGGGATCAAGCGCGGCGAGATCATCGACATGGATGCCGCCGCCCGTTCGCTCCGCCGGGCGCTGTTGGCTGCCGAGCGGGCCGCCCAGCCGAGGATCGACCGGGTCGACCATGTGCTCGTCGCCTTCTCGGGTGGACGGCCCGAGAGCCTCTCGACCGTCGGCGAGACCGAGACCGAGACCGGCCAGGTCACCGAGCGCGACATCTCCAACGCGCTCGGCAACGCCGCCGAGCCGCCCGTGGGGCCGGACCGCCAGATCCTCCACGCCCAACCCGTTGAGATCAGCCTCGACTTCCAGTCCGGCATCCTCGACCCGCGGGGCATGTCGGGCCGGGTGCTCTCGGTCGCGATGCATGTGATCGCGGTCGATGCCCGCCCGCTCGCCAATGTGATGGAGTGCATCCGGCAATGCGATCTCGACCTCTGCGGGATCGTCGCCGCGCCCTATGCGGCGGGCCTCGCGGCGCTCGTCGAGGACGAGCAGCGCACCGGCGCGCTCTGCATCGACATGGGCGCGAGCTCGACCGGCATCGCCGTCTTCCTGCGCGACCATCTGATCTGTGCCGAGCAGGTCCGCTATGGCGGCGACCACGTGACCGCCGACATCGCCGGCGGGCTGATGATGCGCCGCGCGCTCGCCGAGCGGATGAAATGCGTCCATGGCGGCGTGGTGCCGACCTCGGCCGACGATCGCGAGATGATCGACGCGCCGCGCCTCGGCGAAGAGGACGCGCCCGAGCCGCGCCAGATCTCGCGCGGGATGCTGATCGGCGTGGTGCGGCCCCGCATCGAGGAGACCTTCCGAATGGTGCAGTCGCGGCTGATCGAGCTCGGCGTCACCGGCATGCCGTCCTGCCAGGTGGTGCTGACCGGCGCCGCCTGCCAGCTCCCGGGCCTCGACGAGGTGGTGACGCGCATCCTCGGCCGGCGCCCGCGGATCGGCCGGCCGCTCCGGCTCGCGGGGCTCGGGCAGAAGCTCGCAGGCCCCGAGTTCTCGACCGCGGTCGGGCTCGGGATCTACGCGATGCGCCCGCATGACGAGCTCTGGGACTTCGACGCGCCGCGCGCCGGCGGCGCCCGGGGCCGCGCGACCGAAGTGCTGCGCTGGCTGCGCACCGCCTGGTGAGGCGGCGAGACCGACGGACCTGAACGCAGACCGGCCCGGAGGGGCCACCAACCGGCCGAAAGCGGCCACGAGCAGTGAAGAGGCAACATCCATGGCACTCAACCTCAAAGACCCCTCCGACTGGGGCATCGAGCCTGAGCTGACCGCCAAGATCACGGTCTTCGGCGTCGGCGGGGCGGGCGGCAACGCCGTCAACAACATGATCGAGAAGCAGCTGCCGGGGGTCGACTTCGTCGCTGCCAACACCGACAGTCAGGCGCTCGCGCATTCCAAGGCCGAGCGCAAGTTGCAGCTCGGCAGCGGCGTCACCCGCGGCCTCGGCGCCGGCTCGAAGCCCGATGTCGGCTACTCCGCCGCCGAGGAGTGCATCGAGGAGATCGCGGCCGCCCTCGAGGGCTGCCACATGTGTTTCATCACCGGCGGCATGGGCGGGGGCACCGGCACCGGCGCGGCGCCCGTGGTGGCCCGCGTGGCGCGCGAGCTCGGCATCCTGACCGTGGGCGTCGTCACCAAGCCGTTCCACTTCGAGGGCTCGCGGCGCATGGCGGTCGCCGAGGCCGGCGTCAGCCAGATGCAGAAGGTCGTCGACACGCTGATCGTGATCCCCAACCAGAACCTCTTCCAGGTGGCCTCGGAGCGGACGACCTTCGTCGAGGCCTTCGTGATGGCCGACGACGTGCTCTATCAGGGCGTGCAGGGCGTCACCGACCTGATGGTGCGCCCCGGCATGATCAATCTCGACTTCGCCGACGTGAAGTCGGTGATGGAGCAGATGGGCAAGGCGATGATGGGCACCGGCGAGGCCGAGGGCGACACCCGCGCCATCGACGCCGCCGAGAAGGCGATCGCCAACCCGCTGCTCGACGAGGTCTCGCTCAAGGGCGCGCGCGGCGTGCTGATCAACATCACGGGCGGCTACGACCTGACGCTCTTCGAGATGGACGAGGCCGCCAACCGCATCAAGGAGGAGGTCGACGCCGACGCCATGATCAAGTTCGGCTCGGCCCTCGATCCCGAGATGGAGGGCAAGATGCGGGTCTCCGTCGTCGCGACCGGCATCGACGCCGAGGCGATGGCCGAGGCGCCGCGCGCCGAGCCGCCGGCGCCGCCCGCGCGCAAGAAGCCGCTCGAGACCGACCAGAGCATGATCTCGGCGCTCCGGGCCTCGATCCGCCGCCCGGTCGCCGAGCCCCAGCGCCCGGCGCCGCAGCCCCAGCCCGCGCCGAAGCCGGCCGCCGAGACCCCGGCGGCGGCGCCCGCGCCGCAGTCGCCCCCCGCGGACACGGTGGAGTCCCACGCCGCCAAGGCGCCCGGCCCCGAGGAGATGCGCGCCCGGGCCGAGCAGGTGCGCCAGCGCGCGCTCGAGGCGCGCAGCGCCAAGGCCGCCGCGGCGCGCGGCGCGGCCGAGCGCGCGCTCTTCGACATCGAGGACGGGATCGAGCGCGGCGCGATCGACCCGGGCTCGCTCGCGCCCGCCGCGCCC
>CAYORO010000233.1:0-6167 GCA_964406355.1 uncultured Limibaculum sp.
TTACAAGGGTCAATGCACTGGTTTACAGCACAAGCAACTGTTGGCCTCACAGCCACCCAAATTTCTACTCCAAAGCCAACACCTTTCAATATCGCACCACATGCCTTTGCAGCAAGATGCGGAGTTTTGATGATAACATTTCCAGCAGTGTCAAAAGCGCTTGATACGGAAAGCCTGCAGTCGGAATCTTTATATCTGAGCGGGCTCTGCCTTGCGCAGTTGTAGACGGCTGGGCCGTCGATGAGGCCGAGGGGGTCTGGCTGGAGGTAGCGGCCCGTGGTGGGGTCGTCGTCGCGGTGCCAGTTCTGGTTGAGGCCGTGCTCGGCCTGGAACCACTGACCCGGGAAGCGCAGCTCCTGGGTCAGGGCGCCGGTGTCGACCTCGGTGCTCTCGATCACGCCAAAGGCCAACAACTCAACCGGATCGAAAGCGTCAGGCCCGGTATCCCTGCACGGGCGGGTCATGGGTCCATGAGAGCACGGCGGGAGCGGGAGAGGAACTCCCGGCGGTAGAGCATCAGCGCGGTGGCAAGGCTCGCCACCATCAGCGCCACCGGCCCGAGGAACCACGCCAACAGCGCCAGCGAGAAGTAGAGCGCCCGCAGCCCGCGGTTGAAGCTCCGCCCGGCCGCCTGGTGGAGTTCGCCCGCGC
Source organism: uncultured Limibaculum sp. (assembly GCA_964406355.1). Classification (GTDB taxonomy): domain Bacteria; phylum Pseudomonadota; class Alphaproteobacteria; order Rhodobacterales; family Rhodobacteraceae; genus Thermohalobaculum. The sequence goes on from CAYORO010000233.1 coordinate 652, forward strand.
GGCGGATCGCGGTGTCGATCCGCGGGTCTCCCGGCGGCGGCATCGCCCCCATCAGCACCGCGCAATAGGCGAAGAGCCGGTGCGACCAGACGAATTTCAGAAACGCGTTGACGAGCATCAGCAGGATCAGGAGGAGCTTGGCCTCCCAGACCGGCTGCTCGGCGGGCTCGGCAGCGCCCAGGTGTTGCACGAGGCCGAGGAGACGCTCGGCCTGGCCGATCAGCGCCGCCACGCCGCCGATCGCAATCAGGCAGGTCGAGGCGAAGAACGCGGCTCCCGAGCGCAGCATGGTGAGGAGCTGGGCGTCCATGATCCGCACCTCGCGCCGGGCGATCTCCTCCATCCAGCCGCGACGCTCGCGGTCCATCAGCCGGCTGACCGAGGGGTGGCGGGCGCCCGCGCGCTCGATCAGCAGCATCATCGCGACCGAGGAGACGGCGAAGACGGCGAGCGCTGCGAAGTCGAGCGCGGTGAAGAGCTGGGGCAGACGGTCGAGAAGCGCGGGGAGGGTTTCCATGGGCGTGGGATAGCGGCGCGGCGGGCCGCGCGACAGCGGGAATCGCTGGACAGCGCGGCGGGGCTCGGGCGAGCCTGGAGCTCCCAGCCGCCGGAGGCCGCCATGACCCGCCGATCCATCCGCCGTCTCGGCCGCCTCGCGGTCGCTCTCGTCTGCATTGCCGGAGCCGGCGGCGGCCCCGCCGCGGCGCAAAGCCGCGCGGATCCGGAAGCGGCGACGGGCCGGGCCGAGCGCCCGCTCGCAACGGCCGAGCGGCAGATGGTGGTGACGGCCAATCCGCTGGCGAGCGAGGCGGGGCTCGCGGCGCTGCGGGCCGGCGGGACCGCGGCGGATGCGACGGTCGCGGCGCTCTTGGTGCTGAATGTCGTGGAGCCGCAGTCCTCGGGGCTCGGCGGCGGGGCCTTCGCGCTGGTGCACGGGCCGGAGGGGCTCACGAGCTGGGACGCGCGCGAGACGGCGCCCGCGGCGGCGGGGCCCGGGCTGTTCCTCGAAGACGGCGAGAGGCTCGGCTGGCGCGTGGCCTCGGAGACCGGCCGCGCCGTCGGGGTGCCGTCGCTCGCGGCGCTGCTCGAGCGGCTCCATGACCGCCACGGACGCCTCCCTTGGGCGGATCTCGTGGCGCCGGCGATCCGGCTGGCCGAGGAGGGATTTGCCGTCAGCCCGCGGCTTGCGGGCCTGACCGAGGCGGCGGCCGAGCGGTTGGCGCGAACCGAGGCGGGCGCGGTGCTGCTGCCGGGCGGCGAACCGCTCTTGGCCGGCGAGACGCTGCGCCAGCCGGCCCTTGCCGAGACGCTCCGGGCTGTGGCCGAGCGCGGGGCGGCGGCGCTCCGGGAGGGGCCGGTTGCCGAGGCGATCCTCGCCGCGGTTGCCCGCCCGCCGCTGTCGGGGGCGCTGAGCGCGGCGGATCTCGGGGCCTACGAGGTGGTCGAGCGCACGCCGGTCTGCGCCACCTATCGGAGCGTGTGGCGCGTCTGTGGCATGGGGCCGCCCTCCTCGGGCGCGACGACCGTGGGCCAGATCCTCGCGCTCCTCGACCGGTTCGCGCCTCCGGCGACGGTCGGGGAGGCCCGCGCGTGGCATCTCTTCGCCGAGGCTTCGCGCCTCGCCTATGCCGACCGCGCCGCCTATCTGGCGGATCCGGGCGCGGTGGAGGTGCCGGTGGCGGGGCTCCTCGACGGAGGGTATCTTGACGCGCGCGCCCGGCTGATCGACCCGGAGACGGCCATGGAGGGCCGCGCCGAGGCCGGCACGCCTCCCGGCGCGCCCGCCGAGTTCGCGCCGCTCGAGGCGGCGACGAGCCCCGGCACCACCCATGTCTCGATCATGGATGCGGACGGTCTCGCGATCAGCCTGACCGCTTCGATCGAGACCGCCTTCGGCTCCGGGCGGATGGCGGCGGGGATGCTGCTCAACAACCAGCTGACGGATTTCGCCTTCTCGCCCGAGATGGACGGACGCCCGGTGGCCAATGCGCCGGGACCGCGCAAGCGCCCACGCTCATCGATGGCGCCCACGATCGTCTACCGTGCCGGCATCGAGGGGCCGGTGCTGCTCCTCGGCTCGCCGGGCGGCAGCCGGATCCCGGAATACGTTGCGGGGGCGCTGGTCGGGCTGATCGATCTCGGGCTCGATCCGGCCGAGGCGGCGGCGCTCTTTCATGTCTCTCAGCGCAACCGCGACGCCCTGGTGCTGGAGGCCGTGGCCGCGCCCGAGGGCCTCGCGGAGGCACTCGCAGCGCTCGGGCATGAGGTGGAGGGAGCCGAGATGACCTCGGGCCTCGCGATCATCCGCGTCACGCCAGACGGCCTCGAAGGGGGCGCCGATCCGCGTCGCGAGGGCGTCGCCCTCGGCGACTGAGGCGCTCAGGCCGCGAGGCGCTCCGCGATAAAGGCGGCGCGGCGGGCGAGCGCCGCCCGTGCCACGGCGAGATCGAACGCATCGTAGCCATGCACCGCTCCGGCTGCGAGATCGAGGCTCGCCACGCCCCCGGCCGCCTGCCAGCGCGCCGCCATGAAGAGCGTGTCGTCGATCAGCGGGTCGAGCGTGCCGCATTGGAAGAGCGCCGGCGGCAGGCCGCGCAGATCCGCCTTGAGCGGGGAGACCGCCGGATCGCCCGGATCGCCCTCGCCGAGCAGATTGCCGACGAACCAGCGGATCACCGGCTCGCTCAGCACCAGAAACCGCGTACCCCAGAGCGCCACCGACGGCGTGCCGGCAAGGTCGAACATCCCATAGGTCAGCGCGGCGCCCCGGACCCGCCCGAGCGCCCCCTCCTCGCGCAGCGCGAGCAGCACCGAGGCCGCCAGATGCGCGCCTGCGCTCTCGCCCCCGATCACCAGCGGCCCGGGCTGGCTCGCCAAGGCCCAGCGCACGGCGGCCAGGCAATCCTCGAGCGGCGCCGGCCACCGGTTCTCGGGCGCGAGGCGGTAGCGCGGGGCGACGACCCGGCAGCGCGCCGCCGCGGCGATCTGCGCATTGAGCCCGTCGGCCTGCTCGGGCGCACCAAAGGTCCACCCCCCGCCATGGATCTGGAGATAGGCCCCCAGCGCCTCGCCCTCGGGGTCGCTCACGCGCATCGCCACCGGGCCAGCGGCGCCGTCGGTCTCCTCCCAGCGCGCGCTGTCGAGAGGCCCGTAGATCGGAAACACCCCCTGCCCGCTCGCCCGCATCGCCCGCATGGTCTCGACCGGGATCTCGAGCGGGCTCGGCGCGGCGGCAAGCCACGCCTCCAGCCGCTCGGCAAAGGCGCGCGTCTCCGGGGCGACGGCGGCCGGGTCGAAGGGCGAGAGCGGGACGGCAGGCGCATGCGACATCGGGACCTCCTGTACGCCCCGCTCTGCTGCGACATTCGCGGGCAGCTGGCAAGGGCGAAGCGGAGGGCACGAGCGATGGGGGGCGGGCGATGACGGATCGGATCGCGGTGATCGGGGCGGGGCCCGCTGGGCTCGCCTGTGCCGAGCGGTTGGCGCATGCCGGGTGCGATGTGGTGGTGCTCGAGAAGAGCCGCGGCCTCGGCGGGCGGGTGGCAACCCGGCGGCGCGACGGGCCGGCCTTCGACCACGGCGCGCCTGTCGTGCCGCCCGAGGGCGGCGCGGACTGGCAGGCCGCGCTCGACGGATGGCGGGCGACGGGCCTTGTCGACGACTGGCCGGCGGCGGGCCGGCTCGTGGCGCTGCCGCGGATGACGGCGCTCGCCGAGGCGCTCGGCGCGGGGCTTCGGGTCCAGACCGGCATGCGGGCCACCGCCCTCGCCCACGGGCCCGAGGGATGGCGAGTCGCGCTCGAAGACGGAGGCGCGCGCGGGCCTTTCGATGCCGTCGCGGTCGCCATCCCTGCGCCGCAGGCCGTGGCGCTCCTCGGCGAACACCCTCTCGCGGGGCCGGTGGGGGCAGCTGTGATGGCGCCCTGCTGGACCGCGATGGCCGCCTGGCCGCGCCCGACCGGGATTGCCGGGGCCTGGCTCGAGGGCGACGGCGCGCCGCTGGCACTCGCCATCGCCAACTCGCGGAAGCCCGCGCGCGAGACCGTACCCGAGTGCTGGGTGCTCCATGCCGGCTCTGACTGGACCCGCGCGCGGCTCGAGGACCGGCCCGAGACCGCGGGCGCGGCGCTGCTCGCCGCCTTCGCGCACCGGGCCGAGATCACCCTCCCCGCGCCCGAAAGTCTCAACCTGCATCGCTGGCGCTATGCCCGGGTCGAGCGGGCACTTGGCGAGCCCTGTCTTTGGGACGGCGCGACGCGGCTCGGCCTCTGCGGCGACTGGTGCCTCGGCCCGACCATCGCCGATGCCTGGACGAGCGGGCGGACGCTCGCGGCGCATCTCCTCGGCTGAGCCACGCTTGCCACGGCCCCCCGCCCCATGCCACCTCGACCAGGCGGCCCCATGGCGGAACTGGTAGACGCACGGGACTTAAAATCCTGGGCCTTCGGGCGTGCCGGTTCGAGTCCGGCTGGGGCTACCGATCACTTTATAAATGCTTTTCCAACTTCTCCACCTGCGAACCGAGCAATCACGATGGGGATATGTGCAAGCTTTTGTGCGGGCTGAGTTAGCCACGCACTCTGACGTTCCCAGAAGACCGCCTCTAAAGCCTCCTCCAGGAACATCTGATCATCCGGCACCCGGAGCGGTGTGACGTCATCGCGCGCAATGAGAGCATGGGCCGCGTCGAAGCCTTCCGCGCTCCCCCGCCCGCTCTCACGCTCATCGTCTGACCAGCCGATGAGATACAGCGTGTCAGAAGCGTGAGCCGGCGTGGTGAACGGGTGGTTAGAGCGTTTTCCGACCAGACTGACTCAGTCTGGTGTCTGGAAAACGCGATCAATGCCAGCGCTAGAGCGCGCGACCTGACCCCATCAGGTCGGACAGCGCTCTAGCGGTCGGGCCGCCCTTCCAACCTTAGTTGGAGAAGTTGCCGATATGCTTGAGCTTGGCCACGGGCATGGTTCGTTAAGCAACCGCGCGGCCCGTCAAGGGGGCACCGCATCGGTGTCGCTCTCAGGCGGTTCGGCGTCGCAAGACCCAGCCGAGGCCGGCGAGCGCGCCGAACAACAGGCCGAGCGGTCCCGGAAGGGGCACGACCGTCGTCCCGGGGTCGATGCCGCCGTCCTCCCGCGCGAAGCGGACGGTGAAGCTGTTGCCGTTGATCGCGCTCGGATTTCGGGTGAAGCGCGACGAGAGCAGGTTTGGCTCGAAGAAACCGATGCCGCCCACGCCGGCTTCCTCGAAGAAGAAGCTCCGTCCCGCATCGCTCGGCGTGGAATCGCTATCGAGCACGATGGAGAGTGTCGCGGTTGCGTCAAACATGAAGGTGAGGCCAAGCGGCGCGCCCGTCGTCTCCGAGACGCCGCCGCTGGCCGAGAACCCATTGCCGAACGAACTGGTCACGGCCCACGATGGGAAGCCCGCGCCCCCGTCGTCCGCCGTGCTGTAGCTGTCATTCGGCGCGAGCCTCGGCGGCCCCCGCGGCGGTGTGCGGGGGGCTTTTGCCGGGCGCGG
>CAYORO010000234.1:0-6161 GCA_964406355.1 uncultured Limibaculum sp.
TCTCGAGCGGGCGCGCCTCGGAGATCAGCATGATCGGGATGCCGGAGCGTATCGGATAGGCGAGCCCCGCGGCCCGCGAGATCAGCTCGTCGGTCTCCCGGTTCCACTCGAGCGTGCCGCCCGAGGCCGGGCAGACCAGAGCCTCGATGAGCTTCGGGCTTGGCCGATAGGGCTCCGTCCCCGCGCCCGAGGGCGGCACCTCGGCATGGGGCAGCTCACCCCGATGTCCGTCCTCGCTCGCCGCTCCCGTCATTGCAACTTGCTCGTATCGCCGCCCGACGCGATCGCGAAGCGCAACAGCGCCGTCAGCGTGTCGCGCCGGTCACCGAGCCGCGGCGCCTCGAGCAGCGCCTGCTTCTCCTCGACCGAGAACGGGCACATGATCGAGAGCGAGTTGATCAGCATCTCGACCGGGGCGTCCTGCAGGCTCCCCCAGTCCGACGACAGGTTGCACGCCTCGAAATAGAGCTTCAGCAGATCGAGAAACTCCGTCCGGTCAAATCCCTTGTCGCGCTCGGGCCCGGAGAGATCGGCCTCGAAATCCGCCCAGAGCGGGCGCACCCGGCGATACGGGGTGAAGCCTTCGAGCTCCTCTTCGATCCGGAACCGGCTGACCCCCGACAGCGCGATCAGATAGCGCCCGTCCTCGGTCTCGGAGAACGAGGTCACCCGCCCCGCACAGCCGATCCGGTGGAGCCGCGGCGGCGAGCCGCCCTCCCCCATCGGCTGGATCATCGCGATCAGCCGGTGATCCGACTTCAGCGTGTCGTCGAGCATCGCCAGATAGCGCGGCTCGAAGATGTTGAGCGGCAGACGCGCGCGCGGCAGCAGCAACGCCCCCGGAAGCGGGAAAATCGGGACCACATCAGGCAGGTCTGCAAGGGCGAAGCGCCGCGTCATGCGGGTCCTTTCAGGGGGAGCGTCAGGAGAAGATCATCGAGCTGAGCCGCCGCCGCCCGCTCTTGGCCACCGGGTCCTTGGGGCCCAGCGTGTCGAACAGCTTCATCAGCTGCTCCTTGGCGGCGCCGTCGTTCCAGGCGCGCTCGCGGCGGAAGAGCTCGAGCAGCTCCTCGACGGCACCGGCATGGTCGCCCAGCGCCGACAGCGCGACGGCGAGATCGTAGCGCGCCTGGTGGTCGTCGGCATCCTTGGCGAGCTCGGCGCGGAGCTGGTCGACGGGCCCAGCCTCGGCCGCCTGCTCGGCAAGCTCGATCGCGGCACGGGCCGCCTGGATCTGGCCGTCCTCGGCGATCTTGGCGGGCACCGCCTCGAGCGCCGCCCGGGCCCGCTCGAGCGCGTCCTGCGCAAGGGCGGCGCGCACCAGCCCGGCATGGGCGCGCGCGTTCTCCGTGTCCTCGGCCGCGATCGCCGCATAGGTCTGCTCGGCATCGCCGTGATGGCCCTCCTCGAGCATCCGGTCGGCCGCATCGAGCGCCTCGTCGAGGCCGGACACACCCGACATCTCGGCCAGGCGCTGCACGAAGGCCGCCACCTCGGAGGCCGGCAGCGCGCCCTGGAAGCCGTCGACCGGCTGGCCCTGGAAGAAGGCATAGACCGTCGGGATCGACTGCACCTGAAGCTGGCCCGCGACCATCTGGTTCTGGTCGACATTGACCTTGACCATCTTGACCTTGCCGTTCGCCGCCTTCACCGCCGCCTCGAGCGCCGGCGTCAGCGTGCGGCAGGGGCCGCACCACGGCGCCCAGAAATCCACGATCACCGGCCCCTCGCGCGAGGCCTGGATCACATCGGCCATGAAGGTCTGGTCGGTGGTGTCCTGGATGGGGCTCGCGGGGGCGGTCTTGCTCAGATCCATCATCGCTCGGTCCTCGGTCGCTCCGGCTGCCCTAAGGGCGGCCGCTCGGTGGGTTGCGACCTCACATAGAGACTGCGGCACACCCCCGCAATCATGGCTCGGTCCGACCTTCGCCGCCCGCGGCCGCACCGCTCCGGGCGGCCTCGGCGGCGAGCGCCTCGAGCGCGTCGAAGTCCACCCACAGGGGCGCATGGCCCGTGACCGCGAAGAGCCGCTCCAGATCGGCGGTCGCAACAGCCGCGGTCGCGCGGTTGTGGAGCGGATGGGCATAGACCTGCGGGGCACCGGCGATCGCCCGGTCGAGCGCCACGCGCACCCGGCCCTCCGTGTCGTTGACCACCGCGAAAGGCGTGACCGCCCCGGGCAGCACCCCCAGCGCCTCGGCGAGCAATTCGGGTTTGCCGAAGGAGCAGTTCTTGGCGCCGATTGCCCGCTCGAGATCGCGGATCCGGATCTGGCGGTGCTCGAGGCAGGTGACGAGCCAGAGCTGCCCGCGCTTCTCCTTGAGGAACAGGTTCTTCACATGGGCGCCGGGCGCATCGGGCAGAGCCTCGCGCGCCGCCTGCGCATCGGCGACCGTGCGCAGCGGGGGATGCTCGAAATGCTCCCAGCCGATCCCGTGGCGATCGAACAGGGCGTAAAGCCGCGCCTCGCCCTGTTGTTCATCCACCGACATCCCACCTCCGCCGTTTCCTGACCGGGACGTAGCCGGCCTGCGTCCGGCGACAAGCCGGCCGACTACTGCGCGAAGACGACGCGGTGGGACCAGCTCACGCCGTCGCTGATCACGAGATCCTCGAAGCCCAGCAGCTTGGCGAGGTCGAACCAGGTGGCGGTCGCCTCCATCCCGTTGTTGATGAAGAACTCGGTCGAGCGCGCGTTGGCCGTGAGCTGGGCGAGCACGGCGCGGGCGCGGAAGAGGGTCCGAAACACGTCGTCCTCGAGCGCGATGATGATCATGTGCTCGGCGCCCGCCCCCTTGGCGAAGACGGCGAAGGGCGGGTTCTCCGGCGCCTCGAGCTGCGCCTTGGTCAGCTGGGTGATGAAGGCGACCCGCAGATCGCGCGACACCGGCTCGAGCGGGCGGGTCAGCTCGCGCTCGAAGACCTCCTCCGAGCTGACTGGCGGATAGTAGTAGCCATCGCGCGCCTCGGCCGTGGCGGTGCCGAGGACGAGCGCGAGCGCGAGGCAGGCGGAGCGGGCGATCGGGGCGGTGCAGACGGGCATGGGACCTCCAGAGGGCTTAACTGGTGCGAGATGGCCCGGGCCGCCCGGGCCGATCAAGCGCCGCGCCCTCAAACTGCGATCACGTTCTGCGCCGGGCCATAGGGGAAGCGGGTGATGTTCTCCGCGCCCGTCTCCGAGAGGACAAGAATGTCGTGCTCGCGATAGCCGCCGGCACCGGGGGTGCCTTGGGGAACGGTCAGCATCGGCTCCATCGAGACGACCATGCCGGGGACCAGCACGGTGTCGATGTCCTCGCGGAGCTCGAGCCCCGCCTCGCGGCCGTAATAATGCGAGAGCACGCCGAAGGAGTGCCCGTAGCCGAAGGAGCGGTAGCGCAGCAGATCCCGCTCGGCGAGAAACGCGTTGATTGCCGCACAGATCTCCGAGCAGACCGCGCCCGGGCAGATCAGCGAGAGCCCGAGCTCATGCGCCGCCACGTTGGCCTCCCAGAGCGCGCGCGAGGCCGGGTCCGGCTCGCCGAGGAAGAGCGTGCGCTCGAGTGCCGTGTAGTAGCCCGAGATCATCGGGAAGGCGTTGAGCGAGAGGACATCGCCCGCCGCCAGCGCCCGCGTGGTGACCGGGTTGTGCGCCCCGTCGGTGTTGAGCCCGGACTGGAACCACACCCAGCTGTCGCGCAGCTCGCTGTCCGGGAAGGCGCGGGCGATCTCGCGCTCCATGGCGTCACGGCCGGCCATTGCAACGTCGATCTCGCGGGTACCCGGCCGGATCGCGTCGCGGATCGCCGCGCCGCCCAGATCGGCGATGCGCGCGCCCTCGCGGATCAGGGCGATCTCCTCGGCGGATTTCACCATCCGCGCGGCCATCAGGTGGGGCGCGATGTCCGCCGTCTCGGCGCCGAGGAACTCGGCGAGCTTGGCGGCCTGCTGAAGCGTCAGGTGGTCGCCCTCGATCCCGATCCGCCCCTTCGGCACCAGCGAGCGCACGGCGCGCCAGAAATTGTCGCGCGCCCAATCGGTGTAGGTCAGCCCCTCGCCATGGCAGCGCCGCCCCGGCTGCCCACCGTCGATGTTCGCCGCCACGGTCACGACGCGGTCCGCCGTCACCACCGCCGCATAGGGCCGGCCGAAGGCGCAGTAGAGAAACCCCGTATGGTAGGCGATGCTGTGCATCGAGGTCAGCAGCGCGGCCGAGAGTCCCTCGGCGGCGAGCGTGGCGCGAAGCGCGGCGAGGCGGCGCTCATACTCCGCAGGCGTGAAGGGCAGCGGCGCCGCCTCCCCGTTCTCGAAACGGAAATAGGCGGGGCGGTCGGTCACGGGGGCCATGTCGGTCATCATCGGCTCCGAGGCTGGTCCGCCCGACGCCGCAACGGCACCGGGCGAAAATCCCGGCGTGCAGGACAGGGCGACCTCTCGAGAGGACCGCGAGCTGGCCGGAGCCCCGGCCGCGGCGACGCCATCGCCGCGCGCTCGTCGGCGAAATGCCACCCGTCGCGGTCGCACGCAAGCGCCGCGCAGGTGTCTCGCCGGGTCCGAGGGCGCCGGGTGGGCGGGTGGGGGCGCCCGCGGACCCGGCGGCGCCCGCCAGATGAGCCTCTGCTGCCCCCCGCAAGCGCGCGCCAGCCGATGTCGCGGCGGACCTGTGCGCCGGGCCATCGGATCAGGTCCACCGCCACATAGGCCTGAGCCCGGGCCTCGGCGAGGTCCGTCCCCACGGCCGAGACATTCAGCACCCGCCCGCCGGAGACCACGAGCCGTCCGTCCTCTTCCCGGGTGCCGGCCTGGAAGACCGTGACGCCGTCCAGCCGCTCCGCCTCTTCGAGCCCCTCGATCACCGCGCCGGTCACCGGGCCACCTGGATAGCCCTCGGCCGCCATCACCACGGTGATCGCCGCCTCCGCGCACCAGTCGACCGCGACCCCCGAGAGATCCCCCTCGGCCGCCGCCCGGAGCACGGGCAGGATGTCGGACCCCGCCCGCAGCATCAGCACCTGACACTCCGGGTCGCCGAAGCGCACATTGATCTCGATGAGCCGCGGACCCTCCGCCGTCAGCATCAGCCCCGCATAGAGCACTCCGCGATAGGGCGTGCCGCGGGCCGCCATCTCGGCGATCACCGGCTCCACGATCTCGGCCATCGCCCGCTCGGCCAGGGTGTCGGTCAGCGCCGGCGCCGGCGAATAGGCCCCCATGCCGCCCGTGTTGGGACCGGTGTCGCCCTCGCCGATCCGCTTGTGGTCCTGCGCGCCCGGGAGCGGGATCGCCCGCCGCCCGTCCGTCAGCGCAAAGAGCGAGACCTCCTCGCCCACCAGCCGCTCCTCGATCACCGCGCGCGCCGTTCCGTGCCGGCCGGCAAAGATCGCCGTGACCGCCGCCTCCGCCTCGGCCAGCGTCTCGGCGACGACCACCCCCTTGCCACCGGCGAGCCCGTCGGCCTTGACGACCGGCGGTCGCGCCAGTCCCCGCAGATACCCAAGCGCCGCCGCCTCGTCCTCGAACACCGCATGGGCCGCCATCGGCGCCCCGCAGGCGGCCGCAATCTCGTGGCAGAACGCCTTCGACGCCTCGAGCCGGGCCGCTGCCGCGCTCGGCCCGAAGACCGCGATCCCGGCCGCGCTCAGCGCATCCGCGACGCCCGCGACGAGCGGCGCCTCCGGCCCCACGACAACGAGATCGATACGCTCGGCCTGCGCCAGTGCCACCACGGCCGGCACATCCTCGGGCTTCACCGCCACACAGCGCGCGAGCCGCGCGATCCCTGGATTGCCCGGCGCCGCCAGCAGCGCCTCGAGCCGCGGCGATTTCGCGATCGCCCAGGCCAGTGCATGCTCGCGCCCGCCGCCGCCGAGGATCAGCACCCGCATGCCCGTCTCCCAATGGTCCGTCCGAAGGGCTGACAAGGCCCGCGCGAGCCGCGATACTCCCGCAAATGGGAGAGCCCGCTTGAGCGACAGCCTTATCGAGGACGGCCCCGGCGACGTCAACGGCCCAGGGACCAGCCCCGGGACCAACCCCGGGACCAACCCCGGACACGGTCCCGGCGGGGCCGCGCCCGCGCCCGGTGCCAATGCGCCGGAGTTCACCGTCAGCGAGATCTCGGGCGCGGTGAAGCGCACCGTGGAGGGGGCGTTCGGCCATGTCCGCGTGCGCGGCGAGATCGG
>CAYORO010000235.1:0-6129 GCA_964406355.1 uncultured Limibaculum sp.
AGGCTCTTCAGGCTGGTCATGGCATTCTCCTATTTGATGCCGGTGGACATGAAGCTGTTGACGAACTGCCGCTGGAAGGCGGTGAAGGCGATCGCGAGGGGCGCGACCACCAGCAGCGTGCCGGCGGCGATGAGGCCCCAGTCCGACGCCCCCTCGGCCCCGAGCGCGAAGCTCACGAGCCCGACGGTGAGCACCATGTTGTCGGGGTCGTTCAGCACCATCAGCGGCCAGAGATACTCGTTCCAGTGGAACACCACCGAGACGATCGAGAAGGCGACGAGCCCGGGCCGCGCCAGCGGCAGCAGCACGTGCCAGAGGATCTGCGCCCAGTTCGCGCCGTCGATCCGCGCCGCCTCCTCGAAATCGGGCGGGATCGAGCGGAAGGTCTGGCGCATCAGGAAGGTGCCGAAGGCCGAGCCCCAGTAGGGCGCCATCACCCCGATCAGCGTGTCGTAGAGGCCGAGCTGCACCAGCGTCGTGAGGTTCGGCACGATCAGCACCGGCGGCGCGATCATCAGCTGGAGGAGGAAGACGTAGAAGAGCACCTCCTTGCCGCGGAACTGCGCCCGCGCGAAGGCGTAGCCCGCGAGGGAGATCGTCACGAGCTGGACCACCAGCGTGCCGAGGACGAGGATCAGCGAGTTGACGAACCAGACCGCCCAGTCGCCGTCGAGGAAGGCATAGTCGAACTGCGCAAGCGAGGGGGCGGTGTTCGGCAGCAGCGAGGCCATGTCGAGCGACCCGAAGTTCCCCGGCCGGAGCGAGGCGATCACCATCCAGAGGATCGGCGCCGCCCAGAGGAACACGACCCCTGCGAAGGCCGCCGTCCCGAGCGCTGCGAGGGGGCGCACGGCCTCAGCTCGCATAGTGCACCCGCCGCTCCATCGTCCGGAGGCTTGCAACGGAGAGGGCGAGGAGGAGGGCCAGCGTCACCACCGTCGCGGCGGTCGCCTTGCCGATGTCGAAGAACTCATGCGCCTGCTGATAGATGTAGTAGAGCAGCAGGTTGGTCGCGTTGTTCGGCCCCCCTTGGGTCATCACGATCACATGGTCGATCTGGGTGATCGCGTTGATCAGTGCGATGACGCCGACAAAGGCGAAGGTCGGCCCCAGCATCGGGATCACGACGAACCACTGGCGCTGCGCCCAGTTGGCGCCCTCGATGCGGGCGGCCTCCTCGGCGTCCTCGGGCAGCGACTGCAGCCCGGCGAGGAAAAACAGCATGTAGTAGCCGGCGTTCTTCCACACCGTCAGCAGGATCAGCGACCAGAGCGCGAGGTCGGGATTGCCGAGCCAGTTCACCGAGCGGGCGCCCAGCTTGGCGAGGTAGTAGTCCAACAGCCCGATCGTCGGCAGGAAGATGAAGATGAAGAGCGCCGCCGCCGCCACCAGCGGCATCAGCGTCGGGAAGAACAGCACCGCGCGGTAGAGGTTGCTCACCCAGCCCGAGCGCCGGAGCGCCACGGCGAAGAGGAACCCCAGCACCACCGAGGGGATCACCGTCCCGGCCGCATAGATCAGGTTGTTGAGGAGCGCGCCGGTGAAATCCGCGTCGCCCCACATCCGCGCATAGTTCTCGAGGCCGATGAAGGCGCCGGTATCGCCGATCCGCCGCGTCTCGAACAGCGAGAGCACCATCACCTGGAGCATCGGCCAGTAGGTGAAGGTGGCGAGGAACAGAAGCGCCGGCGCCAGCAGCAGATACGGCCCGAGGCGGAGCCGCGGCAGGCGGGGGGCCGGCGCGTCGGTCGCGGCTGTGGCGTCGCGGGAGGAGGTGATCTCGGCCATGGGCGGGGGGTAGCGCCCTGCCGTCACACCCCGGTGACCCTAAGTTAACACTCCGGTGACGGCGTCAGGCCCACTCAGCCCCGGCCGGACAGGACCTCCCCGAGGGCCGAGAGGAACAGGTCCGCATCGGCCTCGGTGATGCAGAGCGGCGGGCGGACCTTCAGCGTGTGGCCGTACTTCCCGGCGGCGCCGATCAGGACGCCGCGCTCGCGGAGGCCGTCGATCGTCGCGCTGGCGAGTGCGGGGTCGGGCCGGCCATCGGTGGCGAGGTCGAGGCCGAGATAGAGCCCGGCACCGCGCACCGCCGAGAGGCGCGGCTCGCGCTCAGCAAGCGCCACGAGGCCCGCCTTGAGATGCGCGCCCACGGAGCGCGCATTGGCCGGCAGCCCGTCGGCCTCGATCGCCTCGAGCACCGCGAACCCCGCGGCGGCCGACACCGGATTGCCGCCGAAGGTGTTGAAATAGCCGACATCCTCGGTGAAGCGCCCGAGGAGGTCGGGCCGGGTCGCAAGCCCGCCGAGGGGGATGCCGTTGCCCATCGGCTTGCCCATGGTGACGATGTCGGGCGCGATCCCGTGGCGCGCAAAGCCCCAGAACGTCTCGCCCGTGCGCGCAAAGCCCGGCTGCACCTCGTCGGCCACGAAGAGCGCGCCGGCCGTGCGGGCCGCCTCCACTGCCGCGCCGAGAAACCCAGGCGGATCCGCAAAGACCCCGTCTGAGGAGAAGATCGGGTCGGCCACGAAGGCGGATGGGGCGTGTCCCGCAGCGGCGAGGTCGGCGAAGGCCGCGGCCACGGCGCGGGCAAAGCCGCCGGCGATGTCGGCGCCATAGGCCTCGGGTCCCGGCGGCGGCACGGCGCGCACATGTCCGGGCGGCTGTCCGCGCTTGTAGGAGGCCGGCGAGATCTCGGTCACCGCCAGCGTGTTGCCGTGATAGGCGGTCTCGGTCACCACCACGCCGGTGCCGCCCGTCGCCGCGCGCGCGATCCGGAGCGCGAGGTCGTTGGCCTCGCTGCCGGTGCAGGTGAGCGCGATGTTGGAGAGCGCCCCGGGCAGCCGTGCCTTCAGCGCCTCGAGATAGCGGTCGACAATCTCGACGAGATACCGCGTGTTGGTGTTGAGGAGCCCGACCTGCCGGCGCACAGCCTCGACCACGCGGGGGTGGCAATGCCCGACCGAGGGGACGTTGTTGTAGCAGTCGAGATAGCGGCGGCCATCGGCGGCCTCCATCCAGGCGCCCTCGGCGCGGACCATCTCGATCGGGCGGCGATAGAAGAGCACCGCGGCGGGGCCCATATTGCGCTGGCGCCGGGCGAGGAGGCTGTCGGGGTCCGCATCCGGCCCGCCGAGATCGGGGTGGAAGCGGTTCATGTCGAGGATCTCGCGCGCCTCGAGCTTGCCTGCATCCTGGCTCATGGGGCGGGCCCGGCGAGGAAGCGCTCGGCGAGCGCGCAGGTGCCGTCGGTGTAGGCCGTGCCCATCTCCTGCGCGGTCGGCGTCTCCGCATGGCTCGCGATCCAGGCGGTGAGCTGGAGCCGGCGCAGCATGACGAAGGTGGGGAGCATGGCGGCATCGGCCTCGGCCAGCGGCGCCACGGTGCGGTAGCCCGCCGTCCAGGCCTCCATCAGCGCCGGCACCTGCGGGTCGGTCTCGAAGAAGCTGACGGCGGCGGCGAAGTCGAACCCGAACCAGCCAAACCCGCAATCGTCGAAGTCGATCACCGCGATGCGGCCCTCCTCGACGAGCAGGTTGGCGAGGCGCAAGTCCGCATGGATGAGCCCGAAACGCTCCGCCCCGGTGCCATAGGCCGCGAGGCGCTGCGCGAGCTCGGCCGCCGTGCGCTCGAGGAGCGCGGTGCCCTCGCCCGTCAGCCCGAGCCCGGCGCGCCAGTCGCCCCAATGGGGCCTGCGGCCGACGGTGGTGTCGACGTTCCATGTCTTGCGCACGAAGCCCTCGGGCCGCTGCCAGCCCCGCGCATGATCATGGAGCCGCGCGCTGATCGCCCCGAGCTCACGGAAGCCGGCGGTGAGATCCTCCTCGGGCGAGGGCTCGTCGCCCGGCATGAAGGCGAAGGCGACCGCCTCGCGCGGGGTTCCGTCGAGGTCGAAGGCCGCGATTTGCCCGCCGCCCGCGCAGTCGAGCACCGCGGGCGTCGTCAGCGTCCCGGCCTCGCGGAGCGCTGCGATCCAGGCGAGCTCCGAGGCGATCTCGGCGCGCGTGTGATAGCCCGGGCGGTGCACGCGGATGACGATGGGTGCCGCGGTCGCCGGGTCGTCGGCCCGGAAGGTGGCGTTCTCTGAGATGTTCAGGAGCCGCAGGCCCGCCTCGGGCGAGAGGCCCCACGCCGGCAATAGCCCTCGCGCGCCCGCCTCGAGTTTGGCCAGCATGGCCTCGCCGTACATCCCCGCCATTCGAGCCTCCGTTTCAAATGAGGATAAACGCGCCCGCCCGCTGGCCGCAACCGGCTTTGCGCACCGCAGCGAGGCCGACCGGGCCAAGGCCGCTTCCGCTCCGTCGCGGTTCCGTCATAGTCTCTTCGCACGGGCAGCATGACCCGCAAACCGAAAAGATCCACAGACAGGAGAGGTCCACCATGCTCACACCGATCACAGGCCGCGCGGTGCTCGTCACCGGCGGGTCCAAGGGCATCGGCAAGGGGATCGCGCGCGTCTTCGCGGGCGCCGGCGCCCGGGTGATGATCGCCGCGCGCGGCGAGGCCGCCGCCCGGGCCGCGGCCGAGGAGATCCGTGCTGCGGGCGGGACCGCCGAGACGGTGACCGGCGATGTCGGCGAGTGGGCGGATGTGCAGGCGATGGTGGCGGCGACGGTCTCGGCCTTCGGCGGACTCGACATCCTCTGCGCGAATGCCGGCGCCTTTCCCCAGACCAAGATGGTGGAGATGGATCCCGCCGAGTGGGACGAGGTGATGCGCACCAACCTCAAGAGTGCCTTTCTCTGCGTCAAGGCGGCGATCCCGGAATTCGAGAAGGCCGGGCGCGGGCGCGTGGTGCTGACCTCCTCGATCACCGGGCCGGTGACAGGCTTCCCGGGCTGGGCGCATTACGGCGCCTCGAAGGCCGGACAGCTCGGCTTCCTCAAGACCGCGGCGATGGAGCTTGCGCGCTACAACACCACGATCAACGCGGTGATGCCGGGCAACATCTACACCGAGGGGCTGCAGGATCTCGGCGAGGAGTATCTCAAGACCATGGCGGCTTCGATCCCGCTCAAGCGGCTCGGTGCGGTCGAGGATATCGGCAACGCGGCGCTCTTCTTCGCCTCCGACGAGGCGGGCTACATCACCGGGCAGACGATCGTGGTGGATGGCGGGCAGATCCTGCCCGAAAGCCTCGAGGCGATCGCCGAGATCTAGGGCGGTCAGCCGGCCGGGGCGGCGCTCTCCCCCGCGGCGGGGGGCGTGGTCGCCTCGCCGGACGCCACCGGAATCAGCACCTCGTTGCGGCGCAGGAAGCCCGGCGTGAAGGGGTCGTTGTAGTAGGCATGCACGGGCATGCCGGTGGCCTCGATCCCCTCGGCCGCCATCCAGTCGCGCAGCCGCGCCTCCTCGGCGGCGAGATCGGCATCGTCAGGATGGCCCGAGAAGCGGATCGCCGCCATCCGCCGGGCCGGGACCTCGCGCAGCCGCACATCGGCCCGGGCGGGTGCTGGCAGGTCCTCGAGCGTGAACGTCGAGGGCATGATGAAGGCGACGCTCCAGCGCCCCTCGCCCGCGGGCACCTGCGTGACCGGCGCTGTCATGGCGATCCGCTCGCCCTCCCGCTCGCGCGCGAAGATATAGCCGGCGAGCGGCGAAAACCCGTCCGAGAGCGCCGCCCGCCGCGGGCCGCCCCGTTCCACCTCGGCGACGGTGAGCGCAGGATAGGCGCGCAGCTCGATCGGGCCGTCGGATTTCAGCGTCTGGTGGTCCGGGGTCTCGACATTCTGCACGACGTAGACCCAGACGCCGACGAGCACGACCAGCCCGAGGCCCAGCAGGGCGAAGATGATCAGCAGTGTCTTCATCGGTCCAGCATCCAGAGTAACGTGCCGCCCGTGCCATCGGGCCCCCTGGTGGAGTGATATGTGGCGAGCTCGCGCCGCGCATAGTGCTCGGGCGTCAGATGGGCGAGATGGCCCTCCGCCTCGTCGAGCAGCCGGTCCGCCGCCGCCCGGTCGCCCTCCAGATCCGCGAGAAAGGCCCGCAGCAGCGCCGTCTGTCCCTTGCGCAGGGGATCGGGTTCGCCGCCGTCGGGCGGCAGGGGCGCCAGCGCCGCCTTCGCCTCCTCCAGCGCCCCCTGCTCCAGCGCGGCCAGCGCAAGCGACCGCCGCGTCGCGAGGGTGT
>CAYORO010000236.1:0-6034 GCA_964406355.1 uncultured Limibaculum sp.
GGTCTCAGCGCGGGGCCCCGCTCCGGCGGGCCCGGCGGGCCCCCCCCCCCCCCCCCCCACCCCCCGGTTGGTGCGGCCCCGGCTGCGCTAAGCGGGCGGGTGGGGCGCCGATGACGGCGGTCGAGGTGATCGGCAGCGGGGTCGCCGGGCTCTGCGCGGCCTGGGAGCTGGCCGAGCGGGGCTGCGCGGTGACGATGGTCGCGGCGTCGGACGGGCCGGACGCCTCCTGCTGCTCCTGGTGGGCCGGGGGGATGCTTGCGCCCGATGTCGAGATGGAGGCGGCAGAGCCGCTGATCGGCGCGCTCGGGGCCGAGGGGATCGACTTCTGGCGGCGCGCCGCCGAGCCGGTGATGCGCGGCACTTTGGTGGTGGCGCATGCCCGCGACGGGGCCGAGTTGCGCCGCTTCGCCGCCCGCACGACGGGCCACGAGAAGCTCGAGGCGGATCAGATCGCAGCCCTCGAGCCCGAACTGGCGGGCCGTTTCCCCGCGGGGCTGTTCTTTGCGCAGGAGGGCCATCTCGATGCACGCGCCGCGCTGTCAGGCCTTCGGGCCCATCTCCTCGCCCGCGGGGTCCGGGTCGAGCGGCGCGCGGTCTCGGAGGCCGAGCTGAGGGCGCCGGGCCTCCGGATCGACGCCCGCGGGCTTGCGGCGCGCGACGTGCTGACCGATCTCCGCGGTGTGCGGGGCGAGATGGCGCTGATCCGCGCGCCGGAGGTCGAGATCACCCGCACCGTGCGGCTGCTGCATCCGCGCTGGCCGCTCTATCTGGTCCCGCGCGGCAAGGGCGTCTATGTGATCGGCGCGACGCAGATCGAGAGCGACCGCCAAGGCCCGGTGACCGTCCGCGCTGCGCTCGAGCTTCTCGGGGCGGCCTATGCGCTCCACTCGGGCTTCGGCGAGGCGGAGATTCTCGAGCTCGGCGCCGACCGGCGCCCCGCCTTCCCGGACAATCTGCCGAAGCTGCGCTGGCGGGCCGGTCGGCTCTGCCTCAACGGGCTCTTCCGGCACGGCTTTCTCTGTGCACCTGCGCTCGCGCGACGGGCGGCGGCGCATCTCTTGGACGGGACCCGGTTCCCGGAGGTGATGGATGAAGATCTGGCTCAACGGCAAACCGCATGACCTCGCCGGCGGAGGGGCCGCGACGCTGGCCGGCCTCCTCGCCGAGATCGGCCTCGCCGAGGCCAAGGTCGCGACGGCCGTCAACGGCGCCTTCGTGCCGCGCAGCCACCGCGCCGAGACGGCGATCGGCGAGGGCGACGCGGTCGAGGTGCTGAGCCCGATGGAGGGCGGATGATGGACGGCCCCGATGCCACGGCCCACGCGGCGGACGACCCGCTCCGCCTTTATGGCCGGCGGTTCCGCTCGCGGATGATGCTGGGCACGGCGCAGTACCCCTCGCCCACGGTGCTCGGGCGGGCGATCGCCGAGGCGGGCGCAGAGATCGTCACCGTCTCGCTCCGGCGCGAGGGCACGGGGCCCACCGGCGGGGGCGAGGCGTTCTGGCGGCTGGTGCGCGAGACCGGGGCGACGGTGCTGCCCAACACTGCCGGATGCCGCACCGCGCGCGAGGCGATCACCACGGCGGAGATGGCACGCGAGCTCTTCGAGACGCCCTGGATCAAGCTCGAGGTGATCCTCGACGACGACACGCTGGCGCCCGATGTCTTCGGCCTTGTCGAGGCGGCGCGGGTGCTGGCGGCAGACGGGTTCGAGGTCTTCCCCTACACCACCGATGATGCGGGCGTGGCCGACCGTCTGCTCGATGCCGGCTGCCGGGTGCTGATGCCCTGGGGGGCGCCGATCGGCACCGGGCGGGGCCTGAGCGATCCCTATGCGCTGCGGATGCTCCGCGCGCGCCACCCGGATGTGCCGCTGGTGGTGGATGCGGGGCTCGGGCTGCCCTCCCATGCGGCGGCGGCGATGGAGCTCGGGGCCGACGCGGTGCTGCTCAACACGGCCGTGGCCAAGGCCGCCGAGCCGGTGGCGATGGCCGGCGCCTTTGCGCGCGCGGTCGAGGCCGGGCGGGAGGGGCGGCTGGCGGGGCCGATGGAGCCGCGCGACATGGCCCAGCCCTCGACGCCCGTCGCCGGCCGCGCCTTCTGGACCGAGTGAGCCCATGCCGACGCTCCCTGCTTTCTACCAGATCGTCGACCGGGCCGACTGGCTCGCCCGCTTCGTGCCGCTCGGGCTCGGGATGGCGCAGCTCCGGATCAAGGACCGCGCCGAGGCCGAGATCCGCGCCGAGATCCGCGCCGCCATGGCGGCCTGTGGCGAGACATGTCTGTTGGTGATCAATGACCACTGGCGCCTCGCGATCGAGGAGGGGTGTCCGGCGGTCCATCTCGGCCAGGAGGATCTCGACGCCTGCACGCCGGACGATCTTGCGGCGATGCGGGCGGCGGGGATCCGGCTCGGCGTCTCGACCCACGACGAGGCGGAGCTCGCCCGGGCGCTCGCGCTCGCGCCCGACCATGTGGCGCTCGGTCCGATCTATCCGACGATCCTGAAGCCGATGCGCTTCGGCCCCCAGGGGACCGCGCCCATCACAGACTGGAAGCGCCGGATCGGCGCGCTGCCGCTTGTGGCGATCGGCGGGCTGACGGTCGAGCGGGCCGAGGCTGTCTGGGCCGCCGGCGCCGACACGATCTGTGTGGTGACCGACGTGCTCCGCCATGCCGAGCCCGAAGCGCGCCTCCGCGATTGGCTCGCCGCCGCCGCCCGCATCGACGCGGCCCGGGACAGCACCGACAGACCGGTGGGGGGACTGGCGGCGGAGGGCGGATCGGCATAGGCTCCGCCCCGCAATCGGGGAGGCAGCGATGTTCAAGGCGGCGTTCAAGCTTATCGCGCTCGGCCTCATCCTCGGACCCGTCCTGCTGCTGATGGCGGTCACCGAGGGCACGCCGAGCGCCCCGCCCGCCGCCGTCCCCACCCCTGAACACGCCGCGACGGCCAAGCAGCTCATGCAGCGGCTCCGCCGCGTGAGCCTGAACCCGGCGCACGACCCGGAGATCACTGTCACGCTCGAGGAGATGAACGCGGTGCTCGCCTTCGGCGCTCGCGTGATCCCGGGGCTGCGCGGTGCGGCCGAGCTTGTGCCCGAGGGGCTGCGGGTGCGGCTCTCGGCGCAGATCCCGGGGCTGGCCGCGCTCGGCTGGGTGAATGCCGAGGCGGTCGTCCCGCCCTTCACCGGCCCGCCCCGGATCGCGCTGCTGCGCCTAGGCCATCTCGACCTGCCACCCGAGACGAGCCTCGCTGCCGGGATCTGGCTTGCCGATATGGTGATCGGGGGTGGCGTTGGCAGCCTCGCCCGCGAGGGCGTCACCCGGCTGGCGCTCGGCCCGGATGAGGTCACCGTCGGCGTCACGGTGGGGGTCGAGGGGCGCCGCTCGCTCCGGCGCCGGTTCGCGGCGCTGCTGCGCGGCGAGGACATGCCGACGGCCGACGAGATCGACGCCTATTACCGCCTGTTCCGCGCCGAGATCGATGCCGGGCGCCTGCCCGACACCGGCTCCTTCCTCCCCCACCTCCGCTATGTGGTGGAGACCGTCGGTGCCCGCGCCGCACCGGGCCGTGCGCCGCACGAGCTGACGGCGGCGCTGTTCGGGCTCACCCGGGTCTGCGGCGCGCGCGACTTCCGGCTCGTGGTGGGGCGCCTGGCCGGCGGCGACCACGGCGATGCGGGGACCTGGGAGCGGAACTGCGACGCGGTGACGCTCGCCGGCCGCATCGACACCCGGCGGCATTTCCTGACCGCGGCGGCGCTCAAGGCCGCCAGCACCGTCGGTGTCTCGCTCGCGATCGGCGAGTTCAAGGAGCTCGTCGATATCCGCCAGGCCGGCGGCTTCGACTTCACCGATATGGTCGCCAACATCTCCGGAATCCGTTTCGCCGACACGCTGATGGAGGCCCCGCTGGAGGACTGGCCCGCGCTTCTCGATCGGCTCGAGGCCGAGAGCGACGTCGTCGCGGGCTTCGAGGGCGTGCCGCAGATCCTCGAGCGCGGGGCCTTCGAGGCGCAGTTCGGCGATGTCGAGAGCCCCGAATACCGCGCGATGCTCGCCGAGATCGAGGGCCGCGTCGCCGCCCTGGCGTTCAACGCGCCGCTGGCCGGGACCGGTGGCTGAGGCGGTTGCCCGGCGCGGGGCCTGCCGCTAGACCCGCGCGCATGGATCTCTACCCGGCGATCGATCTCAAGGGCGGACAATGCGTGCGGCTCCTGCGCGGCGCGATGGAGGACGCCACCGTCTATGGCGACGATCCGGGCGCCCAGGCTGCGGCCTTCGCCGAGGCGGGCTGCCGGTGGGTGCATGTGGTGGATCTCGATGGCGCCTTCGCCGGGCATCCGGTCAACGCTCCGGCGGTCGAGGCGATCCTGGCGGCGGTCTCGGTGCCGGTGCAGCTCGGCGGCGGGATCCGTGACCGCGCGACGCTCGAGGGCTGGCTGGCGCGGGGGGTGACGCGGGTGATCCTCGGCACGGCGGCGGTGCGCGATCCGGCGCTCGTGCGCGCGGCGGCAGCGGCGCATCCAGGCCGCGTGGCCGTGGGAATCGATGCGCGCGGGGGCCGGGTCGCGGTCGAGGGCTGGGCCGAGGCGACCGAGATCGACGCGACCGACCTCGCGCGGCGCTTCGAGGATGCGGGCGTCGCGGCGCTGATCTACACCGATATCGACCGGGACGGGGCGTTGCAGGGCCCGAATGTCGAGGCCACGGCGGCCCTCGCCCGCGCCGTCTCGATCCCGGTGATCGCGAGCGGCGGCGTCGCCTCGCTCGACGATCTGCGCGCGCTCAAGGCGGCCGAGGCGCCGCTCGCCGGCGTCATCTCGGGTCGCGCGCTCTATGATGGGCGGATCGACCTCGCCGAGGCCGTGGCGCTCCTCGGCGAGGGGTAAGGCCCGCCCTCAGTCCTCGGCGACCGCCCGGTTGGTGAGATTGTCGAGGGTGCCCGCGATGCCTTTGGCCGGACCGTCGATCCCGAGCCCTGCGAACTGGACGACCGGGTTGCGGTAGATCAGCGTCACCGTGCCGTCCTCGGCCTCGAAGGCGCCGACCTTGAGCGGCAGATCGACGCTCACCCGCGGATGCGCGGTCATCAGCCCGGTGCCGTTGGCCGGGTTGCCGAAAATCAGCACCTGGGTCGGGCGCATGCTCTTGTCGTACTCGGCGGCCGCTTCGGCATGGTCGATGCGGTAGAAGACCTTGCCCCCGTTCGCCGTCACGGCCTCGGCGATGCGGTCCAGCGTGGTCTCCACGTCGTGGGCGCTCGTCTTGGTGATGTAGACCGCCTCCTCGGCGATGGCGGGCGCGGTGGTGAGCGCCGCGGCAAGGGCCGCGGCCGAAAGCGAGGTAAAGCGCAGCATGTCCGGTCTCCGGTGTCGGTTGCGGCGTGGCGTGTGTGGCGGGGAAGGCATAGCGCATGCGGGCCCCGCTTGCACGCCGGCTTGCGCGCGCCGCGGGGCTCGCCTAACCACATCGCACCAAGGAGCCGGGCAATGCTAAAAATCCGCGTGATCCCCTGTCTCGACGTCAAGGACGGCCGGGTCGTCAAGGGGGTGAACTTCGTCGATCTTCGCGATGCGGGCGATCCGGTCGAGCAAGCGTCGGTCTATGACGCCGCGGGTGCCGACGAGCTCTGCTTTCTCGACATCACCGCCAGCCATGAGCGTCGCGGGATCCTGCTCGATGTGGTGCGCCGCACCGCCGAGCGCTGCTTCATGCCGCTCACGGTCGGCGGCGGGGTGCGGACACTGGAGGACATCCGCATTCTGCTCCTGGCCGGTGCCGACAAGGTCTCGCTCAACACCGCCGCGGTGCGCGACCCGGGCTTCGTCTCG
Organism: uncultured Limibaculum sp.; assembly: GCA_964406355.1. Classification (GTDB taxonomy): domain Bacteria; phylum Pseudomonadota; class Alphaproteobacteria; order Rhodobacterales; family Rhodobacteraceae; genus Thermohalobaculum. The sequence continues at coordinate 5,839 of CAYORO010000236.1, forward strand.
GCCGCGGCCGAGAAGGTCGGCAGCCAGTGCATCACGGTCGCGATCGATGCGAAGTCCGGCGGCCAGACCCCGTCCGGCTTCGAGATCTTCACCCATGGCGGGCGCGAGGCGACGGGCATCGACGCGCTCGCCTTCGCCGCCGAGATGGCCGAGCGGGGCGCCGGCGAGATCCTGCGCACCTCGATGGACCGGGACG
>CAYORO010000237.1:0-6011 GCA_964406355.1 uncultured Limibaculum sp.
AGAGTGCGCCGTCGCCGAAGGCCGCGACCGCCTCGGCCCGCGCCTGGGCCATCGCGGGGCCGAGCGCATCAGCGTCGCGCGCGACCTTCATGCCGCGCCCGCCGCCGCCGGCCGCGGCCTTCACCAGCACCGGATAGCCGATCTCCTCGGCGATCGGGGCTGCGTCCTCAAGGCCCTCCACCGCGCCGTCCGAGCCCGGCACGCAAGGCACGCCCAGCGCGCGCATCGTCTCCTTGGCGCGGATCTTGTCGCCCATCACGCGGATCTGCTCGGCGGTCGGGCCGATGAAGGCGAGCCCGTGCTCGGCCACCATCTGCGCAAAGCCCGCATTCTCCGAGAGAAAGCCGTAGCCCGGATGGATCGCCTCGGCCCCGGTGATCTCGCAGGCCGAGAGGATCGCCGGCTGGTTGAGATAGGACTGCGCCGCAGGCGCCGGGCCCACGCAGACGCTCTCGTCGGCGAGGCGCACATGCATCGCGGCGGCATCGGCGGTCGAGTGGATCGCCACCGTCTGGATGCCCATCTCCTTGGCGGCGCGATGGATGCGGAGCGCGATCTCGCCGCGATTGGCGATCAGGATCTTCGAGAACATGGCTGCCCCCCGGCCCGTCACGCGATCACGATGAGCGGGGCGCCATACTCGACCGGCTCGGCGTTGGCGACGCAGATCCGCGTCACAACCCCGGCCCGCGGCGCGTGGATCTGGTTCATCGTCTTCATCGCCTCGATGATCAGCACGGTCTGCCCCTCGGCCACGGTGTCGCCCACCTGCACGAAGGGATCGGCGCCGGGCTCGGGCGAGAGATAGGCGGTGCCGACCATGGGCGAGGTGACCGGGTCGACCTCGTCCTGCGGCTCGGGCGCGGCCGCCGCTGCGGGTGCAGGGGCTGGCGCCGCCACAGCGGGTGCCGGAGAGGCCACCATGACCGGGACCGGGGCCTGGCCCGCTTGGGGATCGGTCGGCATGTCGTGGCGGCGGCGCGTGAGGCGCACCTTCAGCTCGTCGTCCTCGCCATACTCCCGCTCGACCTCGATCTCGGCGAGATCGTGGGTGTCCAGCACTTCGGCGAGGGCGCGGATAAACGCGATATCGCGCTCGGTGTCATTGCTCATTGCGGTCCTCGCGCGACGTCGTGTCGGGCGGCAGGTTGCCGCCCCGGGGCGCGTCGCGTGCGCGGCATATACCCCCGGTGGCGCCGGCCTCCAAGGGGGCCGGCGGCGCGCGGGGCGGCTCAGTTGGCGGCGGTGCGGGTTTCCTCGACCAGCGCCAGCATCTCCTCGAGCGGCAGGAAGCCGCGCAGGATCTGGTCGCCGAGGATGAAGCTCGGGGTCCCGCTCAGCCCGAGCGACTGGGCAAGGCGGAGATTGTCCTGGATCCGCGCGCCGATCTCCTCGCTCTGGGCGCGAGTCTTCAGCTCGGCGATGTCGTAGCCCGCCTCGTTGGCGATCCGGTAGGAGGCGGCCTCGGTGAGGTTGCCGCGATAGGCCATCAGCCCGTCATTGAGCGCCTTGTAGCGCGTGGGGTCGATCTCGAGCGCGGCCATCGCCATGCGCCCGGCCGTCACGCTGTCGGCGCCAAGGATCGGCCACTCCTTGACCACGACGCGGAGATCCGGGTTGCGCTCGACGAGCTCCTTGACGATCGGATGCGCGCGCTTGCAGAAGCCGCAGCGGTAATCCGAGAACTTCACGAGCGTGATCGACCCGTCCGGATTGCCGCCGACCCAGGAATAGGGGTCTTCGTAGAGCGCGCCGGCATGCTGGGCGATGCGGGCGGCGTCGGCATGCTCGGCGGCGGCGTTGCGCCGGGCCTCGAGCACCTGCATCGCCTCCAGGATCACCTCGGGGTTCTCCAGGATATAGGCGCGCATCTCGGCCCTGAGCGCGTCCCGCAGCTCGGGATCGAACGGGCTCTCGTCCGCCGGGGCGGTGGCGGTCTGCGCCGCGGTCTGCGTGGCGATCGCCAACGGCAGGGCGAGCGCGAGCGCCGCGACGAGGAGGTGACGGATCATGCGGGGTCTCCCTTGGATCGGCGCAACGACGGCCTCTGGTGCGGGCTCATCGGTCGGCGCTCTCGGTGTCGAGGACGAGGATGTCATTGGCGCGCAGCCATCCGGGCGAGCCTTCCGGAAGAAGTCTGGTTGCGCGGCGGGCATGCAGGACGGCGTCTTTCGTGCGGCCCCGGAGCGCGAACCGCTCGGCGGTCGCGAGCGTGGCCATCCCGTCGTCTCCGGCGCGCGAATAGGCAACCGCCAGATCGCGCAGCGCCGCCGGGTCGGCCCGGTCACGATCCCGCGCCTCCTTGAGGATCTCGAGCGCTTCGGCATTGGCCGCCGGGGTGTTGAGCGCGAGCAGCACGCGTCCGAGCCCCGCCTTGAGGAGCGTCTCCTGGGGCGCGAGCGCGACCGCGCGGCGATAGTTGGGCACGGCCTCGGCCGCGCGTCCCGACTCGTGCAGGATCTGCCCGCGCAGCTCGAGATAGTAGGGGTCCTCCGGTCGGAGCGCGATCAGCCGGTCGACCGTGTCGACCGCATCCTGAGGCGCGGGCAGGCGGTGGAGCGCGATGGCCTTGCGGTAGAGCGAGAGCTCGTCCTCGGGCGCGCCCTCGAGGCGCGACAGCACCCGGCGCGGTGGGTCGAGAAATCCCTGGAGCTTGGCGCGCATCCGCGCATGCCAATAGTCGCGCACGGGGTCGCGCACGGTCGGCGGCGCTTCCGCGGCCCGGCGCTCGACGAGCTGGAGACGCTCGGTCGAAAGCGGATGGGTCAGCACATAGGGATCGGTGTTGCCGACGGTGAAGACCTCCTGCCCGCGAAACCGCTCGAGCACCTTGAGCAGGCCCTCGGGCCCCACGCCGATCCGCGCAAGATAGCGCAGCGCCGCCTGGTCAGCCGAGGCCTCCTCGCCGCGGTTGAAGCTGAGAAAGCGCCGGGTGATCGCCCCCTGGGAGCCAGCGGCGACCGCGGCGCCAAGCTCTGGGCTCGCGATCGAGGCCGCGATGCCGGCCAGCACGCCGAGGAGCGCCGGGCCCTGGGCCTGTCGGATACCGATTGCGCGGCGGGCGAGATGCCCGCCCGCGATGTGGCCGGCCTCATGCGCGATCACGCCCATCAGCTCCTCGGGCGTCTCGAGCGTCTCGAGGAGGCCCGTGTTGAGGAACATGTTGCGCCCGCCGGCCACGAAGGCGTTGAGCCGGCGGTCGTCGATCATCAGGATCTGGACCGTCCCCGGGGCGAGCCCCGCCGCGCGGAAGATCGGGTCAGAGAGCATGCGGACGGTGCGCTCGATCTCGGCATCGCGGATCAGCGTCTGCGCCGCTGCGGGCAGCGCCACAGCGAGCGAGACGACCAACATGGCGATGGCGCCGGCGATGCCGGCCAGGACCCGTCGCACGTTCCACTCCCGCATCAACACGCCTGGACAATAGGGTCTGGGCGGGGCGCTCGGCAAGGTTGGGCCGGTCACGCTCACGGCCCCGTCAACCTCGGGCGTCTGGGGCTCCGAGGGCGACGGGCTGGCCTCGGCCGGCGCGGCTCTGGTATCTGGCCGCGACGACAGACACAGGAGCCGCCGACGTGAACCCCCCGCAGAAGCCGCCGATCCAGATCTCGCGCCGCAGCCGCACGGCCCCCTTTCACGCGCTCGACGTCTTTGCCGAGGCTCTGGCGATGGAGGAGGCCGGGCGCGCGATCGTCCATATGGAGGTCGGAGAGCCCGCCTTCGGCGCGCCGCGGGCCGCCCAAGACGCGATCATGGGCGCGATGGCCGCGGGCGAGACGCTCGGCTACACGGCCGGGCTCGGGACCACGGCGCTCCGCCAGTCGATCGCCGGGCTCTATCAGCGCCGTCACGGGATCGAGATCGACCCGGGTCGGATCGTGGTGACCACCGGCTCCTCGGCGGGGTTCCAGCTGGCCTTCCTCGGGCTCTTCGACGCCGGCGCCCGGGTGGCGATCGCCGATCCGAGCTATCCGGCCTATCGCAACATCCTCTCGGTGCTGGGGCTTGAGCTCGTGCGGCTCGAGGCGACGCTCGAGACCCGCTACCAGCCGACGCCTGCGATGCTCGAAGCCGCGGGCCCGCTCGACGGGCTGTTGATCGCGAGCCCCTCGAACCCCGCCGGCACGATGCTCTCGCGCGAGGCGACGGGCGCGCTGACGGCCTATTGCGAGGGGGCGGGGATCGCGCTGATCGCCGACGAGATCTACCACGGCATCACCTATGGCGAGACGGCAGTCTCGAGCCTCGAGCTGACCGACGAGGTGGTGGTGATCAACAGCTTCTCGAAGTACTATACCATGACCGGCTGGCGGGTGGGCTGGATGGTGGTGCCCGAGCGGCTGGTGCGGCCGATGGAGCGGCTCTGCCAAAACCTCTACATCTCGGCCAATCATGCGAGTCAGCTGGGTGCTGTGGGCGCGCTCTCGGAGGCGGGGGAGGCGGAGGCGGCCTCACGGCTCGCGGATTATGCGACCAACCGGCGGCTGCTGATGCAGGCGCTGCCCGGGCTCGGCTTCACCGATATCGCGCCCTGCGATGGCGGGTTCTACATCTATGCCGGCACGGGCGGGCTGGCCGAGGACAGTGCCGCCTTCTGCCAGGGGCTGCTGCGCGCCGAGGGGGTGGCGACGACGCCGGGGCTCGATTTCGATCCGGTCCGCGGCGGATCCACGCTCCGGATCTCCTTCGCGCAGTCGCCGGCCCGGATCGCCGAGGGGATCGCCCGGATCGCGCGTTATGTGGAGGCCGGCCACCCGGTCGTCTGACGCCCCGCGGCGGGCGCCGGAGCACCGGCGCGCCCCGACGCCCCACCCACCCGGGCCGGCCGCGCGCGAGGAGCATGGGGCCCGCGCCCCATCGGCGTCGGGCCGCGCCGGCGCAATCGCTGTGGTCAGGGGGGTGTGTGCGGGGGCCGGGGGCGTGTGAGGGCGGTCCGGAGGCGCCCGGACCGCCGCATGTGATCAGAAGCCGAAGGACCACCAGCCGCGCTTTTTGGGCTTTGGCGGCTCGGAACTGGCCGCCTGAGCCGGCGATGCCGCGGGCTCCTCGGCGATGTCGGACCCGGTCGCGTCAGGGGCAGACGCCTCGGGGCCGGCGACTGGCTCGGCTTCGTCCTCGCCGGGCGCGGTAGGGTCTGCCGCTCGCTCCGTTGCGACGCCCACCGACACCTCCTCCGAGGCCCCGTCGGTTTCCGCGGACGGCGCCTGATCAGATGCGTCGGAGGTGCCCTCTTGCACGTCCGGCGCCTCGGCAGCAGTCGACTGGTCCGGCGTCTCCGAGGCGGCAGCCTTTGACCGGCGCCCACCGCGGCTGCGGCGCGGCTTGGGTGCCGGAGCCTCTGCCGGTGTCTCATCGCTCGCCGGCCCGGCTGTTTCTGCGGTGTCGGTTTGGCTCACGGTCTCCGCATCGGCCTCGGAAGCCGCACTCGCAGCGGCCTTCGGCTCAGGCTCGGCAGCAACTGCGTCCTCGGTCTGCGCGCTCTCCTCGGCGGCTGCGTCTGCGACACCGGGTTCCGCATCGTAAGCGTCAGACCCCGCGACAGCATCCGCGGCGCCAACATCGACACTCGTCTCCACGCCGTTCTCTGACCCGTTCTCGGCACCGTCCTCTCCGCGACCGCGGCGACGCCGGCCGCCCCGCCTGCCGCGACGCCGGCGCTTCGACCCATCGTCGGCTTTCCCGGCCTCTCCGGCCTCGCCATCGCCCGCGGGCGGCTGCGCCTCGGTGACCTGCCGGGCCGCTGGGCGCTCGGGCACAGGAGCCGGATCGGGCGCCGGCTCGACGTCGCGGGCTGCCATCGTCCGCGCCGCGGTGATCACCGTCGAGGCGGGCTCGGGCGCTCCCTCGCGCGCCGCCTTCACCCGTTCCACCCGGTAGTCCGGGCTCGCCAGCGCCGGATCCCCGAGCACCGAGATGCCGATCCCGTGGCGCTCCTCGATCCGCGCGATATGGGCGCGCTTGGAGTTGATCAGGAAGTTCGCGATCTCGACCGGTGCGGTCACGATCGCCTC
>CAYORO010000238.1:0-5966 GCA_964406355.1 uncultured Limibaculum sp.
GGCTCGAGGCGCGGTTCGGATCGGAGGTGGCGGTCGATTTCTGCATGCGATACGGCAACCCGTCGACCGAGAGCGTGATCCGGCGGATGCAGCAGCAGGGCTGCGAGCGGATCCTGTTCTTCCCGCTCTACCCCCATTATGCGGCGGCGACGACGGCGACAGCCTGCGACCATGTCTTCCGCGCCCTGATGACCCTGCGCTGGCAGCCGGCGATCCGCACGGTGCCGGCCTATTACGACCACCCGGCCTATATCGACGCGCTGGCGCAATCGGTGGAGGGCTTCTATGGCGGGCTCGAGGAGCGGCCGACCGCGCTGGTCACCTCCTATCACGGGCTGCCGCAGAGCTATTTCCGCAAGGGGGACCCCTATCACTGCCACTGCCAGAAGACCTCACGTCTGCTCGGCGAGCGGCTTGGCTGGGACAAGGGCGAGATCCACACGACGTTCCAGTCGCGCTTCGGGCCCGAGGAGTGGCTGCAGCCCTACACGGTCGAGTACGTCGCCAAGCTCGCCGAAGAGGGGCACAAGAGCATCGCGGTGATGGCGCCGGGATTTGCGTCGGATTGTGTTGAGACCCTCGAAGAGATCAACGAAGAGATCAAGGAGGCCTTCGAGGAGGCAGGTGGGGAGCACTTCCACTACATCCCCTGCCTCAACGACGGCGCCGCGCATATGGACATGATCGAGGCGATCGTCTGCGCCGAGGCACGGGGATGGCTGCCGGCCGAGGCCGGTGAGGCGGCCACCCTCCGGGCGCAGGACCTCGCCGCCGAGTGAGGCGGCTCAGGCGGGCCCGCGCGGCCCGCTCCCGCGCGCTCAGGCGCGTCGGCGGGCGAACCAGCCGAGCGCCGCGACGGCCGACAGCATCAGGGGCAGAGTGGCCGGCACCGGGATCTCGTTCCTCAGCGTCGTGAAGCTGGCCGCGTCGGCGGTCACGAACTCTCCGATATCGCCGTCGATGTACTCGTCGGCCTGGGCCGCGAAGGGCAGGGCCAGCCCGCCATAGATGTTGAAGGTCGTCGTGCCCGTGGCCGTCCCATCCTGATCGACGTTCAGATCGTTGTCGAACTCGTTGAGCCCCAGCGCGGAGCTGGTGCCGAAATCGTCGAAGCTGAACTCGAAGACGATGTTGTCGCCCAGCATGCGTGAGATGCCGCCCAGGTCTTGCACCGCGCCGCCCGCGATCGCGATGTCCTCGAAGACCAGCAGCGTGTCGTCGAAGAGCTGGAAGGTCAGCGCGGTCAGGTCGTTCTGATCGATCGTCCCGGTGGTGGTGTCGGTCTCCCAAAGGAGGGTGACGCGACTGGCCGAGATGTCCCCAGACGGGCTGATGAGATCGACGATCGATATGAAGCTCGCGGCCGGCGCCGCGGATCCGATCGAGATGGCGATGACGGTCGCGACACAGAGCTTCTGCACCCTCGCACTCCTCTTTCTCCAGCGGCGCGCCCGTACAAGGTTGCGCCCACCCCCAACGTGCCAGCTACTGGGGGAATGTGGCGACTTTCCGAGCCGAATTGCGGCCTTCGTGGAGGATCGGCGCCGGAGCGGACCGAGCCTTGGAAGCCCGCCGAAACCATGCTATCCATGGTATGATGATCGCCCAGGACCGCTATATGTCGGAGGATGCGCGGCCGATCCGGCGCCTGCCGGAGACGGTTGCCAACCGCATCGCGGCCGGCGAGGTGGTGGAGCGCCCCGCCTCGGTGGTCAAGGAGCTGGTGGAGAACGCGCTCGATGCCGGCGCCACCCGGATCGAGATCGCGATCGCCGATGGCGGGCGGAGCCTCGTCCGCGTGAGCGACGACGGCCATGGCATCGCGGCCGAGGACCTGCCGCTCGCGCTCGAGCGCCACGCGACCTCCAAGATCGACGGCGCCGATCTCCTGGCGATCCGCTCCTTCGGCTTCCGCGGCGAGGCGCTGCCCTCGATCGCCTCGGTCTCGCGCCTCGCGGTCATCTCCTCGACGGGGCGGGAGGCGGCGGAGATCCGCGCCGTGGCAGGCCGGGTCGAGCCGGTGCGCCCGGCCGCGCGCCCCCGTGGCACGACGGTCGAGATGCGCGATCTCTTCGCAGCGGTCCCGGCGCGGCTGAAGTTCCTGAAGACCGACCGCGCGGAGACCATGGCCGTGGCCGAGACGGTGCGCCGGCTCGCCCTCGCGGTCCCGGGGGTCGGGCTCAGCCTCGTGGACCAGGCCGAACAGGGCCCGCGCCGGCTCTTCGAGGCGCCGCCGGAGGCGGGCGAGCCGGCCGCGGCTTTCGCGGCGCGGGCCGAGCGCGTGATCGGGCGCGGCTTCGCCGCCGATGCGGTGGCGGTGGACGCGACGCGCGAGGGGCTGCGGCTCTCGGGGCTCGCCGGGTTGCCGACGGCTGCGCGCGGCTCGGCGGTGGCGCAGCAGTTCCTCGTCAATGGCCGGCCGGTGCGGGACAAACTCCTCAGCGGCGCGCTCCGTGCGGCCTATGCCGATCTGGTGCCGCGCGATCGGCACCCGGCGGTGGCGCTCCGGATCGACTGCGCGCCAGAGCTCGTCGACGTCAATGTCCACCCGGCCAAGACCGAGGTGCGGTTCCGCCATCCGGGCCTCGTGCGGGGGCTCGTGATCGCGGCGCTCACCCATGCGCTCGCCGAGGCAGGGCACCGCTCTGCGCGGATCGCGACCGTGGGCGCGCTCGGTCGCGAGCGGCCGGCGGGCCCCGCGATCTGGCGCCCCTCGGCGCCGGCCCGCGAGATGGCGACCGCAGCCCAGGCGCCGCTCACGGGGTTTGCCGAGGCCTCCGCGCCCGCCCCCTGGCCTGTCGAGCCGACACCCCACGCCGCCGCTTATCCCGAGCCCGAACCGGCGGCACCTACGCCCGATCGCCCGCTCGGCGAGCCCCGCGCGCAGGTGCACACGACCTACATCCTCGCGGAGACCGCGGACGGGCTCGTGATCATCGATCAGCACGCGGCCCATGAGCGGCTCGTCTACGAGCGGCTGAAGGCCGAGCGTGCGGCCAGCGGCGTGCGTCGGCAGACGCTCCTCATCCCGGCCGTCGTCCCCCTCGCCCCCGATCTCGCCGAGCGCGTGCTGGCCGAGACCGACGCCCTCCTCGCCCTCGGCCTCGAGCTCGAGCCCTTCGGTCCGGGCGCGGTGTGCCTCCGCGCGATCCCGGCGCTCCTTGGCGAGGCGGATCCGGAGGCGCTCCTCGCCGACATCGCCGACCAGATCGCCGACACTGGCAGCGCCGACGGGATCGGCCGCCGGCTCGACGCGGTGCTGGCGCGGATCGCCTGCCACGGCTCGGTGCGTGCCGGGCGCCGGCTGACGCTCGCGGAGATGGACGCACTGCTCCGCGCGATGGAGGCGACGCCCAACTCGGCCCAGTGCAACCACGGCCGGCCGACCTCGGTCACCCTCTCGCGCGCCGAGATCGAGCGCCTGTTCGAGCGGCGGTGACGGAGGCGCTCGCGGCCATCGACCCGGCGCTTGCGGCGGCGCTCGCGGCGGCGGGGGTGCTCGGGGCGGCGGGGCTGCTCGGGGCGCTGCTCGCCCGCGCCTTCGCGCGCCGGCGGGCACCGGTCGCGCGCCGCATCGAGGCACTCGCCGCGGGCCAGCACCAGCTCGCCGGCGCGATCGCCCAGCTCGCCGAGGCGCAGCTCGCGGCCCAGGCGCGGCTCACCGACAGCCTCTCGGCCCGGCTCGAGCGCGCGGAGGGGCGGATGGGCGAGACGCTCGCCGCCACCGCGCGGCGCACCGCCCACGGCCTGGGCGCCCTTGGCCAACGGATCGCGGCGGTCGATCGGGCGCAGGACCGGATGCGCGCGCTCTCGGAGGACCTCGTCGGCCTCCAGCGCATCCTTGCCGACAAACAGTCCCGCGGCCTCTTCGGCGAGATCCAGCTCCAGGAGATCCTGCGCACGGCGCTGCCGGCCGGGGCGTGGCGGGCCCAGCCGACGCTCTCGAATGGGCGCCGGCCGGACGCGGTGATCGCGCTCGCTGGGCCCCCCGGCGCCATCGCGGTCGACGCGAAGTTCCCGCTCGAAGCCTATGAGGCGCTCCATGCGGCGCGCGAAGCGCCCGCCCGGCGCCGGGCCGAGGCGGCGCTGCGCTCAGCGCTCGCGGGCCATATCCGCGACGTGGCCGACCGCTATGTGCTGCCGGGCGAGACGGCGGATCAGGCGTTGTTGTTCGTGCCCTCCGAGGCGGTCTTCGCCGAGCTCCACGCACGCTGCGGCGAGGCGCTCCGCGAGGGGTTCTCGCGGCGCGTCTGGGTTGTGGGGCCGACGACGCTGATGGCGCTGCTCTCGACGCTCCGGGGGGTGGCGCGGGATGCGCGGATCTCGGCGGAGGCCGCGGCCATCGCCCGCGAACTGGGGCTGCTCAGGATCGAGATCGAGCGGATGGGCGAGGCGGCCGAGACGCTGGAGCGCCATCTCGGCCGGGCGGGCGCGGCGATGGCCCCGCTCCGGCTGTCGCTCGGCCGGGCGCGGGACCGGGCGGCGCTGCTCGTGGACAGGGAGGTGGACGGGGAGATGGACGGCGAGATGGACGGCAACATGGGCGGTGGTCCGGTCTTTCAGGCCCCGGTCCCCGAAACGGTCTCGGCGCCGGCAACGGGCGCAAACCCCTCGAATTCCGGCGGGCCGAGATAGAGATGCTTGTTGTCGCCCGCCTGGGCATGGGCCGCGCGAAACGCCTCCGAGCGGGTCCAGTCGCGGAACGCCGCCTCTGAGGCCCAGACCGAATGCGAGGCGTAGAGGACGTGGTCCTCGGCCTCGGGGCCGCGCAACAGACGGAACTCCTTGAAGCCCGGGACGCCGGCGAGATGGCTCTCGCGACCCGTCCAGACCGCCTCGAACTCCGCCTCCTGTCCCTTGACCACCCGGAACCGGTTCATCGCGACATACATGGGCACCTCCGCGCTCGGTCGGCCGGTCATTGGCCTGCTGCGAGAGATACTGAGGTGCGGGGTCCTCGTCGAGTGACGGCCCGACGCAGCTTCGACGCAGCCTCGACCCGGCCCGGAGACCGGAGCCGCCCGGCCTGTCCGCCGGCCAGCGCCCGGTTTGCCTCCCAAGATTTGGGATTTCTTGAAGGCTCCCGCCGGAATGGGCATCTCCGGCGCGTTAACCGCGTAGTCGAACGGAGTAATGCACACTCCGCTTCGAGCAAAACGGCAAATGCGAAGACCGGCCGGCTTGCGCGGAACCTGGAGCAACAGCGCCGAGAACGGGCGCCTACGACTTGGAGATATAGCGATGATTTCGTTTGAAAGTCTGCAGATGCCGCTGCTGCTGGCCGCCCTCGCCTCGGTGATGCTCAACATTCTGTCGCCCGAGCTCGACCGATCCGCGGCGATGGAGCCTGCTCCGATCACCAGCATGAGCGAGGTGATCGCGGCCGTCGATGCCGAGACATCCAAGCCCCGCAGCGCCCGGACCGAGACGCGCGTCGCCGAGACCGCAGCCGTCCCCCGCCCCGGGACCCTGATCCCGCGCTTCGAACCGGCGGTGCCGCGCTTTGCCGAAGGGCTCGGCGGCCAGCTCGCGCTCATGGGCTCGGTCGATCTCGAGCCGGTCTCGCGCTCGGCCCGCAATCCCGGCTGGAGCGACTGCCTGCGCTGCGGCTGAGACCGGGAGGGCCCTGCCACAACCTTGCGCGGCGAGTCGGCTTTTCGAACGCATCTTGCGCAAGGCCCAAGGATCGTTAGGGTGCAGCGCAGCAGCGAGATGCCGCAGGAGAGCCCGATGACCGACACCGTTCCGAGCCGCGACCGCCCCTGGCTCTTCCGCACCTATGCCGGCCATTCGACCGCCCAGAAGTCCAACGCGCTCTACCGCACCAACCTTGCCAAGGGGCAGACCGGGCTCTCGATCGCCTTCGACCTGCCGACCCAGACGGGCTATGACAGCGACCACCCGCTCAGCCGCGGCGAGGTCGGCAAGGTGGGGGTCCCGATCGCGCATCTGGGCGATATGGAGAC
>CAYORO010000239.1:0-5861 GCA_964406355.1 uncultured Limibaculum sp.
CCTCGCCGCTCTACGACCGGCTGAAGGCCAAGGGCGCGGTGTTCGAGGAGGTCTTTGGCCATGAGCGGCCGCGCTGGTTCGCGCCTGAGGGCGTGCCGGCCGTGGACATCTACGGCTTTCGGCGCACCGCGCTCCACGACATCGTCGGGGCCGAGTGCCGGGCCGTGCGCGAGCGGGTCGGGATCATGGACATCTCGGCCTTCACCAAGGTCGAGGTCGCCGGGCCGGGCGCCGAGGCGCTGCTCGACCGGCTGGTGGCCAACCGCTTGCCGAAAAAGGTGGGAGGCGTCGCGCTCACCCACATGCTGGGCTGCCGCGGCCGGATCGAGCTCGAGACCACCGTGGTCCGCACAGGCGCCGAGAGTTTCTACCTCGTCTGCGCCGCCTTCTTCGAGCAGCGCCTGCTCGACCATCTCGCCCGGCACCGCGACGGCGAGGACGCGTCGATCACCTGCCTCTCCGACGATTGGGCCGCGATCGCCCTCAACGGGCCACGCGCGCGCGAGGTGCTGGCCGCCTGCACCCCGGCCGATCTCTCGAATGCCGGCTTCCGCTGGCTGACGGCGCAGCGGATCGCGATCGCGGGCCACGAGGTGCTGGCGCTGCGGATGTCCTATGCGGGCGAGCTTGGCTGGGAGCTCCACATGCCCCGCGCCGCCGCGCTCGCGATCTATGACGCGCTCTGGGCCGCGGGCCAGCCCCACGGCATCGCCGACTATGGCAGCTTCGCGATGAACGCGCTCCGAATGGAGAAAGCTTTCCCCGGCGCGGGAGAGCTGACCAACGAGGTCACGCTGCCCGAGGCGGCGGTCATGCGCTTCGTGCGGCTCGACAAGGCGTTCCTCGGCCGGGCCGAGACCGAGGCGAGCGAGGCGGAGATGACTGCCGGCCGCAGCCCCTGGGTCTGTGCCTATCTCGCGATCGAGCCCGATGGCGAGACCGACGGTCATGGCGGCGAGGCGGTGCTCCTTGAGGGCCGGGTGGTCGGCTCCACCGCCTCGGTCGCCTATGGCCACACGGTCGGCAAGATCCTCGCCTTCGCCTATGTCGCGCCGGCCGCCGCGGAGCCGGGCACCGCGCTCGAGGTCGTCATTCACGGGCAGCCCCGGCCCGCGCGTGTGCTGGGCGCGGCGGCCTACGACCCCGAGAGCGCGCGCCCCCGCACCGATGTCGTGACCGAGCCTGCATGATGGGCGCGCTCGATCTCCCGAACGCGCCGGCCATCGCGGCCACCCTTGCCGACGGTGTCAGGATCGTCGGACTGCGGCTCTGGCATGTGCCGCTCACGAGCCACACGACCTACTACATGGCCGACGGCAAGACCTGCGACACCGTCGAGACCGTGCTGATCGCGGTCGACACCTCCGCCGGGATCACCGGCTGGGGCGAGGTCTGTCCGATCCCGCACTACCTGCCGGCCTATGCCCGCGGTGTCGCCCCTGCGCTTGCCGAGCTCGCGCCGGCGCTGATCGGCGCCGATCCCGTCGGCCCCGAGGCGCTGATGGCGCGGGCCGATGCGCTGCTGCCGGGCCATGTCTATGCCAAATCCGCGCTCGACATCGCGCTCTGGGACATCACGGGGCAGGTGGCGGGGCTGCCGCTCCATGCGCTCCTCGGCGGGCGGCGACAGGCGGACCTGCCGCTCTATCACTCGATCACCTGCATCGAGCCGGACGAGATGGCCCGCATCGCGCGCGACGCCCAGGCCACCGGGATCACGCAGTTCCAGGCCAAGCTCGGCGCCTCTGGCGACTGGCAGACCGATGTGGAGCGGCTGGTGAAGGTCCGCGAGGCCGTCGGGCCGGGGCCGATCGTCTATGGCGACTGGAACTGCGGCGCCACGGCGCTCGATGCGACCCGCGTCGGCCGGGCGGTCGCGCATCTCGACGTGATGCTGGAGCAGCCCTCGGCCACGCTCGATGCCTGTGCCCGGGTCCGCGCGGCCACCGGACTGCCGATGAAGCTCGACGAGCTCGCGCATGACACCGCGAGCCTCCTCGAGGCTCACGGGCTCGGCATCATCGATGTGGTGGCGCTCAAGCTCTCGAAGTTCGGCGGGCTCTCGGCGACGCGCCGCGCCCGCGATCTGTGCCTCTATCTCGGCACCAAGATGTGCATCGAGGACACCTGGGGCAGCGATGTCGCGACCGCTGCGGCGCTCCATCTCGGGGCGGCCACGGCGCCGGGCCTCGTCCTCAATGTCTGCGACCTCTCGGGTTATGTGCGAACCCGCCTCGCCCCCGATGCGCCGGTCCGCGATGCGGGCCGCATCGCCCCGCCCGACCGGCCGGGCCTCGGCATCACCGTCGACACCGCGCGCCTCGGCCCGCCGGATGTGATACTGGACTGAGTCATGAACCGACTGCACAGCCAATCCGACTGGATCCACCGCGCCGAGGCCGTGCTGCCCGCGGGCGGCTTCGGCAATTTCGACCCCGGGATCGTGATCCGCGAGGGCCGCGGCGCCCGCGTGATCGACGAGGACGGGGCCGAGTATGTCGACTACCTGATCGGCTCGGGGCCAATGGTGCTCGGCCACTCGCATCCGGAGGTGCTGGAGGCGGTGTTCGCCCAGCTCCCGCGCGGCCAGACCTTCTTCGCCAACAACGGCGCCGGGATCGAGCTCGCCGAGGTGATCTGCGCCGCCATGCCCTGCGCCGAGCGCCTGCGCTACGTCTCAACCGGCGGCGAGGCCGATATGTATGCGATGCGCCTCGCCCGCGCCTTCACCGGCCGTGAGAAGATCGTGAAGTTCGAGGGCGGCTATCACGGCATGTCGGCCGAGGCGCAGATGAGCCTCGCGCCCGACTGGCTCGCCAACTTCCCCCAGGCGGTGCCGGACAGTGCGGGCATCCCCGAGGGCGTGCGCGCCTCGATGCTGATCGCGCCGTTCAACGACCCCGACTATATCCGCGCGCTGCTGGCCGAGCACGGCTCCGAAGTGGCGGGGATCATCGTCGAGCCGTTGCAGCGGATCATCCCGCCGATGCCCGGCTATCTCCAGACGCTCCGCGAGGAGGCCGACCGTCACGGCATCGTGCTGATCTTCGACGAGGTGGTGACGGGCTTCCGCCTGTCCTGGGGCGGGGCGCAGGGGCATTACGGCGTGACCCCCGATCTCTGCACCCTCGGCAAGGTGATCGGCGGCGGCTTCCCGCTCGCGGCGATCGCGGGCCGCGCGGACATCATGGCGCATTTCGACAAGGCCGCGGTCGGGGCCGAGGGTTGGCTGATGATGACCGGCACGCTCTCGGGCAACCCGGTGGCCTCGGCGGCGGGGCTCAAGACGCTCGAGATCCTCGCGCGGGACGGCCAGCTCGCGCGGCTGCGCGCGCTTGGGCGCAAGGTGATGGACCTGATGACCGCGGCGCTCGGGGCCGAGGGGATCCCGCACCGGATCGTCGGCGACGAGACGCTGTTCGACGTCCTCTTCACCGATCGCGAGGTGCGCGACTATCGCGACACGCACGGCGCGGACAAGGCGCGGGGTGCGCGCTTCACCGCCGAGCTCCGCAAGCGGGGCGTCTTCAAGTCGCCCGGCAAGACCTATCCCTGCCTCGCGCTCACCGAGGACGACCTCGCGCTCACCGAGCGGGCGCTGACTGAGGCCGCCGGCGCCCTCGAGCGCTGAGGGCGGGCGGCCGGGCGATCCCGCCGCCCGGCCTCGCCACCCTCGGATCTCCGGATCGCGACCGCCCCGCCTACTTGCTGCGGAAGGCGCCCTGCACGATCCGATCGATCACCATCGCGCAGAAGAGGATCGCGAAGCCGCCCAGCAGCCCCGGCCCCTTGGCCGCGTATTGCAGCGCCTCGAGGATCTCCTTGCCGAGCCCGCCGCCGCCGATCAGCGAGATGATCACCACCATCGACAGGCACATCAGGATCGTCTGGTTCACGCCGGTCATGATCGAGGGCAGGGCGAGCGGCAGCTCCACATCCATCAGGATCTGGCGCTTCGACGCCCCGAAGGCCTCGGCCGCCTCCTTGATGCTGTCCGGCACCCCGCGCATGCCGAGCGCCGTCAGCCGGATCACCGGCGGCATCCCGAAGATGATCGTCGCGAGGATCCCCGGCGGGTTGCCCGTGCCGAAGAAGGCGATGATCGGGATCAGATAGACGAAGGCCGGCAGCGTCTGCATGAGGTCGAGCACCGGCTCGGCGAAATTGTAGGCGCGGCGCGACTTGCCGAACCAGATGCCGAGCGGAATGCCGATCACGACGCAGATCAGCACCGCGGCGCCCACCAGCGCCACCGTCTCCATCGCGATCTCCCAGTAGCCGAGGAGCGCGATATAGGCGAGCGAGGCGGCGGTGAAGATCGCGACCCGCGGCCCCGCCGCGCGGAAGGCGACGACGCAGATCACCAGCATCACCACCGGCCACGGCGTGCCGTTGAGCCCGACGGTCAGCGCGTCGAGCACCGAGCGCACGCCCGCCGTGATGGTGTCGAACGCCCCGGCCCCGGCGACCGCGGCCGCATCGATCCGCTCCTCGAGCCAGCTTGCGATCACCGAGTAGATCGTCTCGTTCTCGCCGGCCACGAAGACCGAGGAGACGGCCCGCTCCGGGAACTCGCTCAGCGCCTCGAAGGGGGCGGCGACGGTGAAGCGGTAGATCGTGAGCGGTGCGATGGCCGCCGCGAGCGCGCTGCCGATCCAGATGCGCCGCGTCGAGAAGCCCGCCTCGACCCGGCTCGGATCGATCCGCCAGCGCGAATACTGCTTCTCGTAGACGATGTTGGCCCAAAACCCCTGGATGAGCTTGAAGAGCACCAGAAGGCCGATGCCGAAGGCCATGATGCTGAGCGCCTCGGCGCCGAGGGCCGCCGCCTGGGCCTCCGAGCTCTCGGCGGCCCGGGTGATGTTGGCCGCCAGCGTCTCGAAGCGGCTCGGGTCCTCGCCCGCCTGCCGCGCCGCCTCGGCGCGCTCGAGGAACTCCGCCGCCCGCTCGCGCTGCCCCTCGGCGCGTTCGAGGAACTCCGCGCCCGGATTGCCCCAGAGGCCCCGGCCGATCTGCACCCAGGCGATGATCTCGAGGATCAGGAACGC
Organism: uncultured Limibaculum sp.; assembly: GCA_964406355.1. Lineage (GTDB taxonomy): Bacteria > Pseudomonadota > Alphaproteobacteria > Rhodobacterales > Rhodobacteraceae > Thermohalobaculum. The sequence goes on from CAYORO010000239.1 coordinate 5,049, forward strand.
CCAGAACATCGACCACACGCCGCGGGCGGCCGCCCAGATCGGGCCGGCGAGCGCTGCGGCGGCGTTGAAGGTGTTGGGGATGACCGAGGTCTTCTCGAAGATCTTGTGGAAGACGTGCACGTAGTAGTCGCCGTTCTGGTCGGCGAATGTGCGGATCGAGGCGTCCAGACCCTCGCGGTCGATCTCGACCTCGGAGGCGGCGACAACGGTCCGCGGCGCGGCGGTCGCGGCGTCCTCAGCGGCGTTCATTCCTTGCCTCCCTGAATCCCGCGGAGCAGGCGGCGCTTGGTGACCACGCCCACATCCACCCCGCCATCGGTGATGACCACCGGCGTGTCGCTGTCGGCGGAGACATCGATCAGATGGTCGAGATCGCTGTCCTCGCTGGCCCGCGGCGCCGCGTCGAGCACGCCGTTGGCGGAGGGGTTCTCCGCCTGCCACTGCTCGATCGGCGCCATGATCGAGTGGGCCTTCACCAGCTTGAGCTTGGAGATGCCCTGCACGAATTCGCGGACATAGTCGTCGGCCGGGTTGGTGACGATCTCCTCGGCCGTGCCGATCTGCACGATGACGCCGTCCTTCATGATCGCGATCCGATGGCCGATGCGGATCGCCTCGTCGAGGTCATGCGTGATGAAGAGCGTCGTCTTGCCGAGCTCGGCGACGAGCGCGGAGAACTGGTCCTGGAGCTGCAATCGGATCAGCGGATCGAGCGCCGAGAAGGGCTCGTCCATCAGCAGGATCTCGGGGTCCGAGGACCGGGCCCGGGCGCTGCCGCCGCGCTGCTGCATGCCGCCGGAGAGCTCCTTGGGC
>CAYORO010000240.1:0-5814 GCA_964406355.1 uncultured Limibaculum sp.
AGTCTGACGGCCCAGACGGCCCCCGAGAGCCTTGCCGTTCATGAGACCATGGCGCGACCGTAACCCCAACATGGCCACGGTCCGCGTGCCGACAGACAGGCCGGATACATATGCGCGACTTCCGAGATCCAAGCGAGAACTGCCTTGCGAACAGCAGCCGGCACATACATCCGGGCCGAGACCGCCGGATCAAAGCACCCAGACCCCGTCATCGTAGTTGTCGGCGTTTCGCTCGGTATTCTCGGCGCTGTCGGAAAACGCGAGTAGCATATCGGCCCGTTCCAGCGTTCCAGCCGCGAACACGTCGAGCCAGAAACTCTGTCCGCCGGCATCGGGCTCGCGCAAAAGGACATTCTGGTAGAGCGCGGCAATGAATGCCTCGTCGGTCGGATCCTCGCCGAACTTCTCTTGGAACTCGGCGCTCGAAATGAAAGCGCCGGCCATCTCCCGCTCGCCAGCTCCGGCCTCGCGCTGACCGCTCCAGAACCGCAGGCCTCCCTCATCTGGAGTGCGCGCGAAGGCGGCGGAATACAGACGATAGCTGAACGGCACGCCCTCGCCGTCGAGATCGTAGAGATAGGTCCCATCGTCGAGCACCACTTTCTCGATCGAGGTGAGGCTATCCGTTGCGCTGCCGTCGGCGGTTGAGATCTCCACTGTCCCGTCCGGCATCACGCTTTCTGTGACCTCCACGCGTTTGACAGCATAGCGTACAGTGTCGGAGCCGATGAGCCCGTCGATCTCTGCACCGGCCAGTACCGAGACGAAAAAGTCGAAAGCCGGGCTGCCGAGGATGGGAAGACCTCGCTCGGCGACAATCGCCGGCCGCTCCGAGACGAGGACCCGGGCGAGAAGGGCCTGGTTGTTGCTCTCCGAGTACTCGCTCGGCCCCGAGTTGCTGTCTCTGGACAGCGGCGGTACCCAAGCGATGAGGTTGTAGAACCCCTCAGAGGGCCGAACCGACCTTTCAGTCAGATCGAGGGTCTGCTGCACGGGCACGGAGGAGTTCGCCGGGATCCGTGAGAGATCCTCGAAATCGATGGTCGGGTCGAGGACCCCTGCCTGGGAGTCCCTCGAGAGCACCGCTCGATAGGGAACTGCGAACGGGGTTACCGCATCGGCGATGTTCCAGACGGTCACGTCCGTTGCAAGGGCGGTGCTTTCGTCGAAGTTGAGCACGTCCGCCGAGACCAGATCGGCAGTCACCACGATCTCGGGGCGGCCGTCTCCCACCACCGTCACGTTGGGCCCGATCAAGGTGTTGTTGGCCTCGTTGGCCTCGGTCACGAGATTGCCCCGGTCGACCCGGGCCTCGAGGGCGAAGGTTCCGAGGCCGTAGGCGCCGATCTGTCGGTCGCTCAGGGTGTCCGAGACCGGCACGGTAATGCTTGCTCCCGGCGCAAGCGGCTCGGTCAGCAAGAGTTCGCCCCGGGCGAAGTCGAGACTGCCTGCCGAGAGCCATGGGGCTTCGGCCCGACGGAGGTCGACCTCGATCACCTCGGGCGCGAGCGGGCCGTTCCCCGCGTTTCGGACCACGACGTCATAGGGGATGGGATCGCCAATGCCGATCGCGGTGGCGCCACCACGTTGCGTGACTGCGTCGATGACGAGGTCGGGTTGTCCAGCCCCCGCCCCCTCCAACCGCCCGATAATCGATGCGGAGACGTCGTCGAACTCCGGTGCTGTGACTGAATCAACCGTTCCGCCGGAGTTCGGATCGTCGAAGCCGTCGAGCGCGAGGGTGACGGGGCTGTCCTCAGGGACCTCGATGTCCAGGACGCTGAGCGTAAGCTGGTCGTCTGCGCCGATCGCCGGATCGCTCGCATTGCCGGCGCCGTCCTGCCAGGTCACTTCGAGGGTGGCGGTGATGACATAAGGCCCGCCATCTGGGGTCTCCGGGTCCGTCACCGAGACCGCCAGCTCAAGGATCCCGCCGCCGAAAGCTGCAACCGGGCTTGGGTCGTTCACAAATCGCAGATTGCCGAACCCGAAATCTTCGCCGATGTCGAGGTTGGAGTTTCGCCGGACACCCACGCGCATCGAGGAGACATCATCCAGCCCCCACTCCAGCGCCGCTGTTCCGAAACCCGACACCGACGCTACGACACCGTCGATGGCGAGCGCCTCCGGAGCCACGACCGTCCCACCGGCGGTCCGTGTGTCGATCACGCCAGTCCACTTTCCACTCACCTCGACGCCAAACATATCCAACCCTCCAAACATACGATGACGTTATGGGAGTTTAATCAAAGTGCGGGCGGAACCTCGCCCTTTCATCACCGGGTGCGAAAAAGCAACTGAACGGGCCGGTCGTGAAGGCAAGCTCCGCGGCCACTCGTGTCAGCCAGGGCGGAAACCAATGCGGGTAGGCAATCCGCGACGCGCCCCGTTTCCCAGGCCTTGCGGCGGCAGCTTGGTTTCCAAAACCGACTGCTTAACGGACGAGTGCGGTCATCCGCTCAAGATCAGGTGTGTCCGCACTCTTGCCGTCTGGCGCCTGGGCCAGTGAGCAGGCGCGATGAATGACTGCCCGTAATATTGCGGCAAACCACCTCGGCAATGCCGAAACACCGTTCGCGTCTGTCACGACCTGGTAGCCGCACCGCAACGCCAGAGGAAAGCCGTGGACTGCGGGCCAACGCTCACGAGGCTGGTTGTCCGCTCGCGCAGCGGGTGGCCCCTTGTGTTTGAGCGCTGCGCCACCAGAGAATCAAGGGTGGACAAGGGGGTGGATCAGTCAGACGCAAGGCCTGCTAACCATTTAATACGAGGCGTATTTTCTTGATAGGGTGGTGCCCGGAGTCGGACTCGAACCGACATGCCTTGCGGCGGCGGATTTTGAGTCCGCTGCGTCTACCAATTCCGCCATCCGGGCCCCGGCCGCATTAGCCATGACCGTCCGCTGCGGGTCAACCGCGGGGGCGCTCAGCTCCGGCTCGGCAGCTCGACACTGCCGGCCGTCTCGCAATCGAGCGGCCGCTCGGCGCTGTAGCCGGCGGTGAAGGCCGCGAGCCGCTCGCCCTCGGCGATGCTCTCGGTACCATCCGCATTGAAGGCCTGAGCGAGGTATCCGGGGGCGAGCCCATCACCCACCATCGCGTCCTGACGCGCCCAGAGCCCCGCGAAGCAGTCCGAGCGCAGGAGCCGCTCCGGCCCGCTCGCAGGCGCGATCATCACGCCGAGCGTCTCCTGCACATGCAGGCCGATCTGGCGCGCGATGTCGAGCAGGGCGACCGGCTCGCCGTCGATCGCGTCATTGGCGTAGACGGTCGCGTCGAGCGTGCAATAGGTGGCCACCTCGGGTTCGGGCCGGATCGCACAGGCGCCCTCGCCCCAGCGGGAGAGGGGAGCCCGGGCGACCGGCGTATAGTCGAGCCCCTCGGCCTCGAGGAGGCGCTTCCACAACAGATTGCTCCGGGCCACGACCATCGCTGCGGCCACGGTCCCGTCCCGGTCGGCAAGCGGCGATGGCTGGGGAGCCGTGGCCGGCGCGGCCGCGAGGGTGGTCGGTCGCCCGGGCCCGGCGGGCCCGATGGCGCGCGGGCCGCGCGGCACGATGTCGGTCGCGCCGCGGATCGGCCGCACCGACATCACCGGAGCCACGGGACCTGGCACCGGCTCGGCGCCGTGCGGCTGCGCCTGCCCGCCGGCACTCGGATCAGTCGATGCAGAGGCCAGGCCCACAGGCATCGCCCGCTCGACCCGCGGCTCGGCGGCGACGGTGCTGGCCGCGAGCGTCGGCAATGGCCCGGTCAGCGGCTCGGTCGCCGCGCCTGCAGCGGCTGACGCGCCATCGGCTGCGTCCTCCGCCACCCCGGATGCGGCGATATGCGCCGCCGTCTCGGCGGCTGCGTCCCGCGCTGCCTCATCGGTGGCATAGGCCATCTCGTCGACGGTTTCGGCCCCGCTCGCGGTCTCGCCCGGCCGTACCACGGCATCCGGCGTCGACGGACCGGTCAGAATCGCGATCGAGAGCGCCATGCCGAGGCCCGCGAGCGCCGCAACCAGACCGCCGAGCAGGCCGAGCTGCCCCCGCACCCCCCGCGAGGTACTAAAACGCTGACGGCGACGCACCGGAACGAGCTTGGGATCACCATCAGTTATCTGCTCGCGCAGCGATTTGTCAGACCCCAACATCGCCCTCACTTCGCACTCCGACGCTCCGGCTGGACACCACCAAGCCACGCTGCTACCGACCTTACACCCCGGTGGGGATGGGTGGTAACGGTCTAATCACGAATGCTAAGACAGCTTTATGACCGCATGTTGGCGCTTGCCGAACGGCCGGATGCGCTGTGGCTGCTCGCGGCGGTCTCGTTCGTCGAAAGTTCGGTGTTCCCGATCACTCCGCTGGTGATGCTGGCGCCCATGGTGCTGGCGCGGCCCGACCGCGCCTGGCTGATCGCCGGGGTCTGCACGATCGCCTCGGTGGCCGGCGGCGTTGCGGGGTATGCGATCGGCGCGCTGCTCTACGAGGAGATCGGCAGGCCGGTGCTTGAGTTCTATGGCAAGGCCGACGAGTTTGCCGAGATCTCCGAGCAGTTCCGCCAATACGGCACCGAGGCGGTGCTGTTCGCAGCGATCTCGCCCTTCCCCTACAAGGTGGTGACCATCGCCTCGGGCGTGGCGGGGCTCTCGCTGGTGGTGCTGATCCTCGCCTCCATCGTCGGGCGCGGGCTGCAGTTCTTCATCGTCGCGGCGATCCTCTGGAAGTTCGGACCGGCGGCGAAGCCCTTCATCGAGGAGCGACTGGCGCTCTTTGCAACCCTCGGCGCCGTGCTGCTGATCGGCGGTTTCGTGGCCGTCAAGTACCTGATATGACCAGCCCATGATGACGGTCTATGGTCGGCTCCTGCTGGCGGGCTTCGGCTCGGCGGTGCTCCTGATCGCCGCCTTCGGCTGGCAGTGGATCGGCGGGCTCGCGCCCTGCCCGCTCTGCATCTGGCAGCGCTGGCCCCATGCGGCGGCGGTGGTGACGGCGGGCCTCGCGGTGACCGTGCTCTGGCGGTTCCATCGTGGGCTTGCGGTACTCGGCGGGGTCGTGATGCTGATGGGTGCGGGGATCGGCGCCTATCACACCGGGATCGAGCGCGGCTGGTGGCCCGGCCCTGGCACCTGCGCAGCACCCGACGCGACGACCCTCAGCACCGACGAACTCTACACGCGCCTGCTCGACACCGAGATCGTGCGCTGCGACGAAGTGGCCTGGACCTTCCTCGGCCTCTCGATGGCGAGCTGGAACGCCGCCCTGTCGCTCGCCCTCTCGGGGCTCTGGTTCTGGTGCGCCCGGAGGCCGCAGACCGCGCCCTGAGCGCGGCGAGCCCGGGTCTCAGGCCTCGAGCTCGGCGTCCCAGTAGAGGAAATCCATCCAGCTCTCATGCAGATGGTTGGGCGGGAACTTTCGCCCCTTGTTCTGCAGCTCGGCCGCATCCGGACGATAGGGCGCCCGCGCCAGCGACATCCCCGCCTGGCGGAGCGTGAGATTGGCCTTCTTCAGGTTGCAGCGCGCACAGGCGGCCACGACGTTCTCCCAGGTGGTGCGCCCACCGCGCGAGCGCGGGATCACGTGGTCGAAGGTCATCTCGCCCTTTGCGCCGCAATACTGACACTGGAATTCGTCGCGCAGGAACAGGTTGAACCGCGTGAAGGCCGGATAGCGCGCCGGCTTCACATAGTCGCGCAGCACGACGACCGAGGGCAGCCGCATCGCCATCGACGGGCTGTGCACTTGGAAGTCGTATTCGGCGACGATCTGGACACGATCTAAAAAGGCGGCTTTCACCGCCTCTTGCCATGGCCACAATGAAAGGGGGA
>CAYORO010000241.1:0-5792 GCA_964406355.1 uncultured Limibaculum sp.
GTGTCGGCATAGGCGCGCTGGTCGGCCGAGGTGCCCGCGAGCACCAGCACATTGCGCCGGGTGTCGATGCCGACGATCCCCTCGCGCGCGATCGGCCCGAGGATCCGGGCCATCTCGTCGGCCCCGATGAACTGGAGCGGCACGACGCGGATCTGGAAGCCGCCGGCGCCCGCCTGTCCGGGCGTCGCGCCGATCGCGAGGTCGCCGTCGAGCGGCACGATGGCGAAGATTTCGTTGCGGCGTACGAGGGCTGCGTTGTTTTGTTTGAGTGCGAGCTCAAATACCTCGAGCGCGGTCACGCGGCTGATCGGGCGGCTCGAGCGGATGTTGACCGTGCCCTCGACCTGCGGATCGATCAGGTAGTTCGCGCCGAGGAGCGCGCCGAGGATCGCCTCCGCCGCCTCGGGGATCGAGGCGTCGACGAGGTTGAGCGAGACCGTGCCGTCGCCGGCGAACTGGCGGACCGGCGGCACGCCGACCGGCTGGTCCGTGCCGGGATAGATCACCCCGCCACCGACGCCGGCCTCGGTCGATCCGACCACGGGGCCCTGTCTGCGCTGGGGCGGTTGGGTTTCCTGGTTGCCGAGCAAGACCTGGGCGCGCCACGGTTCGAGTGCGGCGCGCTGGGGGCCCAGCACCTCCTCGCAGCCGCCGAGCAGCAGAGCGGCGAGCGCGGGGAGCAGCCGTCCCATGCGCGGCCGAGCTTGACGGCGAACCCGACACCCGGTCATTGCAAATCCATCTTGCGCTTTATTTTCACAGTGCAAGCTCCAGCAGTTAAATTTGATACTGAAGTGGTATCCAGATTGCAAACGCGATTGAGAGATAGCCGCCGAGCGGGATCGGGCGGGGGGCTTTGGCGCCCTGAACGCCCGCTTGCAGGGCCTGTCCGGTCAAGGCCGCCAGCGCTCCGGCGGCAAGGACCAGCGGCCCCGCCGCGAGCCCCGCATGCGCACCGATCCCGCCTGCGAGCCAGACATCGCCAAGGCCCAGCCCCTCGACGCCCCGGAGCCGGCGGTGACCTTCGCGCAGGGCCATGAGGAGGCCGGCAAGCAGGAGCGCTCCGGTCGCCGCCGCGCCGAGACCGTCGGCCGCTCCCCTCGCGAGCGCCGCCAGCAGCCCGGAGGCGATCAGCCCCAGCGTCCATTCCCGCGGCAACCAGCGCCAGCGGAAATCGAACAGCGCGAGCAGCAGCGCCGTGGCCGCGACCGCGAGGCCGAGCGCCGCTCGGCCGCCACCGAGCGCGAAGCCCAGCCCGACGGCCGCCAGCATCCCGCCCGCAATGCCGAGCCCCACCGCGTGCGACAGATGCCGCAATGCCGCTGCCCGTCCGCCGCAGCCGAGCCGGATCGCTGCCCGCCCCGCAAGCCGCATGGGCGGTGCGAGCGCCACCGAGAGCGTGAGCGCAAGGGCGACGAGGCCCGTCGCGAGCGTAGGATCGGGGCCGGTCATCGGAGGCGGCGGAGCGAGATCACGCTGTAGCGCACACGCCGGCTGCGGAAGGAGCGCTCCTCGGCCACCACCACCGCGCGGATCGCCGCGCGGACACCGCTCGCGACACGCCCCTCGGCGATGATCGTGTAGACCGGGCCCTCGGTCTCGTTGAGCCACACCGAGGCCGCGCCAAGCAGCGGCAGCCCGAGCCCCTCGGCGCGCCGCTCGAGGATGGTGGCGATGTCGCCCGCTGTGATCCCCGGGATCGCCTCGAGGACGGCGCGGGGGGCGGTGCGCGGGTTGACCTGGGTCGCGAAGGCAAAGGGTGTCAGGTGGCGGGCGAGGACCGTGGCGGTCGCGGCGTCGATGCCTGCCTCGGCGAGGAGCCGCGTCGGGTCGGCCCGGGTCTCGATCAGCCCGTCGCGGCGCGCGAGGATCCGGGCGGCGAGGCCGGCGGCGTCGATCGCGTCGAGCCCCGGCCGGTCGAGCGCGTTGATCAGGCGCTCGAGGACCTCGGGCGGGGTGGCGGAGAGCGGGAACTTGCCCCGTTCGTCCTCGATCCGATAGACCGCCTCGCCATCGGGCAGGGCGAGCACCGTCGGGCTCCCGTCGCGCCGGGCGCGCGAGGTCTCGGGCGTGTCCTCCGGCCGGCCGAGATCGGCGAGGGCGAGGTTGAGCGCGCTGGTGGCGAGCTCGTCGGCGCGGGCGGTGTCGATCTCGGCGCGGGCGCGCAGGCCGTCGCGCCGGGCCGTGTCGAGAAAGCCCGCCGCGCCGAGGGCGAGGCCGAGCGCCATCCAGAGAACGGCAATCAGCACGAAGCCGCGCTGGCCGGACCGCAGCCGCGGGATGGCGCTCAGCGGAGTGCGCATCGGCTGCCCTCGAAGGCGACGGCGCCGACCCGGCCGATGCAGAGCGGGTCGAGCTCCTGCGGCAGCCGCGCGAGGATCGCCCGGTCGCCATCGATCAGGAGCGCGACGGCGCGCGGCAATCGCGCGAGCTCGGTGGTGGTGGCGAGCCAGGCGTCCTCGTTGCGCCCGCCGGTGAAGAGATAGGCGAAGGAGAGACGCCGCCCGGTCGCGAGCAGCGCCGAGCTGTCGGCGCGCTCGATCCCAGTCAGGAGGCTCCGGCTGCCGCGCTGGCGCCGGGCGAGGAGCACGTCACCGGTCTCGCCGCGGACAACCTCGAGGAGCGCGAGCCGGTCGCCCTGGGCGCTGCCGGGGTCGGGCGCCAGCAGCATGGCGACACGGTCGGGCAGGCCGGCAAAGCTGAGCTCGGGCGCGTCGGCCGTGCCATCGGTCGAGACCTCCGACGCCCAGCGCCGGATCGCACGCCGCGCCGCCAGGAGATCGACCGCGATGTCCTGGGTCCGCGCCGTGCGCTCGGCGGCGAGGCGGAGGCCGAAGCCCGCGCCCGCGAGCAGCAGCAGGGTCATCGCCGCGATGGTGAGCGCGACCGTCGCCTCGATCAGGCTGAAGCCCCGCTCGCGGGCCCTGCGGCGGATCACAGCGGATCCTCGGCATAGCGGAGTGCGAGCAGGCGATAGGGCTCGCCGGCGCGCGCCACGGTGACCTCCACGAGGAGCACCTCGCCTGGCGAAAGCGCGAGCCCGTCGATCCGGGCGGCGGCGTCGATCACCCGGTAGCGCCAGTCGAGCCCGCGCAGGCGCCCCTGCTCCTGGGCCCCGGGGATCAGTGGCAGGTCGATCCCGGCCCGGTCGAGCACGAGGAAGGCGGCGAGTGCGGCCTCGGCCCGCGCCTCGGCCCGACGCGAGAGCAGCGCGCCGCTGGTCAGCGCATCGTAGAACGACGCCACGGCCGTTGCCGCGACCGCAAGCGCCACGACCGCCTCGACCAGCGAGAGCCCGGCATCGGCGGGGCGGCGGCGGGGCGTCATGGCTCGACGGTCACGCGGCCCGTCAGCCAGTCGAGCCGCACCCGCGCCTGCGCCTGGTCTCCGGCCAGCACGAAGACCGCGCCCTCGGATGCGCCCGAGGGGCGGATCTCGACCCGGATCGGCTCGGGCCCGAGCGTGATCCCGCGCGGCAGCTCGAACGCGTCGTAGGGCCCCAGCACCCGGCGCGTGGCGGGATCGTAGGCGAGCGCGGCCGGCCGGCCCGTCTCGGCGGCGCGCCAGCGGGCCTCCTCGACCACGCGCGCGAGCCCGGCCGCGGCGCTGCGCAGGCGCACGCCCTCCGACGGCGCCGCCCCGATCGCCAGCGCCGTCCCGAGCCCCGCGACGACAGCGACCGCGATGATCACCTCCATCGTCGAGAACCCGGCCTCGCCGGCGGCTCTAGTTGGAGATGTCGGCATCCGCTCCGTCGCCCCCCTCGCGCCCGTCGGCGCCGAGCGAGCGGATGGTCACCCGGCCGTTCTCGACCGCATAGAGATAGTTGGCGCCCCACGGATCGGCCGGCAGCTTGCCGTCGCGGAGATAGGGGCCATTCCAGCCCGCGACGCCGCCCGGGTTCTCGACGAGCCCCCGCAGGCCGACCTGGTTGGAGGGGTAGTTGCCGGTGTCCATCGCATAGATGTCGACCGCGCTCCGGAGCTGGGCGATCTGCGCTTCGGCGGTCGAGCCGCGCGAGGATTGGAGCTGTCGGAACGCGGCCGGCCCGACGAGCCCGATCAGGAGCCCGACGATCGCCACCACCACGAGGAGCTCGACCAGCGAGAAGCCCGCCTCGGCCCGGCCCCGCCGCCGGAGCCCGCGCCTAGAAATTGATCGCATTGACCGCCGTGATTGCCGTGAAGAGTGCATAGAAGGAAAGCCCCACGATCCCACCCACGCCGACAATAAGCGCCGGCTCCAACACCGTGAACACACGCGCGGCGCGCCGCTCGGCCCCTTCCTCGAGATCGTCAGCGGCCCGCGAGAGCATGGCGCCCAGGGCGCCCGCCTCCTCGCCGATCCGCACCATCTCGATCGCGGCCCGGGGTGCAAGCTTCTCCGCGGCCAGCGACGACCAGAGCGCCTCGCCGTTCTCCACCCGCAGTGTAGCGGATTTGAGCGCGCTTTGCTGCACCGGATCATAGGCCGCCTCGGCGACGATCCGCAGTGCCTGGGAGAGCGCGACCCGCCGCTCGACCAGCGCGCCGAGGATCCGGAGCGCCAGCATCGCCCGGGTCTCGCGCACCGCCTCGCCAAAGAGCGGGAGGCGCTCGGCGATCCGGGTCGCCACGCGCGCGAGCCGGCCGCTGCGCGCCAGCACCGCCGCGGCAAGCCCGGCGAGGACGAGGCCCGCGAGGATCAGCGGCCAGGCGGTCTCGAGCAACCCCGAGAGCGCGAAGATCGCCTGTCCAATCGGCGGCACGAGGTCGAAGCGCTCGGCGACCAGCGGGCGAAACTGCGGAACGATCACGATGAGGATCAGGAGCACGGAGGCGAGCGCCGTGCTGAAGAGGAGCCCCGGATAAAGGAGTTTCGAGCTGAGGAGCCGCGCCGCCGCGAGCCGCCCCTGGAGCACGCTCGCCGCCGAGGAGAGTGCGCCGGCCATGTCGCCCGAGGCCTCGCCCGCGCGGATCAACGCAAGCGCCGCGGGGTCGACGAGCCCGCCGCGGGCCGCCACGGCCTCGGCGAAGCTGCCGCCTTCGCGCACCGCCTGGCGGATCGCGGCGGCGGCCTGCCCGGTGCGGCTCTCGGGCCGCTCGGAGACCACGTGAAGCGCGCGCTCGAGGCTCACCTGGCGGCCGACGAGGCGGGCGAGGCTCTCGATCAGCGTGGTTGCCTCCGAGAGGCGCAGGCGCCGGACCGCCGAGGCGGGCGCGAGCGTCGCGCGGCCGGCCGGTGCAGGGGCTCCGGGGGCAAGCGGCGAGAGCCGGATCGGATAGAGCCCCTCGGCCCGGAGCGCACGCCGGGCCGCTGTCTCGTCGGCCGCCTCGACCGCGCCGGTCACCCGCTGGCTCGAGGCGTCGCGCGCCACATAGGCGAAGCGCTGTGCGGCCGACGGCCGGGGCGCGGTCGCCTCGTCCGCCGGGCTCACCGCCAGAGCTCGGGCGGGCCGACGATGCGCACGAGCTCCTCGAGCGTCGTCTCGCCGGCCGCGACCCGCTCCAGCCCGTGCTCGGCCATCGTGGCGTGCCGGCGCGGGCGGTCGGGGTCGAGCGCCCGGAGCGCCGCCGCCCCGTCCAGCGCCTCGAAGATCGCGAGCCGCCCGCGAAAGCCCTGACCGTCGCAGGCCTCGCAGCCATCGGCGCCCATCAGCCGCCAGTCCGGGCCGGGGAGCTCCTCGTCGAGCCCGATCGGCGCCATCAGCGCCTTGAAGCGCGCGATCTCGGTAGCGTTTGCCGGCCGACGGCAGGCCGGGCAGAGCCGGCGCACCAGCCGCTGCGAGGCGACCATGCGCAGCACCGACTCGA
>CAYORO010000242.1:0-5544 GCA_964406355.1 uncultured Limibaculum sp.
ACGCGCTTCATCGGCTGCATCAGGCGCGCGGGGCTCGTGTGCTGCATGATCCCGGCCGAGCCCTTGGCGCAGAGCACGCCGCGATTGACCGGGTGGTCGCGATTGCCCTCGATGTAGCGGATGCGCGGCACCCCGCCCGTGCTCTCGTCCTCGCGGATATGCACATCGATCCCGCAGCGGCAGGCACACATGTAGCAGGTCGTCTTTGCCACCCGGGCGCCCGATCCCCCGTCGGTCCCGTCAGTTCCCTGCCGGCTGCCGTCTGCCATCCCCGTCCTCCTTGCGCGCTGCGGCGTTCTCGCTCACCGTCAGCCAGTTCGCTGCCGCCAGTTTGGCCGAAGCCGCCGGGCCAGCCAAGTCCGGCACCACAACCTAGCGACGCACGCCCTCGGCGCCAGGGGGCTGGATCCGGGCATTGTTCACGACGTCAACCGATGTGAGCTTCGTCACATCGCTTGGCCGCCGAATCTGACATCTTTTGATCAAGTTGTTCAGAGGCCCACGATGTATGACGCTTACGAACGCTACGCGCTTTACTGGGTTCCCTCGGCTGAGGACCCCGTTGCCCGGCTCGGTCGCGACTGGACGGGCTGGTGTGCCGACCGGGGCGAGCGGACCCCGCGCCGTCCGATCCCCGGCATTGGCGCCTGCGCGGCGTCGCTCGTGGCCGAAACGGCGCGGCACGGCTTGCACGGCGTGCTGGTCGCGCCCTTCCGGCCGACCTCGCCCCGCGCCGTCTGGGCGCTCGAACAGGCGCTCGACCACGTGGCCTGTGCCTCGGCGCCGGTCCGTCTGCCCGGGCTCCGCCCTGCGCTGGTCGAGGGGCGCGTGGCGCTGGTGCCTCGACGCCTGCCGGCGGATCTCGACTGTCTGATGGGCCGGGTGCGCGCCGCGCTCCATGGGCTCGGAGGGCCTCCTGCGGTGGCGCCGATCGACCTTAGGCGGATCCTGAGCGGCAATTTCCGCCCCGGCGTCCTCACCGGCGACCGCTTCCACCTCCCGCTCACCGACGCCGTGGAGCCCGAGACCGGCGCCGCCGTGCTCGCCCGGCTCGGGCCGCTGACGGAGATGATCGTCACCCGGTCGCTCGTGATCGAGGAGGTCGCGCTGATGGGCGATCCGGGTGGCCGGCGCCCGCTCCGGGTGCTGCGTCGCTATCCCCTGCTCGCCTGCGAGTCCGAGGCGCGGATCGGCGCAGCCCTCGAGACCCGCGGGCCGCGCGTGTTTCTCAGCCTGCTCGAGCGCATGCGGCGCCACGGTGCGGCGGCCTTTGCCTGAGTTTCCCTCGTCCCTCGAGCCGTTGTGTCCCTGTCATCGGCTCATCCCTTGGCCCCGCTTCGGCGGGGTCTTTTTTTTGCGGGGAGAGCCCGCCCCTGGGGCGCGTCGGTCCCGGGGGCGGGCTCGATGGTCAGCTCCGGGTGACCCGGATCTGCTGGATGGCGAACGCGATGATCGCCGAAAACTTGAGTGCCGCGAGAAGTCCAAGCATTTCTGCCTCCATGTCTTGACTGAAACTCGAATTGGCTCGACCCTTAGAGCCTTCAACAAAAAAAAAGAGTGCTGTTTTTGCTCACGAAATCGCCGAAAGAGCATATTCGCCACGATCCCGCAGATGGATCACGAGGGTAGTTCCACGCAACGGAAAGCAGAGGATCGAACGCGAAACCAGCCGCAAACGCAGCATCGTTGCGGCCGGGAATGCCTCATCGCAATTTCGCGTCGCCGACGCCGAGCGAGCGACGGATCGGCCAAGCTCGGTTTTCCGCTGGCTGGAAATCGGGCAGCACCGCTGATGCCTGCCATGTTGCGCCCCGCCGGACCTGCGGATAGGCCAAAGTCAAACAAACGAGCAACGACAGCGAGACACGCCGATGACCATCGGACCACCCAGTGCCGACGAGCCGACCGCCCAGCTCACCCTGCGCGAGCGGGCCGAGGTCATCGTCGACGACGGACGGTTCCGCACCTCGATCATGGCCGTCATCTTCTTCAATGCCGGGATCCTCGGGCTCGAGACCTCCCCCACCGCAATGGCGACCGCAGGCGGCCTCATCAACTGGCTCGACAGCGCCTGCCTCACGATCTTCGTGGTCGAGATCACGCTGAAATTCTTTGCCTATGGGCGGCGGTTCTTCTCCCAGGCCTGGAACATCTTCGACGCGATCATCATCGCGATCTCCTTCGTGCCGTCGGGGGAGGGACTGCAGGCGCTGCGCGCGCTGCGGCCGCTGCGCGTGCTCCGGATGGTGTCGATGGCGCCGACGCTGCGCCGCGTCGTGCAGGGCCTCGTCGACTCGCTGCCCGGCATGGGCTCGGTCTTCATCCTGATGGCGATGATCTTCTATATCGGTGCGGTGATCGCGACCCGGCTCTACGGCGCCTCGCATCCGCAGTGGTTCGGCACGATCGGCGACAGCATCTACTCGCTGTTCCAGATCATGACGCTGGAGAGCTGGTCGATGGGCATCGTGCGCCCGGTGATGGAGGTGCACCCCTTTGCCTGGCTGTTCTTCGTGCCCTTCATCCTGGTGACCACCTTTGCGGTGGCCAACCTGATCGTCGGCCTCGTGGTCAACTCGATGCACTCGGCCCATGACGAACAGGTCGATGCCGCGACCGACGACCACCGAACCAAGGTGATCGAGACGCTCGACCGGATCGAGCGCCGCCTCGACCGCCTGGAGCAGAGCGTGGAGCGCAACGGACGCTGACGCGGCGGGCCGCGCTTACGGGTTCCGGCCGGGCCCGATTTCCCGTATCCCCGCGGAGGGCGCCGCGCCGCGCGCCCGGCAGCAACGGGGACCGACCATGACCTGGAGCGTCTATCTCTCGGGCGAGATCCACACCGACTGGCGCAACGAGATCGCCGAGGGGGCCGCCGCGCGCGGGCTCGACATCGCCTTTTCGGCCCCGGTGACCGATCACGCGGCCTCCGACGATTGCGGCGTGACGATCCTGGGCGCCGAGCAGGACAAGTTCTGGCACGACCGCAAGGGCGCCGGCGTCAATGCGATCCGCACCCGCACGCTGCTCGAACAGGCGGACATCGTCGTCGTGCGCTTCGGCGAGAAGTACCGCCAGTGGAACGCCGCCTTCGAGGCGGGCTATGCCGCGGCCCTCGGCAAGCGGCTGGTGATCCTGCATGGGCCGGAGCACGCCCATGCGCTCAAGGAGGTCGATGAGGCGGCCGAAGCGGTCGCCGAGACGCCCGAGCAGGTGGTCCGCCTCCTCGACTATGCGCTGACCGGGCGGCTCTGAGCCGATGCCGTCCCGCGCCCCGTCCTATATGGCCGCGGTGGTCTCCGTCGCAGCGACGCTCTGGCTGCTGATCCAGGCCCGGACCGTGCTCGAGCCACTGGTGATCTCGATGCTGATCTGGTTCGTGCTGACGGCGACGGCCGGGCTCTTCGCGCGCTGGGCGGGCGGACAGCCGAGCGAGGCGCCGCCGGTCTGGGCCCATGCGGCGGCGGCGGCGAGTGCGCTGGTCGTCATCTTCGGGCTCAGCATCATGGTCTCGAACAGCCTCGCCAGCTTCCGGGCCAACCTGCCGGCCTACGAGACCAACCTGCAGACGATGCTCTCGAGCATGGGCGATCTCTTCGGCATGGACGGCCCGCTGGAGGTCGATCGCCTCGTCGAGAAGATCGAGGTCCAGCAGGTCGCGGTCGGGATTGCCGGCACGGCCCTCGGCTTCGTCTCCTCGCTGATCGTGATCATCGTCTACGTGCTCTTCCTCTTCACCGAGGCGGCGATGGTCCGGAGCAAGCTGCGGGCGCTGGCGCCGGACCCCGACCGGTTCGACGTGCTCGCCGGCACGGCCGACAAGATCCGGCGCGAGATCGAGACCTATCTCGGCGTCAAATGCGTCGTCGGGGCGGCACAGGCCGTGCCCACCTTCCTGGTGCTGGCGGCCGTCGGCGTCGACGGCGCGGCCTTCTGGTCGGTGATCATCTTCGTCGCGAGCTTCGTGCCGACGATCGGCACGCTGATCGGCATCGTCTTCCCGGCGGTCGTGGCGCTGGTGCAGTTCGACACGGTCACGCCCTTCCTCGTCACCACCGGCCTCCTCGCGGTGATCCAGCTCGCAGGCTCCAACTGGCTCGAGCCCAAGCTGATGGGCAGCTCGCTCAATCTGAGCCCGCTGGTGATCCTGATCTCGATCTTTGCCGGCGGCGCGCTCTGGGGCATCACCGGCGCGCTGATCGCGGTACCGGCGCTCTCGATCGCGATGATCGTCTTCGCCCGGATCGGGTCGATGCGGCCCGTGGCGGTGCTGCTCTCCAGCGACGGCAAGGTCTAGGGCGCAGCGATCTCGGCGCGCTCGCCCGGGGCGAGATCGGGCAACCGGGCGAGCAGCGCCTCGGCCACCGCCTGCGGGGCGGCGAGGCCCGCGCGCCCCTCACCGGGATAGAACCGCGCGCGCAGCGCCGTCGGCATCGGCGGCGGGACCACCTCTGCAACCGTGATGCGCCCGGCCGCCTCCGCGCCCCAGGCGGCGAAGAGCGCCGACTGCGCGGCCTTGCTCGCCGCGTAGATCCCGTGGAACGCGGGCACCCGGGACGCGCCCTCGCGTGCCGGCCCGGGCGGGCGCGGATCGTCGCCGACCAGCACCGCGCGGGCATCGGCGCCCTGGCGGAGCAGCGGATCGAGCACCCGGATCAGGCGGTCGGTCGCGCGGATGTTGACCGCGAGCGCCCGGTCGAGCTCCTTCACCGCGGCGTTGCCCGCAGGCCCAAGGGCAGTGGCCTGGGCCGCAGTGTGGATCCAGAGATCGAGGTGCCCGAACCTCTCATGAAGCGCGCCGCCCAACCGCTCGAGCCCGGCGTCATCGGCGATGTCGAGCGGGATCAGCGTGGCACCGCCACCGGCCGCGCGGATCGCGTCGTCGAGTTCCTCAAGGCCGCCTTGCGTCCGCGCCAGCGCACAGACATGCGCGCCCGTCCGGCCGAGCGCCAGCGCCAAGGCCCTCCCGAGCCCTCGCGAGGCCCCCGTCACGAGCGCCACCGGTCCGGTCCTCTCCATCGGCCCCTCCGCCGTGATCCGTGTGCGGCGGGCCTAGCGGCGCGACCGACGGGGCGCAAGCGCGGCCAACACCTGCCGCCCCCCGCGCGCGATGGACTCTGGCCAAGCAACAGATCATAATTCCGCCAGTCTCAGACCGGGGCCGCTCATGTCCGACGATCCAGATCCAACCGAGCTCGCATACAAGAACATCCGGCTTGCAATCCTCTCGCTCGCCACGATGAACGTGATGCGCACCAAATTGATGGCCGGGCTCGCCGACCGAAGCACTGATCCCTCCTCCCTGCTTGTGGCCTTCGGCTATGGCCCCGATGATCGTCCGTCGTCAGCGGCGAGCTCCATTGTCAGCATCGCCACCTCGGCCAACATGATGATCGACTGGAAGCCACGCGAGGATGACGACGACGATTACGACGACGACGACGAAGAAGAAGAAGAAGAAGAAGAAGACGACGAAAACGAAAACGACGACGACGACGAAGAAGAAGACAAAGACGAAGAAGAGTAAGACGAAGACGAGGA
>CAYORO010000242.1:5554-5768 GCA_964406355.1 uncultured Limibaculum sp.
TCCTTGTTTTACTTCGACTATTACGACTACGACGACGATGATTTTTACTATGTTTTGTATGATGAGGAGGATTTGGACGATTACGACGACGACGACGATGATGATGACGACGACGATTTCTCGTTTGACGATGACGATGATGACAGCTCGGACGACGACGACGGGTTCTCGTTCGACGACGATGACGACGACAACTCCGATGACGAGGACAGCT
>CAYORO010000243.1:0-5757 GCA_964406355.1 uncultured Limibaculum sp.
CCGGTTATGCCATGCCCGCCAACCTGAAACATACCCTTGGTGAATAATCCGGGTTCAGACGCCGATCGCGGGACACCATCGTCGGGGGGCTTTCGGGATATGAGGCCGGGTACGGCTGTTCTTCCCATGCAGAGCCGAGCGTTCGGGTCCCGCTCGACGCGGCCCAAGTCGAGGCAGCGGTTCTCGGCGACGTGACCCTTATGTTGACCCTGAGACCGGACGGGCGGATCGGCGTCGAAGCCGATGGTCTGACGGATGAGGCGCTCGAGGCGCTCGCGGCGGGACTGGCCGGGACGACGCTCGCCGATTTGTTGAAGTCCGCCCTGGATCAGGACCGGGTCGAGGCTGAGGACGACCTCGGCCAGCGGCCTCGCAACATTGGCCGAGACCCTCCGCTGCGCCTTGCGGGAAATTGACAATCGCGTGCTTCGGCTGCGCGAGGGGACGTAATCGACCGGCTCGATCGGGTTGGCCCTGGGCCCCGCAATCACGACAGAAGTTTCACGTAATCGCCCTGCATGAGCGCGCGTCCGCGCTTCGCGGCCCGGATGGTCCGGTTCTTAAGAATGCGGCCGATATCGCTCCACTCTTCAGCAACCCGGGCTTCGCCGTACAGCACGATTGCGATTTCGCGATAGGAGCGCCCAGCGATCCGGCCATCGAGCGCAATCAACGCATTCCGGAGCCGCATGGCGCCCGGTGACCAGGAACCATCGTCTCTGTCGTCGTCACCGCGATAGAGGGCCGCCAACCGGCGAATGACTTGCGCCTTGTTTTCGATCTCCGGGAACTCGTCTACGACAGCACCGATCGCGGCCGGCTCCACGATAATGCTCTCGCCAAGGCATCGCAGCTGCACGATGCGGCCGCCGCGCCGCAGCAGTACCTGCTCGATGCCGATCGGCTCGATCAGCACAGCCACGTCGCCATCAAATTCTCCAAGCAGGAACTGGCTCGTGAGATCCTTCTCGGGCGCGCGCGTCACGATCGCGGTGAGCACGCGGCGATAGGTGTCCGAGCACCAGAAGAGGTCTGCCGCGCGGGAGTCGAGATCGGGATCAGCGAAAGCTGCACAATCCCCATCGCTCCGCTTCCTCCGACGGTCCGGTCATTCGATAGACGCGGAGCGAGCCTCGCGGTGCCGGATCCGATTGCGATGGATCGGAGCGGTTTTGCCAAGCGGAACGATATGCTTCGTTGCGCCTCAAGAACTCCCAAGCCCAACGCGAAGGTGGGCATTGGCGGAGGTACTCATAGTCGGACACAAAAAGCATGACCATGTCTCCTTCGTTGACACCGCCTTATCTACGACGAGTGCGGTTTCACCGTCTCTGGAGCCGAATTTTTCTTCCTATTGAAATCGGCGTGTTAGTCTCACCTCCCAATATTACGCCACTGACGCCGATGCGGGGTGGGGCGCGTCGATCACTTGTGGTTGATCAAGACGCTCAAAATGCAGATCAGAGGCGGTGCGACAAAAAGGTACCGTCAGACTCTCGCGGTATTGAACTTCCAAGAACAGGCGCCCCTTAGACCTGTATGCCAATATGGACGCCTCGTTGCGCCCCCGGTTGGCGACTTCATGCATAGGCGGATAAGAGAGATCAGGTTCCCGCCGCCGCAACGTTGGCTCAAATTGGCGCGTAGTCTGGTGTCTCAGGTCTTGAAATCCGCTACGATTTCAAAATGGGCCATCAGTATGGAGAACAAATCCTCGGATCTCTAGGCGATCAGACCTGCCCTATTGACCGTACATATGGTGCGTCGCGGAATAACGTCGGCCAGAAAAAACCGACACAAGGCAGCTCAGGCAGATTAGACCGCAATATTGCCTACCTCGCGCACATCATAGAAACCTCTCCGTTAGGCGAGCGATACTGGCCTGTCTTTGAGCGGTTGGACCGTGAGCGAACTCTCCTGTCGTCACGACGTGAGCGGCTGGCAGCCGCAAGGGCCCGGATCTGACGACCTTACCTAGCTTTGCCGATCACCGCCGGATCAAAGGGCAGAGTGATCGCTTGCAGCTGTTCGCGCCGCCAGACCAAGGATCCGCCGTCACCGTAGCGCGGCCGACTGTTGGCATGTCCCATCAGGCGGCACCGGAGATCGTAGTCGATGCCCGCCTCCTGCATCCGTTTCTCGAAGGCATGGCGCATCGAGTAGACGCCGTGCCGGTCAGTCGGCAACAGCTTGGCGGTCCTCAGTCCTTTCATGAGCGTCGCGGATAGGCTGGTTTCCTTGTCACGATAGCGCGGAAACCCGTTTCGGGCTTGGCGCATCGCGGCGAGGGAGATGCCCATCAGCGGAATTTCCCGGACGCTGGCTTCGGTCTTGATCTGTCGGTCCTCGCGGAACCGGATGGCGAGATGCGGCACTTCGTGGTCGAGCCGGATGTTCTCGGGCGTCAGGTTGCAAATCTCGGACGGTCGGCATCCGGTCTCGATCAGGGCCAGAAAGATGAGGCGTGCGTCTCGATTGAGATGCTCGAGAGCACCCGGTGCGAGGAGTCTGGACCTGATCCAGGCGACCTCGAACGGCGGGACAACTTGGCGCTCGCTCTTCCGGGTCCGGAAGGACAGGCCGTCGAACGGGTTCTTCACATCGAGCGCCAGCCAGTTCGCGTAGACGCGGAACAGCTTACGCATATTGCCAAAATTGCGGTTGGCGAAATTGGCGGAGACGCGCTTATCGCCAATCCGTCCGGCGATGCGCCCCTGCCAGTGCTCATAGTAGCGCTGCGCATCGACACGGGTGATGTCGAGCAGCGGCCTGTTGCCGATGGTGGAGATGAAGCTCTCCGCCGCGTGGCGCTTGACCTTCTTCCAGGATGCGACCTGCGCCGGGCTCATGCCGCGCGCCTCGTTGACGGCCATGGTGTCGAAGTAGAACTCCATCGCCGCGCGCACCTTGAGCTTTGGCTCCGGATGCGCCCCCAGGAGCGCTGGCGCTTCGCGGCCGTCCGTCTCGCGCACTTTCTCGATCCGGGAAAGGATGTCCTCCAGCGGCAGCGTTTCGGCGATCCGGTCGGCCGTGAGATAAGCGAAGCCGAGCCCGAGGGCGCGGGTCCGCGCCGCTTGATAGGTCGCCTCGGCGGTCATCGAGGCGAGGCCATCGGAGACCCCGGACCAATAGAGATCGTCGGCCTTCGCGAGCTCGTCACGCTTCAGCCGTGCGACCTCCAGCGACGGCGTCTTCAACGAGAGCTGGATCGTGCCACGCCGGTCCCAGCCGGCGACATGGCTCGGCACCCGGCGGACATAGTGCCAGCGCCGGCCCCGGAGCTTGAGATAGCGGTTGGGATCAGCCGGATCTGGGGCGGTGAAGGTCTCGCGTCGCATCAGGCAAGCCTCCCGTCGCGCGGGTGCGGCTGTAGTGCAGTTTGTAGTGCAATTTGCCTGGATGGACGTAGACTGACCATCCCCCAGCCCAGAAAGCTGAGGAAAGTCAGTCTATTAGGAGGAAAGATCTGGTGCGGTCGAGAAGACTCGAACTTCCACGGGTTTTACCCCACAGCGACCTCAACGCTGCGCGTCTACCAGTTCCGCCACGACCGCACCGGGAACTGGCGCGCAGATAGCAAAGCGCTCGGGGATTGTGAAGCCCCCCGGCCGCTGCGCCGGGGCGATTTCGGTCGAGGTTGCCGCAGCTTCGGGGCAAGCGTATCTCACGACCATGGTCGAGTGGCGGATCACCGACGGGCTCACCCCCTATGCGGCGGCGCTGAGCGCGATGGAGGCGCGGGTCGCGGCGATCCGGGCCGGCGCGGCGGACGAGCTCGTCTGGCTGCTCGAGCACCCGCCGCTCTACACCGCCGGCACCGGCGCGCGGCCCCAAGACCTGCTCGACCCGCGCTTCCCGGTGATCGCGACCGGCCGGGGCGGGCAATACACCTATCACGGCCCCGGGCAGCGGATCGTCTATGTGCTGCTCGACCTCACGCGGCGCGGCCGGGATGTGCGCCGCTTCGTGCACGGGCTCGAGACCTGGGTGGCCGACACGCTCGCCCGGTTCCAGCTCCGCGCCGTCACGCATCCCGATCGCGTCGGCGTCTGGATCCCGCGGCCGGACAAGGCGCCGCTGGCCGACGGCACGCCGCGCGAGGACAGGATCGCCGCCATCGGCATCCGGCTCCGCCGCTGGGTGAGCTTCCACGGCATCTCGATCAATGTGGAGCCCGACCTCTCGCATTATGCCGGGATCGTGCCCTGCGGGATCCGCGGCCACGGGGTGACGAGCCTCGTCGATCTCGGCCTGCCGGTGACGATGGCCGATCTCGATGTCGCCCTCCGCGAGAGTTTCGAGACCGCCGTCCCCCCGCCGGAGGATGGCGCGGGACATGCCGCCGCAGCACCGATCGAGGGCGGGCGCAGTCGTCTTCCCCACGAGACCGAAATTCCATAGGCTCCCCATGGTGGCGCCGAGACCGCCCCTCCAGAACCGATAACGGAGACGTCCGATGACCAAGATCACCCTGATGGCCGCCGCGATGGCCGCCTTCATCCTGCCCGCCGGCCTCGCGCTGGCCGAGGGCGATGCCGACAAAGGCCAAAAGGTCTTCCGCGCCTGCCGCGCCTGCCACGTCGTCGACAAGGAACAGAACCGCGTCGGCCCCCATCTGGTCGGGCTGATCGGGCGTCCGGTCGCCTCGGTCGACGGCTTCAAATACTCCGACGCGATGACCGCCTGGGGCGAGGGCAAGACGTGGGATGAGGCGACCTTCCTCACCTATATCGAAAAGCCGCAGGACATCGTGAAGGGCACCAAGATGGTCTATCGCGGTGTCAAGAAGGAGGGCGACCGCGCCGACCTCCTGGCCTATCTGAAGGCCGCCGGCTCGGGCTCCTGATCCCGGGCGAGCACCGACGCGATCAGGCCGGGGCGTGCGCACGCCCCGGCCTTCCTGTTGGTCTGCGCCTGAAACGCCCCTGCGTCGATCCCGCGCTTGCCGGCATTTCACCCTCGCGTTAGGTGTTTTGCGATTGCGCGCCGCATGCCGCGGCGCCGGAAAACCGTGCCTTAGGGAGAGTGCCGATGGCCGACGCGGCGATCAACGCCACCGACCACGACGAGCGGGGTTTTTTCACCCGCTGGTTCTGCTCGACGAACCACAAGGACATCGGGATCCTCTACATCTTCACGGCGGGTCTCGTCGGGCTGATCTCGGTCGCCTTCACCTGGTATATGCGCCTCGAGCTGATGGAGCCGGGGGTGCAGTACATGACCCTCGAGGACGGCTCGCCGAACGGGCATCTCTGGAACGTGCTGATCACCGCGCACGGGCTGACGATGATGTTCTTTGTCGTCATCCCGGCGCTCTTCGGCGGGTTCGGCAACTATTTCATGCCGCTGATGATCGGCGCGCCCGACATGGCGTTCCCGCGGCTCAACAACCTCTCCTTCTGGCTGTTCACGGCGGGCGTCGTGATGCTGCTGCTCTCGCTGGTGGTGCCAGGGGGCAACAGCCAGTCGGGCTCCGGTGTCGGATGGGTGCTCTACGCGCCGCTCTCGACGACCGATGGCGGCATGTCGACCGACTTTGCGATCTTCGGCGTGCACCTCTCGGGCGCCTCGTCGATCCTCGGCGCGATCAACATGATCGTCACCTTCCTCAACATGCGCGCCCCGGGCATGACGCTGATGCGGGTGCCGCTGTTCGCCTGGTCGATCTTCATCACCGCCTTCATGATCCTGCTCGCCCTGCCGGTGCTGGCGGGCGCGATCACGATGCTGCTGCCCGCCCGCAACTTCGGCACCACT
>CAYORO010000244.1:0-5755 GCA_964406355.1 uncultured Limibaculum sp.
CGCTCGACTTCGCGCTGGCCCGGCTCACCGGCGTGATCGAGCGCCTCGTCGTCTACCCTGAGCGGATGCGCGCCAATCTCGAGCGCACGCACGGGCTCGTCCACTCCCAGCGGGTGCTGCTCGCCCTCACCCAGGCCGGGCTCTCGCGCGAGGCGGCCTATGCCGCGGTCCAGCGCAATGCGATGACCGTGTGGGAGACCGGCGCCGATTTCCGCGCCCAGCTCGGCGCCGATCCGGAGGTCGCGGGCGCGCTCGCGCCGGCAGCGCTCGATGCGCTCTTCAACCTCGAGCACCACCTCGCCAATGTGGACACAATCTTCGGGCGGGTTTTCGGCGCGAGCTGAGCCCGCGCCCATACACGGCCCACGCTCGGCCCCATCGTCGCCCCACCGCTCCGGCATCCCGCCCACTCGGGACCGCGCCCCCGATATGCGTGCGACTTCTTCCTGATGGGGGACCAAATGAAACTTTGCGTTTTCGCGGCGGGCCTAGCCGTCGCGGCCTGGGCCAGCGTTGCATCGGCCTACACGATCGGCTTCACCGAGGGCGCCCGGCCCGATGTCGTGGGCACCGACCGGGTCACGCCGCGCGATGCGGGCAACGTGCCGCTCGGTTTCGACCTGACCGCCGGGAGCGGGCCGCTCACGGCCGACGGCACCGGCCCCGACGAGATCCTGATCCACGGGCGGATCGTCGGCGCCAACGACTATTACCAGTTCCGAAGCGACGCGCCCTTCGTGGTGGAGTGGAACTTCGACGGCTATGAGACGGCGGGCGGTTTCGTGCCGATCTCGGGCTTCGTCGCCGACGATTCGAGCGGCTCGACCTCGACGCTCGTACTCGATCTCGTCGATGCGGTCGGCCTGGTGATCGCCTCCTTCGCCGTGGAGGACGTGATGACCCCGGTCACCGACGGCGACCCTGTGCTCTTCGCCGCGGGTCCGGGCCACTATTCCTTCGGGTTCCGGGGCGAGACCCAGGCGGCTCTCTACGACCTCCGGGTCTCGACGGTGCCGGTGCCGCCCTCGCTCGGCTTTCTCATGGCCGCGCTGGCAGGCCTCGCCTTTGTCCGCCACCGGCGCAGCGTATGAACCGATCCGCGGCGCTCAGGACTTCGGGTCCTCGAGCCGCTGTGCCACCCGCCACGCAACCGGGACCCCGGCTCCGAACCCCAGCAGCGCCGCGATGAGGATCGGAGCGAGCGTGTCGAGCCCGATCACCAAGCATAGAACGATCAGACTGCCGGCGAGCGTTGGGCCCACAAGGGCGTAGATCAGGCTGGCAAGACGGAGCATGGATCGGTCCTCGGCTGGGTTTCGACGCCGCCGAGTACGACACGTGCGGCGTTCGCGACTTTGACCGAGCGCAAATCGCCGGCCTGTCACGGGGACCGATCGATATCCGGGCCTGCGCCCTGCGTTGACTAGGCCGGCTGCCGATCCCACGCTCGAAGACTTCGACGATTTCGACAGGGAGCGAGGCCCTGAGCGAAGCTGCCGCCAAAACCACAAAATTGGAATTTAACGCCGCGGTGAACAAATGTGACCTCAAATTCATCAAGAATGACGAGAAGCGAAGCAAAATAACATCGAGTAATTCAGGAAGAGCTTCAAGAAATGCAATAACATCTCGACCACCTATCACACTGTCGTGAAATCGGCGATGAGGGGGTTCGGCGGCCCGAGCGACACCATGTTCAACGCTGCCGCCACGCTGCTCAAGACGCTCAAGGAAAGGGCGAAGTGGGCGCGACGGGTGTGCCGCTCGCGGGCTTGGCCGGTGGCGCTTGACCACGGGAGGTCGGGCCGCAGCTTCTGACACAATCCCGCGATCCATCGGAGGCCCCCATGACGCAACGCCGGACACTCCTCAGAACCGCCCTCCGCGGTGCCCTCGGCGCCGCTCTTCTCGCCCATCTCGGGGCGCCCGCGCCCGCCCGCGCCGGCGAGATGACCGCCCATGACTTCGCCTTTCCAGGCATCGATGGCGGGATCGTGCGCCTCGCCGACTATGCGGGCCAGCCGGTCATGGTGGTCAACACCGCGTCGAAATGCGGCTTCACCTACCAGTATGACGGTCTGCAGGCGCTCTATGATCAGTATCGCGCGCGCGGCTTCGTGCTGGTCGGCGTGCCATCGGATGATTTTGGTGGCCAGGAGCTCGATAGCGAGACCGAGGTGCAGAACTTTTGTGAGATCAATTTCGGGATCGACTTCCCGATGACTGGGATCACGCCGGTGAAGGGCAAGAGCGCGCACCCGTTCTATGTCTGGGCGCGCACCACGCTCGGGGCCGCGAACGCGCCGCGCTGGAATTTTCACAAGTATCTCGTGGGACCGGACGGGCGGCTCGTCGCGGCCTTCGGCACCGGCACCGAGCCCACGGCCGCGCAGGTGACCGGGGCGGTCGAGGCGCTTTTGCCGCAGGGCTGAGACGGTTTCCTCGCGGCGGAAACGCAGTCCACACCACGCATCGCCGACGTGCTTCCGTTCGTCTCAGAACGAGAGCAACGGTGGCTATGGCGAGCGCGACGCCGCAGGAGCGACCACAGACACGCGACGTGTTGCAAGAGCGCGAGGGGACCGGCCGCGAGCCTGACGACGTGCTCGCCCGCGCCACGGCCCCCTGAGCGCTCAGGCTATGCGGGTCCGGAGCGCCTCGGCGGCGCGGCGGATCGCGGGCAGATCCCCCTCCTTCCGGTCGAGGTTTTTCATTTGCATCGCCATGCGCCGGTTGGGCCGGAAGCGCGCGTCGTGGCGCGACAGGAAATCCCAGTAGAGCGTGGTGAAGGGGCAGGCCGTCGGGCCGGTCGCCTGCTTCGGGTCGTAGGGGCAGCGGGCGCAACAGTCGGACATGCGGGAGATATAGGCGCCAGAGGCCGCATAGGGTTTGGTGCCCACCTGCCCGCCATCGCCGTGCTGGCTCATGCCGAGCACGTTGGGCAGGCTCACCCAGTCGATCGCGTCGAGATGCATCGCAAGGTGCCAGTCGTTGACCCGCCGCGGATGCGCGCCCCAGAGCATCGCAAAGAGCCCGGAGACCATCAGCCGCTGGATGTGGTGGGCGTAGGCTTGATCGACGAGCTGACCGAGGGTGTCGGCGAGGCAGGCCATCTCCGTCTCGCCGGTGTAGTAGAACGCCGGCAGCGCAGCCTCGGCGCCGAGCGCGTTCCGGTCGGCATAGGCCGGCATCTCGGTGAAGTAGACCCCACGGACGAACTCCCGCCAGCCGAGGATCTGGCGCACAAAGCCCTCGACCGCATTGATCGGCGCCGTGCCGGCCTGATGGGCCGCGATGGCGGCCTCGATCACCTCGCGCGGGTCGAGGAGCTTGAGATTGAGCGCGCCCGAGAGCCGCGAGTGCCAGAGCGTGGCGTGCCCGGTCACGATCGCGTCCTGGTGGTCGCCGAAGCGGGGCAGGCGCTCGGCGACGAACTGGCGGAGATGGGCGAGCGCCGCGTGCCGCGTGACCGGTTCGTCGAAGCCCGCGGTCGAGCCCGGCGCGTCGGGGAACTCGGCCTCGACCATCCGCATCACCGCCTCCGTGATCGCGTCGGGGCGGCTGGTCGGGCGGCCGGGTGTCTCGCCGGGGCCGGATTTGCCGAAACTCTTGCGGTTCTCCTTGTCGTAGTTCCATTCCCCGCCGACGGGCTTGTCGCCCTCCATCAGCCAACCGGTCCGCCGGCGCATCATTCGGTAGAAGTCCTCGAGGATCACCCGCTTGCGCCCCTCGACGAAGGACCGGAAGTCGTCGGGCGAGGAAAGGAAATGCCGGTCCTCGTGGATCACGATCCCCTGGAAGCGGCGGCGCAGGCTGTCGGCCACGCGAAAATCGCCGGGCTCGACGACGTGCAGCTGGTCCGCCGCATGCCGCGCCGCGCCCTCGGCGATCGAGCCCGCCGGCGCCTCGCCGTCGAGCGGGTGGTAATGCACCGTCCAGCCTCGCCCGCGCAGCTCTTCGGCGAAGTGGCGCATCGCCGAGAAGAACAGCACCAGGCGCTTCTTGTGGGCGCGCACATGGGTCGCCTCCTCGCGCGCCTCGGTCATCACCACTGCGTCGCGCTCGGGGTCGAAGCCGTCGAAGGCGGCCGAGGCCGGGTCGAGCTGGTCGCCGAGGACGAGGACGAGCCGGCGATGGGTCATGGGGCGCTCCCGTCTGTGACCGGTGGGAGCCCAAGGGTAGCGGCGCGTCCCGCCGCGGCGAGGGTGGCGGCTGGCTTCCCCGTCGGGCACAACTGGCCCTAAACGGCCCGGGGGCGATCCGGTACCCGACCACCAAACTCGGCCGCGACGCGCGCGCCGACCAATCGGAGTTGCGGCCGCGCCACCGCGCCGCACCGCAGGGGAGACACGACATGCGCATGACCACCGAGGAAGCCTTCGTCAAGGTGCTGCAGATGCACGGCATCGAGCACGCCTTCGGGATCATCGGCTCGGCCATGATGCCGATCTCGGATCTCTTCCCGCGCGCCGGCATCAAGTTCTGGGACTGCGCGCATGAGTGCAACGCCGGCATGATCGCCGACGGCTACACGCGCGCGACCGGCAAGATCTCGATGGCCATCGCGCAGAACGGCCCCGGCATCACCAACTTCGTGACCCCGATCAAGACCGCCTACTGGAACCACACGCCGATGCTGCTCGTCACGCCCCAGGCGGCCAACAAGACCATCGGCCAGGGCGGCTTCCAGGAGATGGAGCAGATGCGCCTCTTCGCCGACTGCGTCTGCTACCAGGAGGAGGTCCGCGACCCCGCGCGCATCGCCGAGGTGCTCAACCGGGTGATCGAGAAGGCGCGCCGCGGCTCGGCGCCCGCCCAGATCAACATTCCGCGGGACTACTGGACCCAGGTGATCGACATCGAGCTGCCGCAGCTCATCCGGATCGAGGCGCCGCGCGGCGGTGCAGGCTCGATCGACGAGGCGGCGCGGCTGCTCTCCGAGGCGAAGTTCCCGGTGATCCTCAACGGCGCGGGCGTGGTGCTCGGCGGCGCGATCCCGGCCTCGGTGGCGCTCGCGGAGCGGCTCGGCGCGCCGGTCTGCTGCAACTACCAGCACAACGACGCCTTCCCGGGCAGCCACCCGCTCTCCTGCGGGCCGCTCGGCTACAACGGCTCCAAGGCCGCCATGGACATGATCGCCCAGGCCGACGTGATCCTCGCCCTCGGCACGCGGCTCAACCCGTTCTCCTCGCTGCCGGCCTATCAGACCGAGTACTGGCCGAAGGAGGCCAAGATCATCCAGGTCGACATCAATGCCGACCGCATCGGGCTGACCAAGAAGATCGCCGTCGGCATCCAGGGCGACGCCAAGCTCGTCGCCGAGGAGATCCTGTCCAAACTCGCGCCCTATGCCGGCGACGAGGCCCGCACCGAGCGGCGCGACGCCGTGCGGCTGGCGAAGTCGCGCTGGACCCAGCAGCTCGCATCGATGGACCACGAGGACGACGATCCCGGCATCGACTGGAACGAGCGCGCCCGCACCCGCCAGCCGGAGCGCATGTCGCCCCGCATGGCCTGGCGCGCGATCCAGGCCGGGCTGCCCAAGGACGCGATCATCTCCACCGATATCGGCAACAACTGCGCGATCGGCAACGCCTATCCGACCTTCGAGGAAGGGCGGAAGTACCTTGCGCCGGGTCTCTTCGGCCCGTGCGGCTACGGGCTGCCCTCGATCCTCGGCGCCAAGATCGGCTGCCCGGATGTACCCTGCGTCGGCTTCGCGGGCGACGGCGCCTTCGGCATCTCGATGAACGAG
>CAYORO010000245.1:0-5724 GCA_964406355.1 uncultured Limibaculum sp.
TGAAGGCGGTCTCGTGGCGCGACTGGTTGGCCTGCGCCATCAGCGGCAGGCCGAGGCGGTCGAGCGCGCGGCCCTCCATGGCGAGGCAGATGAGCCCGCGCCCGTGGATCGCCATGAAGTTGATCACCTCGGGCGTCGCCATCTGAGCCGGGATCACGAGGTCGCCCTCGTTCTCGCGGTCCTCGTGGTCGACGAGGATCACCATGCGCCCGTTGCGCGCCTCTTCGATGATCTCGGCGACGGTCGATATGGCGTCGCTGTAGTCGATGCGGTCGCTCATGGGGCTCCTCGTCGCTTGCGCCGTCAGATAACCCGGCCCCTACCGCAATGCCAGAGGGTGCGACCGGGAGACGATGCCGTCGAGCGGGCCGGTGCCGGGCACCCCGGGGCGGGGGTGTCAGCCGGCAACCGAGAGGCGGGCGACATAGCGGGCCAGCACGTCGATCTCGAGATTGAGGCGTGTGCCGATGCCGGCCTCGGCGAGTGTCGTGACCGCCCAGGTGTGGGGGATGATGTTGACACCGAAGCGGGTGCCCTCCGGCGTGTCCTCGACCTCGTTGACGGTGAGCGAGATGCCGTCGAGCGCGACCGAGCCCTTGGGCGCGACATAGCGCGCGAGCGCCGCGGGTACGGCGATCGTGAGCCGATGCGAGCCGCCCTCGGGCCGGAGCCCCACGATCTCCGCGATACCGTCGACATGGCCCGACACGATAAGCCCGCCGAGCTCGTCGCCGACCCGGAGCGAGGGCTCGAGATTGACCGGGCTCCCCTCGCGCCAATCGCCGAGCGTCGTGCAGGTGCAGGTCTCGGCCGAGGCCTCGACGGCGAACCACGCCCCGCGGCCCTCGGGCCCGTGTGCGACCACCGTGAGGCAGATCCCGTTGCAGGCGATCGAGGCGCCGGTGGTGATCTGGGCGGCCGGGCGCGCGCAAACGATCTCGATCCGGCGGTCGGCTCCCTGGTCTCCCGCTCCCAGGACCCGCCGGACCCGGCCGACCTCGCGCACCAATCCCGTGAACACCGCACGCCTCCCTTGTTGTGCAACTGTCAGGTAGCCCGAGGCGGACGGCCCCGCAACCGGCGGCTCAGGCGCCCGCGCGACGCCAGACGGTCAGCGTGTCCGGCCCGATCGGGCCGTGCTCGGTGCGCTCGAAGCGCGGCGCGTCGGCGAGCTGGCCGAGCCCCATGGGTCCGACTGCCGCCACCCCGTCGCCGCCGATCGCCGTGCCGGCCTGGAAGAGCGCGATCTCGTCGACGAGCCCCGCCGCCAGCAGCCCCGCCGAGAGCCGCCCCCCGCCCTCGACGAGGAGCCGGGTGATCCCCTCTTCGGCCAGGCGCCCGAGCGCGGCCTCGAGGTCGATCCCCCGATCGGTCGCCCGCACCGGCAGAAGCTGGGCACCTGCGGCCTCGAGCGCGACGGCGCGCGACCGCTCCGCCCCGGCCCCATGCAGCAGCCAGACCGGCACGCGCCGCGCCGAGGCGACAAGGCGCGAGCGGGCGGGCAGGCCGAGGGCGGGATCGACGACCACGCGCACCGGGCTCCGGGCCGCGAGGCCGAGGCCGCGCACATCGAGCATCGGATCGTCGGCGATCGCGGTCGCAGCGCCCACCATCACGGCGTCGGTCTCGGCCCGCATCAGATGCACGCGTGCCCGCGCCGGCGCGGCGGTGATCCAGCGGCTCTCCCGCTCCCGCGTCGCGATCCGCCCGTCGAGCGTGGTTGCGAGCTTGAGGGTGAGCCAGGGCCGCCCGCGCTCGAGCCGCGAGAGAAACCCCGCATTCACCGCGCGCGCCTCGACAGCCATCAGCCCGGTCTCGACCCGCACGCCCGCAGCCTCGAGCTTGGCGAAGCCGCGGCCCGCCACCCGCGGATCGGGATCGAGGATCGGCGAGACCACGCGCGCCACCCGCACATCGATCAGCGCATCGGAGCAGGGCGGCGTCAGCCCGTGATGGGAGCAGGGCTCGAGCGTCACATAGGCCGTGGCGCCCGCGAGCGCCTCGCGTCCCCAGAGCCGGATCGCCTGGGCGAGCGCCACTGCCTCGGCATGGGGCCGGCCCCCATCGGTGGTGACCCCGCGCCCGAGCACCCGGCCCTCGCGCACCAGGATCGCCCCCACCGAGGGGTTGGGCGCCACCCGGCCGAGCCCGCGACGCGCCAGCGTCAGGGCCGCGCGCATCCAGCGGCGATCCTCGGCCTGCGACACCGGCCGCCGCCGTCAGCTCTCGGTTTTCGCGTGCGCCCCGGGACGGAGCTCGGAGACGAATTCCTCGAAGTCCGAGACCTCCTGGAAGTTGCGGTAGACGCTGGCGAAGCGGACATAGGCCACCGTGTCGACGCGGGCGAGGCTCTCCATCACGATCTCGCCGATGGTGTCCGAGGCGATGTCGGTCTCGCCGAGGCTCTCCAGCCGGCGCACGATCCCGTTGATCATCTGCTCGATGCGCTCGGGCTCGACCGGGCGCTTTCTCAGCGCGATGCGGATCGAGCGCGCCAGCTTGTCGCGGTCGAACTCCTCGCGCCGCCCGTTCTTCTTGACGACGACGAGGTCGCGCAGCTGCACGCGCTCATAGGTGGTGAAGCGCCCGCCGCAGGCCGGGCAAAGCCGGCGGCGGCGGATCGAGACATGGTCCTCGGCGGGGCGGCTGTCCTTCACCTGGGTGTCGGTGTTTCCGCAAAACGGGCAACGCATCGGGATCTCCTATCCCACTCTCCGCCACGACTATAGGGGGGCCGCGATGAGTTGTGTAGGGCGCTCTGTGCGCCCCCAGATCTGGAAGCGGCCGGGGTCGCCCTCGCAGGCCGGCTCGGGTCCCTAGTGGGGCGGCAGGCCGAAGCGCCCGCGCATCTCCGGCCGGCCGAAGGGGGGCAGGGTGAAGACGAGGCCCTCGCCGACCGAGAGCGTCTCGCCGACCAGCGCCTCGATCGTCGCCTGATGCGCGATCAGCAGCGCCGTCTCGCCCGGGGGCAGGCCGTCGAGCATCGTCAGCAGCGCGTCGATCCGGTCGGCCGCATCCTCGCCGTCCGCGACCGGGTCGAGCAGGTCGAGCTCGTTCGAGGGGCCGATCTGCAGCAGCCGTCCCGCCTCGATCTGGCGGCAGATATTGCTGGTGTAGATCAGATCGATATGGATGCTCGAGCGCTGGAACGCCCGCCCGAAGGCCCGCGCCACGTTGCGCCCGCGCCGGTCGAGCGCGTCGATACCCGAGCAGTCCGCGCGGCCGCGCTCGGCGATGTCGCCCTCCTCGGGCATGGCCGAGACGCGGATGATCGCGTGAGTGTGCCGGTCCTCGATCATGTGGAGGATGCGATAGTCATAGGCGGTGGCCGGGACGGCCAGGAGCCCCGCCAGACCCGCAGCGATAGACGGGAACCACCGTGTCATGGCCGGCAATCTGACCGGCCGGGCGCCGAGGTCAAGCGGGATCGCGGCTTGAGCGATCACCGGAACGGGAGGCCGAGCGCCTGGCAGAGCATCCAGAGGCTGCGCAGGAGCCGCAGGCCGACCAGTGTTGCGGCGCCGCGACGGCGCTCGCCCGAGCCATCGAGGCCCCGGTGGCCGAGGATCCGCGGCACGTCGCGCACCGGCGAGCCTGCGACCGCGACGGCGCGGGCGGCC
This sequence comes from uncultured Limibaculum sp., assembly GCA_964406355.1. Lineage (GTDB taxonomy): Bacteria > Pseudomonadota > Alphaproteobacteria > Rhodobacterales > Rhodobacteraceae > Thermohalobaculum. Next base: position 3,621 of record CAYORO010000245.1, read on the forward strand.
CAGCGGGCGCGGCTCCCCCCGCCGTCGAGGTGGAGCGCGAAGCTCTCGGCCGTCAGACGCCGCCACTTGCGCCGCAGCGCGGGCCAGTCGGCGCGCGTGGGGTGTGCGACCGCCATCTGCGGCGCATAGGCGATGCGGCAGCCCAGCGCGCGGGCGCGGTGGCACCAGTCGACATCCTCCGCCACGCCCGTGCGAAACCCGCCGACCGCGTCGAACACCCGCCGCCAGGTGGCGAGATTGGCCGTCGCGCTGAAGCCGAGGCGGGTGACATAGCGCTCCTGGTCGAAGGCCAGCACCGTCTCGAGCGCCTGGGCGCCGGTGCGCGGCGGGGCGGTCTCGTCGAAGACGGTGATGCGGCCGCCCGCGAGATCCGCGGTCTCCAACGCGCGGCGCGCGGCCTCGATCAGCCCTGGCGCGGGCACGCAATCGGCATCGAGGAAGAGGAGCCGCGGGGCCGTCGTCTCGGCCGCGCCGCGGTTGCGGGCCGGCCCGGCGCCGGGCGCGCTCTCCGTGACGAGCCGCACGCCCGGGAAAGAGGCCACAGCGCCCGCGACATCCTCGGTGGAGCCGTTGTCGGCCACCACCACCTCGACCCCCGGCGGCACACCCTCTGGCAGCAGGGCGGTGAGGCAGAGGGTGAGCCGTGCCGTGTCGTTCAGATGGGGGATGACGACCGCGATCTCGGGCCCGGCGAACTCGGCGCCGGTCATGGGGCGGATGCCTCACCCCGCATGCCAACGACCCGCGCCGGCACGCCGACGGCGATCGCCATCTCGGGCAGGTCGCGCGTCACCACCGACCCCGCGCCGACGATGCAGCCGCGCCCGATGGTCACCCCGGCGGTGACGATCACGCGGGTGCCGAGCCAGACCTCCTCGCCGATCACCACATCCCGCTCGCGCTTGGGCTGATCGACCACGCGCGCCTCTGCCGCGGTGCCGTAGTCGGACGCGGTCAGGTAGCAGTCGGGCCCGAAGGTGCTGTGGGCACCGACGATGATCCGGCCGCTGATGTCGCCCGCCCAGAGGCCGCAGCGCTCACCGATCTGGACGCGGTCGCCGAGCGTGATGCGCTCGCCGTTGCGGAACGAGACATTCGGCGCGATCCAGACCTTCGCGCCGCAGGTGAGCCGGCGCCGCTGCGCCACATGGCTGTAGTTGTAGTAGTGCAGCAGGCGAAACGGGTGGATCCAGAGCCGCGGATCGAGCACCGAGGCGAGCACGCCGAGCGCACGCGCAGCGCCGCTCCGGTTCCGTCTCTCGGTCGCCATCTCGCGCCGGTCCCTCCGAGCCCCGGGAATGCCCGGCGCGCCTCAGCGGACGCGACGGGCGATGTCGACCAAGCCGGGGCGCCGGCTCAGGCGGGCAGGGCGTCGTAGATCGGGAACCGGCCGCAGAGTGCGGAGACCTTCTCGCGCACTGTGGCCTCGACGCCCGCATTGCCCTCTTCGCCATTGGCGGCGAGGCCGTCGACCACTTCGCAGATCAGCCGGGCGACTTCGCGGAACTCCGCCTCGCCAAAGCCGCGCGTGGTGCCGGCAGGCGAGCCGAGGCGCAGTCCGGAGGTGACCATCGGCGGCTCGGGGTCGAACGGGATGCCGTTCTTGTTGCAGGTGATGTGCGCGCGCAGCAGCGACTGCTCGGCCGCGTTGCCCTTCACGCCCTTGGGCCGCAGGTCGACGAGGCAGAGATGGGTGTCGGTGCCGCCTGTCACGATGTCGAGCCCGCCCTTGATCAGCTCGTCGGCGAGCGCCTGGGCGTTCGTCACCACCTGGGCGATGTAGGAGCGGTATTCGGGGCGCAGCGCTTCGCCGAAGGCCACCGCCTTGGCTGCGATCACATGCATCAGCGGCCCGCCCTGAAGGCCCGGGAACACCGCCGAGTTGAACTTTTTCGCCAGCGCCTCGTCATTCGTCAGGATGATGCCGCCGCGCGGGCCGCGGAGCGTCTTGTGCGTGGTCGAGGTCGCGACATGGGCGTGCTCGAGCGGGTTGGGGTGGGCCCCGCCGGCCACGAGGCCCGAGAAATGCGCCATGTCGACATGCAGAAGGGCGCCCACGCTGTCGGCGATCTCGCGGAACTTGGCGAAGTCGATCTGGCGCGGG
>CAYORO010000246.1:0-5713 GCA_964406355.1 uncultured Limibaculum sp.
CATGCCCGTGCAGCGCGAGGCGATGGGCGGCTGCGAGCCCCGCCGGCCCCGCCCCGACCACGGCGATCCGGCGGCCAGTCGGCGCCGCGCGGGTATAGGGCTGGGGATGGGGCATGGCGGCATCGGTCGCGAAGCGTTGCAGGCGGCCGATCTGCACGGGCTCGCCCTCCGCCGCCTCGCGCACGCAGGCCTCTTCGCAGAGCGTCTCGGTCGGGCAGACCCGGGCGCACATGCCGCCGAGAATGTTCTGGTCGAAGATCGTCTTCGCCGCCTCGCGCGGGCGGCCGGCGGCGATCTGGCGGATGAAGAGCGGGATGTCGATCGCCGTCGGGCAGGCCGCGATGCAGGGCGCGTCGTGGCAGAAATAGCAGCGCTCGGCGGCGACCAGCGCCTCATGGGCCGAGAGCGGCGGGTGGAGGTCGTCGAAGTTCCGGGCGAGGGCCTCCGCATCGAGGCGGCCGGCGGTGATGCCCGGGGCGCGCGAGGCTTGGCTCATCTGATCCCCTGAACGATTGGCTGGCGCTCAGCCTGCACCAGCCCCCGCGCCATTTCAAATCATTGGGTCGAGATTTCTGCGCTGCGGGAGCGCTCAGCCCAGGGTCTCCGGGCCGAAGGAGGCGGGCAGCAATTCGTCGAGGCTGTAGCGCTGGAGGATGCCAGAGCCGTCGCCCACCAGGATGACCGTGTCCGGCCCGGCGAACTCGCGGATCCGCTGCCGGCAGCCGCCGCAGGGGGTGCAGACCACACCGTCGGGCCCGGCCACGGCGATCGCGGCGATGCGCCGGCCGCCGGCCGCGACCATGGCGCCGATCGCGGTGGCCTCGGCGCACTGGCTCTGCGGGTAGGCGGCGTTCTCGACATTGCAGCCGAGATGGACCTGGCCCCGGTCGTCGCGGAGCGCCGCGCCGACGGTGAAGCGGGAATAGGGGGCATAGGCCTTGGCGCGCATCGCGGCCGCGGCCTCCATCAGGGCGTCGTCCTCCATCCTCATCGCTCCTTTCGGTAGGGGACGCCGAGGGCCGCGGGTGGGACCGCTCGGCCGAAGAACCCGGCGAGCAACACGACGGTCGCGACATAGGGGAGCACCAGCACGAGCTCGATCGGGATCTCGCCCACCACCGGCAGCTCGGTGCCCTGGAGGCGCGCGCCGACCGCCTCGAGCGCGCTGAAGAGCAGGCAGGCGCCCAGCACCTGCCAGGGCCGCCACTTGCCGAAGATCATCGCCGCCAGCGCGATGTAGCCCTTGCCCGCGCTCATCTCCCGCACGAAGCCCGCGCCATGGGCGGTCGACAGGAAGAACCCGGCGAGCCCGCAGAGAAGCCCTGCGATCAGCACCGCCCGGTAGCGGAGCCAGGTCACCGAGATGCCCGCGCTGTCTACCGCCGCCGGCAGCTCGCCCACCGCGCGGATCCGGAGCCCGAAGCTCGTGCGCCAGAGGAGCCACCAGACGAGCGGCACCGAGGCGAGCGCGAGATAGACAGGCCCCGTGTGCCCCGAGATCAGCTCGCGCCAGAGCACGCCAAGGCCGGGCACGTCGGCCAGCGTCTCGGTGCCGAGGAACTCGATCGGGCCGAAGCGCTCCTCGGGCCCGAGCGGCGGCGTCTGCCCGCCCTGGTCGAAGAGCGCGATCCCGATCACCACCGTCAGACCCGAGGCGAGCACGTTGAGCGCGATGCCCGAGATGATCTGCTCGCCCTTATGCGTGATGCAGGCAAAGCCGTGGAGCGCCGCGAGGACCGCGGAGGCCGCGAGCGCCGCCAGGAGTCCGGCCCAGGGGTTGCCCGTGATCGACGCTGTCGCCGCGGCTGCGAAGGCCGCGACCAGCAGCTTGCCCTCCAGCCCGATATCGATCACGCCCGCGCGCTCGGAGACGAGGCCGGCCATCGCGCACAGGATCAGCGGCGTCGCGAGGCGCAGCGTCGAGTCCGCGATCAGGACGAGGTCGATCCAGCTCATCCGCGCCTCGCGAGCCGGCGCTCGAGCCAGGGGACGAACATCAGCGCCAGCGCGCCGGAGAAGAAGATGATCAGCCCCTGGAGCAGCACCACCATCTCGCGGGTGATGGTGTCGAACTCGAAGTCGAGCTCCGTGCCGCCTTGGAACAGCGCGCCGAAGAGGAGCGCCGCGAGCACGATGCCGACCGGGTGCGCCCGGCCCATCAGCGCGACGGCGATGCCGGTGAACCCGTAGCCCGAGGTGAAGTTGATGACGACCTTGCCCTCTGCGCCGAGGATCACATTCGTCGCCATCAGCCCCGCGAGCCCGCCGGAGAGGGCGACCGCCGCGATCACAAGGCGGCGCACCGGGATCCCGGCATAGGCGGCGGCGGGCTCGGACTGGCCGAGGGCCCGGAGCGCATAGCCCCAGCGGGTCCGCCAGACCAGCACCCAGACGCCCACACAGGCGGCCACTGCAATCAGGATCGAGAGGTTGAGCGGGCTGGTCGCGGCGTCGATGCCGAGCCCGCGCAGCACGTCGTGGACGAAGGGCAGGCGGGCGCCCTCGGGGATCAGCGCGCTTTCGGGGTTGGGCTGGCCCGTGCGGCGGAGCGGTCCGGACAACAGCGCCACCATGAGGCCCGCGGCGATGAAGTTGAACATGATCGTCGTGATCACGATGTGAGAGCCGCGATAGGCCTGGAGCCAGCCCGGCACCGCCGCCCAGGCCGCCCCGAAGAGCGCCGCGCCCGCGACCGCCAAGGGAAGCGCGAGACCGCCCGGCAGCCAGGGGTCAAGCGTGACCGCGACCAGCACCGCGCCGAGCCCGCCGAGATAGGCCTGGCCCTCCGCCCCGATATTGAAGAGCCGCGCCTGGAAGGCGACCGCGACCGCAAGGCCGGTGAAGACGAAATTCGTCGCGTAATAGAGCGTGTAGCCGATCGAGCCCTCATAGACGAAGGCACCCTGGATCATCACGGTGAGGGCCGCGACCGGGTCCTCGCCGACCATCAGGATCACCGCTGCGGCCACGGCGAAGGCGAGCGCGAGGTTGATGAGCGGCAGGAGGCCGATCTCGGCCCAGGGCGGGAGCCGGGTCATGACAGCGCCTGCAGGGGGGTCGCGTCGTCACACTCTGTGCCGCCATCGACGGCGCCGGCCATCATCAGCCCGATCTGGCGCAGATCCGCGGTCTCGGGCGTCAGGCGCCCGGTGATCCGCCCCCCGGCCATCACGAGGATCCGGTCGGAGAGCGCCAGCACCTCGTCGAGCTCGGCCGAGACCACGAGGATCGCGCAGCCCCGCGTCTTGAGGCGCATCAGCTCCGCATGGATGAAGGCGATGCCGCCCACATCCACCCCCCGGGTCGGCTGTCCGATGAGAAGCACACTGGGGCGCTGCTCGAGCTCCCGCGCGAGGACGAGCTTCTGCTGGTTGCCGCCCGAGAAGTTGGCGGTGCGGAGCGAGGGGGTGTCCGGGCGCACGTCGAAGCGCCCCATCAGCCGGGCGCAGTGCTCCGCGAGCCGGGCCGGGCTGAGGAGCCATCCGGCGCCGGCGCTCGCCTGCTCCTGATATCCGAGAACCGCGTTCTCCCGGGCCTCGAAGGCAAGCACGAGGCCGCGGCGGTGGCGGTCCTCCGGGACATGGGCGAGGCCGAGCGTGCGCATCTCGGCCGGATCGGCAGGGTGTGCGGCGTCGATCCGCCGCTGGCCGATCTCGATATGGCCCGCCTGAAGGGGCGCGATGCCGGAGAGGAGGTCGAGGAGCTCCGTCTGCCCGTTGCCCGAGACACCGGCGAGCCCCGTGATCTCGCCGGCGCGCAGCTCGAGATCGACGCCCGTGACGCGCGCGACGCCCTGCTCGTCGTGCCAGCCGAGACCGCGCGCTGCGAGCATGACCTCGCCGGGCTCGGCGGCGAGCCGCTCGACCTCGAGCACCACACGCCGGCCGACCATCAGCTCAGCGAGGTCCTCACGGGTCGTCTCGCAGGTCTTGCGCCGGCCCACCATCCGCCCGCCCCGGAGCACGGAGACCTCGTCGGTGACCGCCAGGATCTCCTGGAGCTTGTGGGTGATCAGGAGGACGGTCACCCCGCGGGCCCTCAGCGCGCGCAGAATGTCGAAGAACGCCTCCGTCTCGGTCGGGCTCAGCACGCCCGTCGGCTCGTCGAGGATGAGGATGCGGGCGCCGCACAGAAGCGCTTTCAGGATCTCGACGCGCTGCTGGAGGCCGACGGGGAGGGTGTCGATCCGGGCGTCGAGATCGACCTCGAGGCCGTATTCCGAGGCGAGCCGGGCGAGGTCGGCCCGGGTGCGCGCGCGCCCCTCGCGCAGCAGGAACCCTCCCTCACGCCCGAGCATCACGTTCTCGAGCACCGTCGCGGTCGGCACCAGCACGAAATGCTGGTGCACCATGCCGATGCCGAGCGCGATCGCATCCGCGCTGCTGCGGATCTCGGCGGGACGGCCGGCGATCGCGATCTCGCCCGCATCGGCCTCGTAGAAGCCGTAGATGATCGAGACGAGGGTCGACTTCCCCGCCCCGTTCTCGCCGATGATGCCGTGGATGGTGCCCTCGGCGATCTCGAGATCGACGCGGTCATTGGCGAGCACCGGACCGAAGCGCTTGGTGATCCCGGAGAGCCGGAGCGCCGGCGCGCTCATCGCGGGCCCTCGGGCGTGGCGGCGACCAGCTCGACCGTGTTGCCCTCGGGGTCTTCGGTGAAGACGCCGCGCCAGCCGATCCAGTCGAACCGCTCGATGCGATAGGGCTGGCCGATCCGCTCATACCACGCGATGGCCCGCGCCTGCTCCTCCCAGCCGAGGCTGAGCGCGAGGTGGTGGAGCGAGGAGCGTGCGCCGGTCTCGGGCGCCGCCTCGCTGACCGCATGGAGGTCCGGTCGCCCCGCGCCGGGACCGAAGAGCGCGAGCACCGCCGTGTGCCCGCCAAACCCTTCGGCAATGCGGAAGAACACGATCCCGGCCGAGCGCTCGGTCAGCCGCTCGAGCCCGATCACCTCGGCATAGAACCGCTCCATCGCGTCAAGATCCGCGCACCGGATCGCGATCTCGCCGAGCGCGCGCACGCGAAAGCCGCGCTCGGCCGGAGTGGTCACCCGCGGCGTCCTCAGAACGGGCAGGTGCTGTCGGCCATGTAGTCGTGCACGACGATCTCGCCGGCGATGATCTTTTCGCGCGCGGCCTGGACGGCGGCCTTCATCTCGTTCGTCACGACGCTCGCATTGTTCTCGTCGAGCGCCCAGTCGACGCCGTTCTCGGCGACGCCGAGGATGCGGATCTCGGGCGTGAAGTTGCCGCTCATCGCGTCGGTCAGCGTGTCGTAGGCGGCGACGTCGACGCGCTTGACCATCGAGGTCAGCACGGTGCCGGGCGCAAGCGCGTTCTGGTTGCTGTCGACGCCGATCGCGAGCTTGCCGGCATCGGCGGCCGCGCGGATCACGCCGATCCCGGTTCCGCCGGCCGCGTGGTAGACGACGTCGGCGCCGCGGTCGATCTGGCTGTTGGCGAGCTCGGTGCCCTTGGTCGGGTCGTTCCAGGCGGCCGGCGTCGTGCCGGTCATGTTCTCGATCACCTCCGCCTCGGCGTTGGTCTCGACCACGCCCTGCACATAGCCGCAGGCGAATTTGCGGATCAGCGGGATGTCCATGCCGCCGATGAAGCCGACCTTGCCGGTCTCGCTCGCGAGCGCCGCGGCGACGCCGACGAGATAGCTGCCCTCATGCTCCTTGAAGGCGTATTGGCGCAGATTGGGCCGGT
>CAYORO010000247.1:0-5711 GCA_964406355.1 uncultured Limibaculum sp.
CGGAGATCATCTTCTTCGACGAGCCGACGACCGGGCTCGACCCGATCATGGCCGATGTGATCAACGCGCTCATCCGCGAGATCGTCGTCGAGATGGGCGCCACTGCGCTGACCATCACCCATGATATGAGCTCGGTGCGGAAGATCGCCGACCGCGTGGCGATGCTGCATGAGGGCGTGATCCAGTGGCAGGGGCCGGTCGGCGAGATCGACACCTGCGAGAACGCTTACGTCCACCAATTCGTCAACGGCCTCGCCGAAGGCCCGATCGCCGCGCTAAGGTAAGCCTGTAGAGGGAGGATCCTGCGATGGCCGAACTAGCGGACGTGCCGAAACCGGGAACCGTCGAACACTACCTCAAGCACCGGTTGGACCATCAGATCAGCCACTTCGAGACTGCTGCGACCCGCGAGCAGAGGCGGGGCAAGTCCTGGCAGAACGTTACGATCGTGGCAGCGGCGCTGACGCCATTGCTGATCGGCTGGGCGGAGATCGCCACGGATGACGAGTCAAAGAGCGGTCTTCGGATCCTCGCGCTGGCCTCCTCGGGCGCGGCGGCGATCGCCACAAGCATCATCTCGGTCCGGCGCTATTGGGAGACAGGGGTGCTCTACCGCGCCCGCGAGGAGGCGCTGAAGGGCGAGAGGTGGCTCTGGCAACAGAAGGTCGGTCCCTACGATGCGGCGATGGCGAGCGCCGACGCACCGGTGGATCCGGACAAGCTTCTGGTCGAGCGGGCCGAGGCGATCATTGCCGAGGACGTCTCGGAGTGGACCAAGCGGATGCGCGAGGCCTCTCAGCGTGCCGATACTGGCGGCGGGTGAGGCGCCTGCCGCGTCGGCCTGGAGCCCCCGACCGTGACACGGGACCGGCTCACCATCTGGCTCAACCTTGCGCTGCTCGGGCTCTGGCCGGTCGCGTGGTGGGCGCCGCTCGCCGAGGCGGGGCTGATGCCCTGGTTCGGCGGGCGCGAGATCTCGATCCTCGGCGCGGTCGGGGCGCTTTGGGAGCGGGACGTGGCGCTCGCGGTCCTGGTGGCAGCGCTCGGCATGGTCTTCCCCTATGCGAAGACCGTGGCGCTGGCGGCGCTCCATTTCGGCCTGCTCGGGCCGCGGGCGTTGCCGGTGCTGGCGGCGCTCGCCAAGCTCGCGATGGCCGATGTCTTCCTCGTCGCGCTCTACATCGTCGTGGCGAAAGGGGCGGGGCTCGGCTATGTCGAGGCGGCCTGGGGGCTCTGGCTGTTCACGGCCTGCGCGCTCGCGGGCGTCTTTGCCGCACGACTGCCGATCGGGGGAGGGGCCGGATGACGTCGATCCTGATGATCACGGGTGTCTTCGCCGGGATCGCCGTCTGCATGGCCACGCTCTATTCGGTGTCGCAGGCGATGCTGCGCGAGGGGCGCCGCCGGACCGCCAACATCGCGACGGTCATCGCCGTGCTCGTGGTGATGGGGGCGCTGCTCGAGCGCCAGGTCGACCTCGCCCGGCTCCTCGCCCTGCCGCTCCTCGGGATCGCGGTCTGGACCTTCGTGGTCGAGGAGGGGTGGTACCGGATCTTCCCGGCCCTCATCCAGCTCTTCGCGATCGTGCTGATCGCGGGGGCGGTGGCGCTAACCCCGCTCTAGGGCGGCTTGCCGTGGCGCGCGCGATCTGATTCTCTCCGGCAACCGTTCGGAGAGCCCATGGCCAAGCAGAGCCTCGCCTATGTGTGTCGCGAGTGCGGCGCCGTCCACAGCAAATGGGCGGGGCAGTGCTCGAGCTGTGGGGCGTGGAACGCGCTCGCGGAGGAGGCGCCGGCCGCGCCCAAGGCGCTGGGGCCGAAGCGCGGGCGGGTGGTGCCGCTCGTGCCGCTCGACGCCGGCGGCGCCGCGCCGCGGCGCAGCTGCTCGGGGATCGCCGAGCTCGACCGGGTGCTCGGCGGCGGGCTGGTGCCGGGATCGGCAACGCTGGTGGGCGGCGATCCCGGTATCGGCAAGTCGACGCTCTTGCTGCAGGCGGCCGCGGCTTTTGCCCATGCGGGCCTCGCGTCGATCTATGTCTCGGGCGAGGAGGCGGCCGCGCAGATCGGCCTCCGCGCCGCGCGCCTCGGGCTCTCGGACGCGCCCGTGCGGCTCGCCGCCGAGACCGGCCTTCGCGACATCCTCGCGACGCTCGAGGCCGAGCGCCCGGGGCTGGTGATCGTCGACTCGATCCAGACGATGTGGGCCGACCATGTGGATGCCGCCCCCGGCTCGGTCGCGCAGGTGCGTGCGGCGGCGCATGAGCTCACGGTCTTTGCCAAGCGCCGCGGCGTCGCGGTGATCCTGGTGGGCCATGTCACCAAGGAGGGGCAGATCGCCGGCCCCCGCGTCGTCGAACACATGGTCGACACGGTGCTCTATTTCGAGGGCGAGCGCGGTCACCAGTTCCGCCTGCTCCGGGCGGTCAAGAACCGCTTCGGGCCGGCGGGCGAGATCGGGGTCTTCGAGATGACCGACCGCGGGCTGGCCGAGGTCGCCAACCCCTCGGCGCTCTTCCTCGGCGGGCGCGAGGCCGAGGTGCCGGGCTCGGCGGTTTTTGCCGGGCTCGAGGGCACCCGGCCGGTGCTCGTCGAGATCCAGGCGCTCGTCGCCCCCTCGGCGCTCGGCACCCCGCGGCGCGCGGTGATCGGCTGGGACAGCGGGCGGCTCGCCATGGTGCTCGCGGTGCTCGAGGCCCGTGCGGGCGTGAGCCTCGCGGGCCACGATGTCTATCTCAACGTCGCCGGAGGCTTGCGCATCTCCGAGCCCGCGGCCGACCTCGCCGCGGCCGCCGCCCTCACCTCGGCGCTTGCGGGGCGGGCCCTGCCGGTCGATGCCGCGTTTTTCGGCGAGGTGAGCCTTTCGGGCGCGCTCCGGCCCGTGAGCCAACCCGATTTGCGACTCCGCGAGGCCGAAAAGCTCGGCTTTCAGCTGGCTTTCACGCCTTCCCTGATGAAGCGCTCCGACGAATCAGGCATATCCATCCGGCGTATGGCGAACCTGTCCGACCTGACGGACGAAACCTTCGGCACGGCGCCCATCTGAGAGAGAGGACAGACGCATGAGTTTCACCCTGGTCGACGGAGGCGTTGGCGCGATCGCCCTGATCTCGGCGCTGCTCGCCTATTCCCGCGGGCTGACGCGCGAGATCTTCGCCATCGGGGGCTGGGTCATCGCGGCGGGCGTCGCGGCCTTCCTCACTCCGGTCGTGGAGCCGCTGGTGCGCGAGATCCCGGCGGTCGGGCCGTTCCTCGCCTCGTCCTGCATCATCTCGGTGATCGCGGCCTTCGTGCTGGTGATGGCGCTCGGGCTCCTGATCATGGCGGTCTTCACACCGGTGATCTCGAACCTCGTGCTCGACAGCGCGATCGGACCGCTCGACCGGATCCTCGGCTTCGTGTTCGGTGCGGCGCGGGCGGTGCTGTTGGTGGCGGTCGCCTTTATCCTCTACCAGGAGCTCGCCGGCCAGCAGGAGGAGTGGGTGCCGCTCGCGACCGCCGAGGTGCGCCCCTATCTCGATCAGATCTCGGCCGTGCTGCGCGAGGCGGTGCCGACCGAGCTGCCGCCCTTCGTCACCGAGCGGATCGACGCGATGATGTCGCCCTGCCAGGGCGAGCTCCCGGAGACCCCGGCCGCCCCGCAGGTCGACGAGCGGGGCATCGAAGGCCCGGCACCGACACCGGCCAACTGACACCGGCCAACTGAGCAGGCGGCACGCCCCATGACGGGGCGCACACCTCAGCGCGAGCCGAGCAGCCCCTGTTCGGCATAAGCCTCGAGGCGGCGACAGAGGACGTCGAGATCCGCGGCGGCGTCCTCCCAGTCCGTCAGCAGCTCGCACGCCTCGCGGTGCTTTGCCTCGGCGCGGGATTGGCCGGCGGGGCTCCGGTGGCCGTCCTTGCGACCGGCGCCCTGGATCGCGAGGATCTCCTTGGCAAGCCCGAGCCACTGGGAGCTCAGCCTATCGGCGCGCCGGCTGATCGCGGCGATCTCGTTGACGATGCCGTCGAGCTCGTGGCTCTTGCCGGGCTTGACCATCACTGCGAGACGCCGGTGCCGCAGCCGGACCTGAACCATCCGTCCGAGCACGCGATCATGGATCGGAAAATAGTCGGGGACGCTGCCCATCACCCGGTCTCCGGCCTCGATCGGACGGTTACACCCGTCATCTCCGCGCTCCGATCCCGGTCTTTCCCTAACGCATCGTAAAACAACGTCATCGAGAGGGTCGCGAAACGCGCTGGCAAGGTCAAGGCCCTCGCGCATCTGTGGCGAAGGGTTGCCGATGACAGACGGTCACGGCTGGCCTATATGCGAGCATGTTCGCGATGGAGGGCCCCCAGCATGGCCGTGACCGCCGCCGACGGGTTCCCGTCGCTGCCGTTCGATCCCGCACCGGCGGATGACGATCACCCCCGCGAGGAGTGCGGCGTGTATGGCGTCTGCGGGATCGAGGATGCGGCGACCTATGTCGCGCTCGGGCTCCATGCGCTCCAGCACCGGGGCCAGGAGGCGGCGGGCATTGCGGCCTACCACCCCGAGACCGCGTTCAGCACGGTCCGCCGGATCGGCCATGTGCGGGACAACTTCACCAAACCCTCGGTGATGGACCTGCTGCCGGGCCGCATGGCGATGGGCCACACGCGCTACTCGACCGCCGGCGGCAAGGGCCATACGGCGCTACGCGATGTCCAGCCGCTCTATGCCGATCTCGCGATGGGCGGTTTCGCGATCGCGCATAACGGCAACCTGACCAACGCGCTCAAGCTGCGCCGCCAGCTGATCGAGCGCGGCTCGATCTTCCAGTCGAGCTCCGACACCGAATGCATCGTGCATCTGATGGCGCGCTCGATCCAGCAGACGATCCCGGACCGGATGAAGGATGCGCTCCGCCTCGTGCAGGGGGCGTTCTCCATCGTCGCGATGACGCGCACCAAGATGATCGGCGTGCGCGACCCGATGGGGGTCCGCCCGCTGGTGCTGGGGCGCAAGGGCGACGGTTGGATCCTCTCCTCCGAGACCTGCGCGCTCGACATCGTGGGCGCCGATTTCGTGCGCGAGGTCGAGCCGGGCGAGATGGTGATCGTGCGCGAGAGCGGGGTCGAGAGCTCGCGCCCCTTCGAGCCGGCGCGGCGGCGCTTCTGTGTCTTCGAGCATGTCTATTTCTCGCGGCCGGACAGCGTGATCGGCGGGCTCTCGGTCTATGAGGCGCGGCGGCGGATCGGCGCGCAGCTCGCCCGCGAGGCGCCCGTCGAGGCCGATCTCGTCTGCCCGATCCCCGACAGCGGCACCCCCGCCGCGATCGGCTACAGCCAGGAGAGCGGCATCCCCTTCGCCATGGGGATCGTGCGCAACCAGTATGTTGGGCGCACCTTCATCGAGCCGACCGACCAGATCCGCGATATGGGCGTGCGCCTCAAGCTAAACGTCAACCGCGCGCTCGTGCGCGGCAAGCGCGTGGTGCTGGTGGATGACAGCGTGGTGCGCGGCACCACCTCGCGCAAGATCAAGGAGATGGTGCGCGAGGCGGGGGCCTCCGAGGTGCATTTCCGGATCGCGAGCCCGCCGACGCGCTGGTCGTGCTTCTACGGCGTCGACACGCCGGACCGCGACAAGCTGCTCGCCGCCAGCATGGACGAGCTCGAGATGGGCCGCCATCTCGGGGTCGACTCGCTGCGGTTCGTGTCGCTCGACGGGCTCTACCGGGCCTGCGG
>CAYORO010000248.1:0-5682 GCA_964406355.1 uncultured Limibaculum sp.
CGTTCTTCCTGACGCTCGGCGCCTGTATCGCGATCGCGCTCATCACCATGCGCCCGGTCTGGCTCTATCCGCCGGTCATGCTGCTCGGCTTCGCCGCGGCGGGGCGGCTGATCGCCTGGGGGGGGCACGGGGCGGGGCTCGCCATCGACATGATCCTGTTCGAGATCGTCGTGGCGACGCTGCTCTTCGTGGTGGCGCGGAAAATGGACGCCGCGGCTCAGTAGAGCTGGGTCCGTTCTCGATGTATGCGACCGATAAGAGGAGCTTGGCTGATGTCGATTGATCAGGCGCGGAGATTATTCCTTATGGCGATGGTCATCGGCATTGCGCCTATCGCTTTGACATATGGAGCGGTTCCCGAGGAGAGCCTTGCTTGGCTCTACGGCATCAGCGATCCCGACCTTCCCACACAGCATGTTTTCCGGGCCGTCATGGGCCTCTATCTCGGCATGATATGCTTCTGGCTGGCGGGCGTCCTGCGGCCCGACCTGCGGATGGCCGCCCTATGGACCGTGTTCGTCTTTGTAACTGGCATCGCCTTGGGCCGGCTGCTGAGCTTCATTCTCGACGGTTGGCCCGGACCATTGCTGCTTTTCTACCTCCTCGCCGAAATTGCGCTGGCAGCGACGACATTGTCGCTCATCCTTCTCGCGCGCGGCCGGAAGAGCGAAGCGCCGACATGATCCGTAGCAAGCGTGTAAAAGGGGACTTCAAGAAGTGAACGACGCGGGAATTGGACGGGTCCTGCGGCTTGCCCTCCTGGTCATCGTTCAAATTTCCGAGCGCTCTCTTTTAGGCCCTGTATTGATTGGGGTCGCTGTATCTGGTGTATTATTAATATTGATTTCAGCAATGTTTTTTGGTGCAGCGTTTTTTTGGAGTTTGATCTTGCGTCAGCTTGGATATGATTGGGGAATATTGGACTTCATGGAGATGGTGTGGAGCCTCCTTATCCCGACCGCCTCACTCGCCATCGCCTTCGTGGTCAATCCCGTGGCGGAGGCTGTCGAGCGCAAGCATTATCCGGATCTGCCCCCCGCGAGACCAAGGAAACTGCTGGCGGATATTCAGCATGCGGCGACATACACGGCTATCTTTGCCATTATCAATCTGAACATGATTGCGCTATACTGGTTGTTGCCCCTCGCCCCGGCTATCGTGAACGGATACCTTTTGGGCCGTGAGTATTACGTCTTTGCAGCGAGCCGTCGGCACCCGCCAAGGCAGGTTGCCGAACTGCGCAGGTCGGCATCGCGCGAGATCTGGATTGCCGGGATCGTTCTGGCTGTGCTTGGAATGGTCCCGTTCTTGTCCCTGTTCGCTCCGGTCATCGGCATGGCGTTGATGACCCACCTCGTTCACTCCCGCTCTGAGCCATCGGGTTGCCCTCCCACTGAGCGGTTCAAGCTGCCACTCACGATGCGGAAGCCGATATGAGCCGTGCTGAAATCCTGCTCGAGGCTCTCGCGGGCCGCGGCGCGATAGCGTCGGCAATAGTCCTCGCTGCAGAGATATGACCCGCCCTTGATGGTGACCTTCGGCACGCCGGGGGCGAACGGCGTGGTCGTCCATTCCCAGACGTTGCCGATCATGTCGTAAGCGCCGGTCAGGCCAGGCTCGAAGCAGCCGACAGGCGCCGTGCCGGCAAAGCCGTCACGCCGCGTGTCGATCACCGGAAAGACCCCCGTCCAGATATTGGCGCGCAGCGCGCCGTCTTCGGCACGCATGCCCGATAGCGGGTCGGCTGGGTCGAACAGGCCGAGGCTGGCGGCATACTCCCACTCGACTTCTGTCGGGAGCCGCCCGCCCGCCCAATCGGCATAGGCGCGTGCGTCGTTCAGGGTCACATGCACCACGGGATGCAGCGCACGGCCTTCCAGGTCGGAGCCTGCGCCCTCCGGCCTGCGCCACGTCGTCGACGGATCGAGCGACCACCAGGAGAGGAACACCTCGGGTGTGTCGCTCCCCTCGAACCGGGCCGAGCCGCCGTTGCGCTCGGCCTCGGTCACGTAGCCGGTCGCCGCGACGAAGGCGGCGAACTGGCTGTTGGTGACCTCATGTACCTGCAGCTGGAAGGGCGAGACGAACACTTTCCGCGGCGGCCCCTCATGGGGGTAGAGAGGCGCCGCCCCCTGGATGAAGCCGCCGCCGGGGATGTCCACGAAACCGCCGAGATCGCCCGCGCCCAGGGCGCAGACCTCGCCGCTTGCCGAGGCGAGCAGGTCGTGCCGCGCGAGCGCGAGCACGGCGAGGACCGCCGCGCCGGCCGCAATCACCGTTAGGACTGTGCTGGCTCTCTTCGAAAGGTTGACCATCTCGCCGGATCGCCGATTTCCCGGAACGGCAGTGCCGCGGCCGGCCTGCCACTGTCTAACTACTCTGGGTCGCCCTGATCATGTCCGCCGCCTTCTCGGCGATCATGATCGTCGGCGCGTTCGTGTTACCCGATACAAGCCGCGGCATGATCGAGGCGTCCACGATGCGCAAGGCCTTGATGCCCCGCAGGCGCAACTGCGGGTCGACCACGGCGCTGTCGTCGCTGCCCATGCGGCAGGTTCCCACGGGGTGATAGGTCGTGTCGGCCCGCGCGCGGATATGGCCCTCCCAGTCGGCATCGGTTTGGGCGTTCTCCGTGCCGAAGAGTTCGCGGTGGCGATACCTCGCGAGCGGTTCCGCCATCATGATCTCGCGCGTCATGCGGGCGCCCTTGATCATCGTCTCGAGGTCGCGCTCGTCGCTGAGAAAGGCGGGATCGATGGCGGGCACGGCGCGGGGATCGGCGCTCGCGAGCGTGACCGTGCCCCGGCTCTCGGGGCGCAGCTTGCACATGTGACAGCTGAAGCCATAGCCGTAATGCAGGTTGCGGGCGTGGTCGTCGACGATGACGATCGTGAAATGGAGGCCGATATCCGGGCGCGCCATGGCGGGGTCGGTCTTGGCGAACACCGCCGCCTCGGCGAAGCAGGTCGCCGCCATCGAGACGCCCGTCCGCCGCCAGCGCCAGAGATGCCAGGCCAGGTTGAGCGCCCCGCCGGGGCTGAGCCCGGGGCAGTCGGTGTCGCGCGTCTGGAAGGACAAGGTGAAGTCGAGATGGTCCTGCAGGTTCTTGCCGACGCCGGGCAGGGCGTGGCGCACCGCGATGCCATGCGGTTTCAGGTCCTCGGGGTCACCGATGCCGGAGAGCTGCAGGATCTGCGGGGTCTTGAGCGCGCCCCCGGCGAGCAAGACCTCGCGCCCGGCCAGCACGGTGTGCTCTGCCCCCTTGTGGCGATAGGTGACGCCGATCGCGCGCTTGCCCTGGAAGGTCAGCCCGGTGCACTCGGCCCGGGTGATCACCGTTAGGTTTGGGCGGTCCATCACCGGGAACAGATAGCCGGCCGCGGCCGAGCAGCGCTCGCCGTTGCGCGCGTCGTGGAACTGCGTCACCTGGAAATAGCCGCAGCCTTCGTTATCACCATCGTTGAAGTCATCACATGGGCGATACTGTAGCTGCTTCGCCGCCTCGACGAAGGCGCGGCTCATTGGGCGCAACTCCTTCTGGTCCGAGACATGCAGCGGCCCATCGTCGCCGTGGAACGCATCGGCGCCGCGCGCGTTATTCTCGGCGCGCTTGAAGTAGGGGAGCACGCTGTCCCAGTCCCAGCCGGGGCAGCCGTCCTCGGCCCAGCTGTCGTAGTCCTCGCGCTGGCCGCGGATGTACAGCATCGCGTTGATGGCGCTCGACCCGCCGAGCGTCTTGCCCCTCGGCTGGAAGCCGCGGCGCCCGTTCAGGCCCGGCTGAGGCGTCGTCTCGAAGGCCCAGTTGTTGATCCTGAACGGCTTGCCCGGCGCCATGGCAAAAACGCCGAGGGGCAGGCGCACGAGGAGGCCGTTGCCCCCGCCGCCGGCCTCCAGCAGGCAGACGGTGACCTTGGGATCCTCGCTCAGGCGGCTGGCGAGGACTGAACCAGCGGAGCCCCCGCCCACGATCACATAGTCGTACTGCATCGAGCGTTGTCCTTTCCGCGTCGTCGAGGGGTCCGAAAAAGGGGGCGGGTGCCATGGCGCGCCATGGCTCCTCGTGCCACGCTCAGTTGCGCAGCGGTTTGCCGGTCTCGATCAGATGCGCGATCCGCTCCTGGGTCTTCGGCTCCTGCAGAAGCGCCAGGAAGGCGGTCTTCTCCAACGCCATGACCTGTCGCTCGTCGCTGATCTCGATCGGGTCCGCGCCACCTCCGGCAAGGACATGGGCGAGCTTGGTGCCGACCACGACGTCATGCCGCGAGGCGTGGCCCAGGCGCGCCATGCCCTCGACCATCTGCACAAGCAGCGCCTCCCCACCGGGGCCGGGCAGGTGGTAGCTGGCGGGCTCAACCGGCGCGAAGTCCTCGACCATCGCCAGCGCGCGCGCCTTGGCGTCGGCCAGCAGGCGATTGCGGTTCATGGTGATGCCGTCGCTGTGGCGCAGGAACCCCATTTCCTTGGCCTCTGCCGCCGAGGTCGAGACCTTGGCCGTCGCGATGGTCTCAAACGCCTTCATCGCTGCCGGCATCGGACCCCGCGGCATGCCCCGCGAGGATCCGAGCCGCCGCAACATCTCGCTGCACCCGCCCCAGGCGGGCACCAGGCCCACACCGACCTCGACCAGACCCATGTAGCACTCGGCATGCGCCTGCAGCGCGTTGCAGTGGAGGGCGACCTCGCAGCCCCCGCCTAGCGCCATGCCCGCCACGCCGCCGACGGCGGGAAAGGGCGTGTCGCGCATCCGCGTCAGCACGTCCTGGCCGTAGGCGACGATCTCGCCGATCGCCTCGGGCTGGCCGAGCGCCGAGGCCATCCCGGGCAGGTTGGCACCCACCGAGAAGTTGGGTCCGTCGCTGTAGAGCACGAGCGCCCTGAAATCCCGACCGACGATCTCGAGGCTCTCGTCGAGCGCGGCCAGCACCTCCCGGTCGACCGCGTTCATATGCGTCGTGATCTCGAAACAGGCGACGCCGTCGCCGAAATCCCAGAGCGCCGCCGCGTCCCATGTCCTCACGGGGCTGGAAGCGTGCTTGATGTCCTCCAGCAGCAGGACGTCCGCCGGCTGCGCGAGGTCCTCGTAGCCACCAGCCCGCAGGCCCTGCCGCTTGCCCGCCACGATGCGGTAGAAGGGACGACCGTCCGCCGCGCGCAGCAATGCGGGAACGTCGCGGCCGTCGGCCTCCAGACGCTCGACAAAAGCGGCAACGCCGATACGGTCGATCAGCTGGAAGGGCCCGTAGGTCCAGTTGTAGCCGAGCCGCATCGCCTCGTCGATCGCCTCGATACGGTCGGCCGCGTCGCCCACCAGTGTCGCCGCATAGCTCAGCGTGTCGGCCATGACGCGCCAAGCATAGCGGCCGAATCTGCTGTCGTCGTCGAGAAGCGCGAGCAGACTACGCTTGGCGTCTTTCAGGACGGGAATGTCGGGCTTGACCGAGGGCCGGTACGCGCCGCTCTCGAGGTCGATGGCCTCCTTGAGCTTACCCTTGGCGCGGTTGATCCGGTAGAAACCGCCCTTGCCCTTGCGCCCGGTATAGCCGGTCTCGATCATCCGCTTCATCAGGGGCTGCGGGCGGAGCTGCGCCTGGAAGGCGTCCTCCGCCTCGAGCGCGCCGCTCAGGCTTTTGGCGACGAGCGGGAAGAGGTCGAGGCCAACGAGATCGGTCATGCCGAAGATGC